>JBCBCR010000197.1:0-5854 GCA_038530495.1 Pseudomonadota bacterium | reverse complement strand
GAACGGGATCAGGAACAGCGTGAACAGCGGCCCGATGGTGTCGATGCTGTTTTCCATCGTCAGATCAGCGACCGGATCTGAACGCCCATGCCGGTGCCCAGGTCGATCAGCGCGCCGGTGGCGACGATATCGCCATTGAGCCGGATCTTGACCGCGTTGGTGTCGACCGCGCCGATGTCGAGCACGGTGCCGGGGGTCAGGCTGTCGATCGCCTCGAGCGACATGGGCCAGTCGCCGACCTCGAGGGTCATGTCACTGGTCATGCCGGCTGTGTCAGCCTCTGGGGTGGCGGCCTGTTCGGGGGTCGGCTCCGAGGCCGGAGGTGCGGCGGCGTGGTCCATGGTGTGGTCTCCTTCTTGGGGTGGGGGGACAACGGTCAGCTTGCCGCGTTTCAGGGTCAGACGGACCAGCGGGCGGCCAGCGGCGTGCAGCGTGAACAGGCCCTCGGGGCGCATCGCGTCGAGAAAGATCAGATCGCCGCGCGCAAGGGTCGGCAGCGGGGATTGCACGGCGCCAAAGGTGGTCGACACCGCGCGGCAGGTCAGCCGGATCTGGTCCGACAGCTTTGGCGTGGCGACGGACGGCGCGTGTTGCACCAGCGGCAAGAGCAGCGCCAGATCACCGCCAACATCGACGCGGGCCGGGGCAGCGCGCCCGGCCACGTGCAGGTCGATGCCCACGGTCAAACGCGGGGTGGCATCCGCCGGGTAGGGGGCCACATCCAGCGCGGCGCGGTCGCCCACCAGCCCGTCCAGCGCACCGCCCACCCGCGCGCACAGCAGATGCACAAGCACCCGCAGGTCGCGCGCGGTGCAGGCTGGCAGGTCGATGCTGTCACCAAAGAGCAGGGCAAAGACATCGCTGCCGCAATCCAGTGTCAGCCGCTGATCCGCCAGCGCGGCGCTGATCCGCCAGCTGGGCGGCGGGCCGGTGCGGGGCAGGGCAGAGATGCGGCACGACACCTGCAATGGTCCGGCCTGCATGTCGGCCAGATGGGTGCCGCGCACCACTTGGTTGTAGGTGCCGATCCCGTCGCGGTCGGCTGCGGGCAGGGGCTGTTCAAACAGGCTGGCCAGCGACAGCGGTGTGGGGGTCCAATCGTCACGCATGGGGGGCCGCCTTGCGCCGCTGCGCCTTGCTGGACTGTGCTTCGGCGGTTTCCTCTTCCTCGGCAACCTCGCGGCGGGCCTCATCGGCCGCGGTCTCGCGCGCGCGCAACAGTTTGATCTTTTCGGCTTGCCGGGTGGCGTTGCGGGTCAGGTCGCGCTGCGACGCGGCCTCTTCGGCGGTTTGGTCGCGCATCTCGCGGCGGCGCAGCGTGTCATAGCGCAACAGCGCCATCTCGTCGTGCTGGCGCACTTTCTTGGCCGCCAGGGCTGACAGCATCGTGTTGTAATGCAGCGCGGTTTCCGCGCTTTGCAGCACGGTTGCGATCTCGGCGGCGTGGGTCTTGTGCATTTCGGTGCGCTGCAGTTCGAGCGTGGCTATGGTGCGATCCTGCGCGGCCAGCTGGCGGTCGAGCGCGGATTTGCGCGCGGCCTCGATCTTTTTGCGCCGCAGATAAATCTGCTCGAGCTTGTGAAAGATCTGCCGGGCGCTCATCCGCGGGCCCCCCGGGTCGGGGTGCGGCGCGGGCCAAGCGCCGCGCGGTCGGGTTCTGCAAATCCATGGCGGTGACGCTGATCAGGGCGCATGGCTGTCCCCGGTCTGGTGCAGGGAGGCTGCGATTTCGGCGTGCAGCGCCTCGAGTTGGACGGGCATGTTCAGTTCGACATGGTCTGTCGCCGATTTCAGATAGCACACGCCCGGTGCGACGGTGGCGTCACAGATCACGTTGGTGATCGCGTCTTCGAAATTGCCCTGGGCCACGGCGGCGAGGGTCATGGGGTAATCGTCGGGATGGCAGGACAAAACGAGGTTCCACCGGTCCTTGGTCCGGGCGAGTGCTGCGCGGATCTGGCCGGTGCAGCGGTCCTGCGGTGCCATGTCGGCGACGATGCTGCGCACGGCCGACAGCACGGTGTCGGTGATCCAGCTGTCGAGCTGTGCGTAATCAGCGGCGATTGCGGTGACCTGTTCCATGGCCGACAGCGCCTCGATCGCTTGCTGTTTGGTTTCCAGCAGCGCGGCGGTGCGCTCGGCGGTCTCTTCGGCTTCGGCGGCGATGCGCTGTTCCATGGCGGCCACGGCGGATTGCGCGGCCTTGGTCATGCGCTCTGCCTGGATGGTGGCAAAGCCGATGATGTCGTCGGCGCGCCGTTCGGCTCGGGCCAGGATGTCCTCGGCCTTTTGGGTTTCAAAGGCGCGTTTGGAGTGGTCTTGCAGAAAGCTCTGCGCCTCGGCGGCGGGCAGCACAACAAAGGTGGGCCGGGTCCGGACGGGCGGGGCGATCATGTTCATGCCTGCGCCTCCACATGGGCGAGGCACAAGGGGATCAGGCTGGCCTTGTCGTGCTGGGGCAGTGCCTCGGGCGCGGGTGTGGCAGCGGGTGTGCGCGACAGGCGCGGCAACAGGCGACGGCGCGGTGCCGGGGCGGGATCGGCGGGCTGGCTCAGGATCAGCGGGGCCACGGTTGTGCCCGCCGCCGCGCGGCAGGCGTCGCCCAGCGGCGAGGCCGACAGGCGCAGCGTCGCACGCAGACGCTCCGGCGCCTGCGCGATCCAGGCGGCCAGACAGGCCGTACCGCTGCGCGCAACCGCGTCGACAAAGCTGGTGTCGCTGACCTCTGGCGCCATGCCGCGGCCACGGTGGCGCAAGGCAAAGCGGACATCGCCGGTGTCCCAGCCGATGGTGGGCAGCGCGAGGGCATTGGTGCTGACCAGCCGCGCCAATTGATTGGCGTGCCACACCAGCCCCGCGCAGGTGGCCACGCGGTCGGTGTCACAGGTCAGCAGCTGTTGCAGCGTCAGCAGCAGATCGGCGTTGGTTTCGGGTTCGTCCGGAAGATCGCTGACCGCTTCGGCCAGCAGGTCGGCCAGCATCCACGCCGCCAGTTTCGGCGTGGCGCAGATTTCGTCGCGCAGGGCGGTGTCGTGCAGGGCAGGGGCCCAGCTGGCCCGCGCCTCATCGGTGACGGCATCGAGGTCGGGGAACGCTTGGGCGATCAGTTGGGCATCAGTTTGCATCGGACACCCCCCGGACCACAAAGGACCACAGCCCGTGCAGCAGCCGGACCAGGAAAAACAGCCCCGTCAGCAGCGCCAGCGCGATCAGCAGGATACTGATCAGATCGTTGTCCATGTTGACGAAGCCGGTGGCCAGGCCGGCGCTGGCGGCGATGGCCGACCCGTTGGGGGCGACAGGCAGCAATGTGGTGTCGGACAAGGCACCGGCCGGGAACAGCGACACCGACACATCGTCATAGGCGAGGTTGGGCACGGAAAAGGCGACCAGTTTCTTGATTTGTGGCACGTGCAGGACGCGGTCGAACTCGGGCTTGTGATAGATCGCGAGCGCGGCCTTGGCCGGGGGCACCTTGTCGGCAAAGCGGCCCTTTTCGGGGATCACGACGTGCACGCGGGCGTGCTGGACGCCTTCGACCTCGGTTAGGGTGCGGGCCAGTTCCTGGCTGAGTGCAAAGGAGAAGCGGGCGCGTTCCTCGAACGCGGTGCCCACGACGCTGTCATCGGGAAAGACGTCGCCGATGGTGTCAAAGCTTTGCCGGGGCAGACCGGCCTTGGTCAGCACCGACAGGGCCACGCCAAAGTCGGGTTTGGCCACCGAAATGGCATAGAGCCCTTTCTTCAGCGGTTCCTTGGAAGCCGAGATCCCTTCGGCATAGAGCACGGCGACGATTTCGTTGGCTTCGCGTTCGGTCAGGTCGGCGTGGACCGTTTCCTTGCAGGCGGCGACGGCCAGCATCATGACCAAAGCGGCAGTGATCCTGATCAGCGGTGTCATGGTGATCCCTTTTGCGATGCCTGCGCGCGGCATAGCCGCAGGCGGGGTATGGGGCGCAGTGTGCGTGGTTGGCCCACTGCGGCGGATGGTTATGGGCACCCAAACCAGCGGGCGCGATACGCAGTGCGGCTACGTATCTTGCACAAAGCTGGTGCCGTAGCCGGTGCGCGGCCCGTCTGGTGCGCCCAGTGTGATCGTATCCAGCGTCGCGTCCTGGCTGGGGTCGGCGGTGTCGCTGCCCAAGAGCGTTGCGATTTCGATGAAGGCGGTGACCGGATCCTGCAGCAGGCCCAACGGCTCGGCCTGCAGGATCAGCGCCTTGATCGCGGCGGTCTGGGTGACCTGAAACAGATCGCGAAAGCCCAGATCAGCAGAGGCAAAGACGGTATCCAGATCTGCGCCCAGGGCGCAGGTACACCCCAGGGGCAACGAATGAACTCCCCCTGCCATTTCTGGCGCAGGGGAGTTCACCGCGGGGAGGAACTGGAGCGTTGTGTCGCCACCGACAAAGCGCAAGAGCAGATCGGTCAGGGCCTGCGTCGCCTCGGGCGTCCGGGTGTCGGCGGCCTGCCCGTCCAATGCGGTCATCAGCGCTGCGCGCCCTTTGTCGCTGTGTACGAGGTCGGTTATGGCCTGTATCACGCGGCGCCCGGCCAGATTGAGATCCAGCAGGAAATCCTGTGACACCCGCCGCAGATGCGGCTTGGCGACAGGCGCGCGGGGGGCGGGCGCAGGCCGGGAGTGGACCAGTTCAAAGGACCCAAGCCCGGCATTGCTGATCAGACGATCAAGGCTGTCTATGTCGATGGAAGTTGTCATTGGGGTCTCGGATCAAAGAGGGCACGGACGCTCAGCAGGCTTGCGGCGCGAAAATGGCGGTCAGATCTTCGAGACTGCGACACGAGGTTTTGCGGTAGATGTTGTTCTTGTGCGTCTCCACGGTGCGCACCGAGATGTTGCACGCCTCGGCGATGTCCTTGGTCGATTTGCCCTGCATGCAGCTGTCAACGATCTCAAGCTCGCGCGGGGAGAGGCCAAAGATATTGCCCGACCGCGTCAGATTGCGCCGGGTTTCGAGGAATTCGGACACAAAGTCGTTGGGCATGTAGGAAAACCCCCGCGACGCCGCAGCGACCGCGTTGACAAAGTCGGAGCCGGAGGCCTGCTTGGGCATGAATGCGAAGGCGCCCTTTGAAAAGCAGAAGAATGCATTCGACACTTTCATTTCCGAACACAGCACAATTATTTTTGTATTTGGGCAGGAATGACGAACCTTTCCCAATAGCTCGCGACCCGAAGGGCGCGTAATTGTAAAGTCCATCAAAAATATGTCGGGCGTGAATTCGCGACAGGCCTTGAGCGCGGAATATCCATCCCAGGCTTCGGCCACGACGGACATGTCAGATTGCGTCTCAAGGCGGTCACGAATTCCTTCGCGAATGATGGCGTGACTGTCGGCAATTACGACGGACTGGATATACGGATCAGCTTGCATGTATTCCTCCGAACGATTGCAGCGGGGGCTGCATTGGCAATGTTTATTCTCGCATGGGTGGTGCAGGTCAGTGGCATGGCCCAGGGCGATACCCAGTCAGTTGCATAGCGCTAAGTGTCTGTATCTACCTAATATTACCCCTGTCGGATTTCCGCCGATGAGGTGCGAAAAGCGGCAAATGTTATAATGTATCCCCTTGAAAATACACGCAAAAGTATTTTTTTGACGTTACGTGAAGCCCGGTTGGGCTGTGATGGCCGTGTGCGGGTGTTTGCGCTCACGGGCAATAATCCGCCGACCGGTTTTATTTCGTATCCAGAATCGTTGATCTGCGAATCTGAGGCACTTGAGTTTGTGCGGCGTGTTACGCGATACAGTCGGTGGTCATTAGAGGGGTTATTAAATTCGTTTTGCGCAATGTGTGAGAATCAAATTTGCACAATACGGGCGTGAATAGTG
>JBCBCR010000196.1:0-5864 GCA_038530495.1 Pseudomonadota bacterium | reverse complement strand
GACAGGAATGACGCGCAGGATCGATTACGGCAACCTGATGCACGAGGCGATGCGTGGCCTGATCCGAAAGGTACTGGACGACGTCGCCGCAAACGGTCTGCCGGGCGCGCACCACTTTTTCATCACGTTCGACACCAGCCACCCCGATGCAGAGCTGGCCGACTGGCTAAGCGACCGATATCCGGGCGAGATGACGGTGGTCATGCAGCACTGGTTCGACAACCTTGATGTCGGCGACGAAGGCTTTGCTGTTACACTGAATTTCGGCGATGCGCCCGAGCCGCTTTATATCCCGTACGACGCGATCAAGACGTTCGTGGACCCATCGGTCGAGTTTGGCTTGCGGTTCGAAACCCAGCAGGGCGAGGATGGGGAGACAGCAGCCGAAATCGTGCCAAAACCGGTGCCCGCGCCGGTCAAAAAGGACGAAGACGCCAGCGACACGCCGAAAGAGGCCAAGCCCGCGGATGTCGTCTCTCTCGACAGTTTTCGCAAATAGGCGTTATTCGACGCGCGCGAGGAACGTCTCGACCGCGCGGGCGATATTGCCGTTGCGGATGTTCTGGAACCGCAATTGCAGCCCGCCATCTGCCAGCGTGCGATCATATTGCTGCAGGCTGTAGCCGCCGATCTCACTGACAAACAACGAATAAACCGACAGCGTATCGCCCAGAAGCTGCGACCAGACATAAGGCTCGCCCTTCATCGGGTCGAGCTGGACCGCATGCCCGAACACGTTCTTTTGCTGGGCGGCGGCATAGACGCCGGGCCGGTCGGTGGGCACGAAAGCAATGGTATAGGATTTCTCCTTGGCGCGGCCATCGGGGCGATAGGTGACCGACGTCCACGTTACCTCGAACGCGTCGCGCGTTTCCTTGATTTTCACCGACATGTCGCGCGGGATTTTTGTGCCATCAGCAGCGATCACTTCGGCCGAGCCCTGGTAGCTGCCGACAAAACGCGACACATCCGCTTGCGCCCATTGGACAAAGGCAAGCACCAGTGCTGCGGCCAATGTCATGGTCTGCATCGGCAAGGCTATGCGGGGCATCAAGCGTCTCCTCGGCTCTGACGTGTTGATCTAGATATAAGCAGTCGGGGCGCCGCGCGCCAGAATTCCCGTGACTTGCGCTGATTTGTCTGCATATGGCGCGGCGCACGCGCTTGTGACGCGGTGCACACAATTGTACACCGGGGCCGTTCCGATGACGTCTACCTTGGAGAGCCTCATGGCCGACACCCGCACCGAAACCGACAGCTTTGGCCCCCTCGAGGTCCCCGCAGACAAGTACTGGGGCGCGCAAACGCAGCGGTCGATCATGAACTTTCCCATTGGCTGGGAAAAGCAGCCCGTGGCGGTGGTGCGCGCACTGGGGGTGATCAAGAAGGCCTGTGCCATGCAGAACAAGGCGCAAGGCGGATTGGACGCGCGCTTGGCCGATGCGATCATCGACGCGGCAGGCGAAGTGATCGACGGCAAGCTCGATGACAACTTTCCACTGGTGGTCTGGCAGACCGGGTCGGGCACCCAGTCGAACATGAACGCCAACGAGGTCATCGCCAACCGTGCCATTGAAATCTTGGGCGGCGTGATGGGGTCCAAGGATCCCGTGCACCCCAACGATCACTGCAATATGGGCCAGTCGTCCAACGACACGTTCCCCACCGCCATGCACGTGTCGACCGCGATGACCGCGCGGGACGTGCTGCTGCCCGGCTTGCGCAAGCTGCACGCCGCACTCGAGGCCAAGGCGGAAGCGTTCAAGGACATCATCAAGATCGGACGCACCCACACGCAGGACGCCACGCCCCTGACCCTGGGCCAGGAGTTCTCAGGCTACACCCATCAGGTCGCGATGGGCATCGCCCGGGTTGAGGCCGCCCTGCCGCGCATTTACGAACTGGCCCAAGGTGGCACCGCCGTGGGCACCGGCCTGAATACGAAACACGGCTGGGCTGAAGCAGTGGCAGCCCACATGGCCGACATCACCGGCCTGCCCTTTGTTACCGCGCCGAACAAGTTCGAAGCGCTCGCCGCCCATGACGCCATGGTCGAAATGTCGGGCGCGCTGAAAACCGTGGCGGCATCGCTGTTCAAGATCGCCAACGACATCCGCCTGCTTGGTTCCGGCCCCCGCTGCGGTCTGGGCGAGCTGGTGCTGCCCGAGAACGAGCCGGGCTCGTCGATCATGCCGGGCAAGGTCAACCCGACCCAGTGCGAGGCGCTGACGCAGGTCTGCGCACACGTGATGGGCAATGACGCCGCCGTGGGCTTTGCCGGGAGCCAGGGGCACTTTGAGCTGAACGTCTACAAGCCCATGATGGCCTATAACGTGCTGCAATCCATGCAGCTTCTGGGCGACGCGTCGGTCGCGTTCACCGACAACCTCGTCGATGGCCTGCAGGCCGACGAGGTGCGCATCGACAAGCTGATGCGCGAGTCGCTGATGCTGGTCACAGCACTGGCGCCCGAAATCGGCTATGACAACGCCACCACCGTTGCCAAGACCGCGCACAAGAACGGCACCACCTTGATAGAAGAGGCGGTGCGCCTCGGTTTTGTGACCGAAGACCGGTTCAACGAAGTCGTACGCCCCGAAAACATGATCGGACCCAAGTGAGCACGCCGATCAACCTCAACAAGGTCCGCAAGGCCCGTGCCCGCGCAGACAAAAAAGCGCGGGCCGATGAGAACGCCGTGATATACGGATTGCCGAAAGCGGCCAAAGAACGCGCCCAGCGGGAAATTTCCCGCGTGACGCGTGCGCACGACGAAAAAGCCCTGTCATCGCCGCCCAAAGGCTCTGGGAAGGACCCGCAAAAGCCATAATGCCGGGGCATACGTGTGGGTATTGGAGCTTTTTCAAGCAGGTATGTTACGATGCATAATCCCAAAGCCCGCATTCGAGCATTGCGTCGCGCGCGCCGTTATTTGGCGGCAGATCAAGGCGCGCTGGCGCGACTTTTGAACACCTATGAACGTGTGGGGAAACTGGACCCCGCGCGTCGGTTTCTACCGGAACAGTGAACACACGACCGCAAAAACACTCGCTTACCCTTAAGGGTCACAGGACCAGCGTTTCGCTGGAGCCGGAATTTTGGCGCGCCTTTTGTCAAATCGCCAAGGCGGATGGCAAGACAATCAATGCCTTGGCTGCCGAAATTGATGTGGACCGCGGCGCGGATGTGGGTCTTGCTTCGGCGATCCGCGTTTATGTGCTGCGTCGGTTCATGAAAGATTAACCTGGTCGCGCGACGCTGCGTGCATGCCCGCCGCCTTTGCCCGCTCAGTATTGACTGCCGACAGTCACCTGCTTAAAAGTCGCGGGTTTCGCGCGATGAAGAACGCGGGCCAGATCACCGTGTTCTGTCACAGCGAACCTGTGCTGCTCCTCGTCTAGAATTCCGGTCAGGCGATCGAGGCGCGGTGGATCGTGTCGATGTTTGACCCCAGCGCCGAGAGAAACTCTGCATCACTCATGTCACGCTTCAACCCTTCGGTCAGGGCCCGGCTGAAGCTGGCGATCATCTTGTGGTTCTGCGCCAGCTTTTCGCTGGCCACCGCGGTCGAATACCCACCCGACAGCGCCACCACGCGCAGAACGCGCGGATGATCGGCCAGAACATCGTACAGCCCCGCCACATCCGGCAACGTGAGCTTGAGCATCACATCCTGCCCATCCGCTAGGCCGTTGATCCGGTCCAGCAGTGCGGCGACCAACATGTCCTCTGCCGCGCGTTTGCTGTCGGAATGGATGTTCACCTCGGGTTCGATGATCGGGACCATACCCGCGGTAATCACCTCGCTGGCCACATCCATCTGGTTGTCGACCACCGCTGCAATGCCATCTGCATCCGCAGTGTGAATGACAGAACGTTCCTTGGTCCCGAAGATGCCCATCTCGCGCGCAGCCGCCAACGTCGTGGCGAGGCCGGGAATGGGTTTCAGCACCTGCGCCCCGCGCGCTTCGTCCTCAAGCCCCTTGTCGATCTTCAGAAACGGCACCACGCCCTTGTTGTCCCACAGGTGCGTGGGCACCGGCGTCGCATCGATCTGTTCGTGCAGGGTCTTTTCAAACAGGATCGCGCCGATCACCTTTTTGTCGGAAAAATCAGGGCTTTGGATGATCCGCGCGCGCATCTTCTGGATTTCGGCGAACATGGCATCTTCGCCGTCGTAATCGCCCGCATCCACCCCGTAGAGCGCCAGCGCCTTGGGCGTGGAACCGCCCGACTGATCCAGCGCCGCAATGAAGCCCGCGCCTGTTTCCATCTGGCTGCGCATCTTATCGAAATCGGGCATCGGGCTCTCCTGTCTGTGACGTTTCACCCGTCGTATCGTACGCACGGCGCGCGGCAAATGCTGTTAGCGCTGCCTGTCAGAGATTTTTAACCATATGCCGTCGCGCGCGCGCACGGTCAGGTGGGCCACCGGGACCGGAATGCGGTTCGGCACCGGCTCAAACGCGAAATCACGGCACAGACGCGCGAGGATAAGCGGCCCTTCGACCATTGCAAAGCCTGCGCCTGTACAGACGCGCGGGCCCGCGGAAAACGGAATGAACGCGTCCCGCATACAGGATTTTCCGTTCTCGGTCTTCCACCGGCCCGGATCAAAATCATCTGGCTGGTCCCACAGCCGCGTGTGCCGGTGCAGGTGCCATGGGCTCAGCACCACTTGCGCGCCGGTCTTGATGTTGCGGTCACGAAATTGCTCGGGACATTTGGTTTCGCGCACCATCATCGGCACCGGAGGATAGAGCCGCAGCGCCTCGCGGAATACATCGCGCGTCGTTGGCAGGCGCGACATCACCGAGAAGTCACATGCATCCAGCGCCTGCGCTTCTGCGGCGACCTTGTCCTGCCAGTCTGGAAAGGCCGCAAGCAGGTACAGCGCCCAAGCCAGCGCCGATGCGCTGGTTTCATGCCCCGCGAGAAAGAAGATGGCGACCTGATCGACCATCTCTTCGGGCGTGAAGGTTTCGCCTGTTTCGGGATCGGCGGTTGTCATGATCTTGGTCGCCAGATCATCCGGGGCCGTGCCCGCGGCAATCTCGGCAGCCCGCCGGTCGACCAGCTGCGCGATGAGCGACCGGATCAGCTGCGCCTGCTGTTTGGTCTCACGTCGGAACCCGCGCGGCATCCAACGTGGCAATGGCAGGAACGCGGCAAGGTTCAGGATAGGTTGGCTGCGCTGATAGGCGCGAAAGGCCTCGAACACCTCTTCCGCAAGCGCGTCCTCGATGGGCAGCGAAAACAGCGTGCGAAAGATGACGTCAGCAGCCGCGTGGCTCGTGTGCGCCTCGATCTCGGTCTCGCCCACGGGCAGGCGCGCGGCGGCGGCCTCGCTGGCATCCCACATGGCCGGAAACGTCTCGCGCAGGCGACCGCCTTCGAACGCGGGATCGATGATGCGGCGCTGGCGTTCCCAGACCGGGCCGTTGGTCAGAAACACCGAGTTGCCAAGGAGCGGGCGCAGCCCCTCGCTCACCCGATCGGATTTGGGAAAGTCGCGCGGGCGATCCTTGAGAACGGTTTTGACCAGATCCGGCTGGTTCGTCAGGTAGCTGCGAAAGAACGGCGTGCGAAATTCGGCCATCCACGCGCGATAGAGCCGTGCGGGTTGCGCCGAAAGGATGTCCGCGCGAAAGAGCTGCATGTAGCGCCACAGCGAGACTTTGTCTGGGCGGCTGGGTGGTTTTGGCGGGATCATGGCGTGACCGAGGTGTAGCGGGATACCGGCGTTTCGATGCGCGATTTCGATGGCCCGCGGGTGCGGTACCGGTCGGCCAAGGTCTGCGGGCCCGCCGTGATCTGGAAATAGTCGTAGTCCTTGGGCCGGTCAAAGGCGCAGAGATACTGAA
>JBCBCR010000195.1:0-5899 GCA_038530495.1 Pseudomonadota bacterium | reverse complement strand
ATCAACGCGTTCAAGGCCGCCAATTGCGAGATCGTGACGGGCGTGCCGATCCCGCCCGATTTCACCACGTTCTGGACGCAGGCCAAGCAGCAGGGGTTCACACCCAAGGTTGCCAGCATCGGCAAGGCGATCCTGTTCCCGCAGGCGGTCGAG
This sequence comes from Pseudomonadota bacterium, assembly GCA_038530495.1. Taxonomy (GTDB): domain Bacteria; phylum Pseudomonadota; class Alphaproteobacteria; order Rhodobacterales; family Rhodobacteraceae; genus Tateyamaria. The sequence goes on along the minus strand of JBCBCR010000195.1, from coordinate 5,746 downwards.
GCGTTGGGCGATCAGGGCCACAACCTGTCCTCCGAAGTGTGGTGGTCCCCCAGCCATCCGTTCAAGTCGTCGATCACCGGGCAGTCGGCGGGCGACGTGGCCGCAGCCTTTACCGCGGCGACCGGACGCCAGTGGACGCAGCCGATCGGGTTTGTGCATGCGCTCTTTGAGATGGCCGCGGACGTGATGGGGCGGGCAGGCGATGCCGGTGACGGTGACGCGGTCGCCGAAGCCATTGCCGCAAGCGCGCTGGACAGTGTCGTGGGTCGGATCGCCTTTGATGGGGCCGGATTGCCACCCTTTGCCGCGGCCAACGTGGCCAAGACGCCGCTTGTCGGCGGGCAGTGGCGGCTGGCCGACGGCGGGGGCTATGACCTTGTGATCGTTGATAACTCTGCTCAACCGGACATTCCCACCGGGGGTGTGATGGAAGAGATCAGCTAAGCCAGAGGCGCGCTGCGGCAGCCCAATGCCGCGGCGCGCATACGCTTGAAAGCCAGCCTGATGATGCTCGCCCTGCAAAATGTTTCAAAGAGCTTTGGTGCCTTGAAGGTCACCGATGACGCCAGTTTCGAGGTGCCCCAAGGGCAGGCGCTGGGCATCATCGGGCCCAATGGCGCGGGCAAGTCGACGCTGTTCAACCTGATCACCGGCAACCTGTCGGCGGATACCGGTGCGATCCACTTTCAGGGGCGTGACGTGACCCGGGTGTCGGCGATGGAGCGGTGCCTGACCGGCATTGGCAGGTCCTTCCAGATCCCGCAGCCCTTTGAAAAGCTCACTGTGTTCGAAAACCTGCTGGTGGCGGCGACGCATGGGCGCAACCTGTCCGAACGCGAGGTACAGGACGCCTGCGCCGATGTGCTGGAGCGCACCGAATTGCTGCGTCGGGCCAACACGCCCGCAGGGCAGCTCAGCCTGCTGGAACGCAAGCGGTTGGAACTGGCGCGCGCCATGGCGACGGAACCCAAGCTGCTGCTTTTGGACGAAATCGCGGGCGGTCTGACCGAAGGCGAATGCCAGTCTTTGATCGCCACGATCAAGGACATCCACGCCCAAGGGGTCACCATCATCTGGATCGAACATGTGCTGCACGCGCTTACCTCGGTGGTGGAGCGGCTGTTGGTTCTGGATTTCGGCAAGGTCATCGGCATCGGTGCGCCGGACGAGATCATGGCCTCGAAGAAGGTCAAGGAAATCTACCTGGGGATCGACGTCTGATGGCGCTGTTGGAGACACTGGCGCTGACCGCCAATTACGGGGATTTTCAGGCGCTCTTTGGCGTGGATATCAGCCTGAACGCAGCCGAAACCGTCGCCATCATCGGCGCCAATGGTGCGGGCAAGACAACGCTGATGCGGTCCATTTCAGGCGTGCTGCGCAACCGGGCCGACATGGTGCGGTTTGACGGGCGCGGCATCGGCGATCTGCCCGCGGACGAGGTCATGGCGCAAGGTGTCGCCATGGTGCCCGAGGGCCGCAAGCTGTTCCCGTCGCTAAGCGTCGAGGAAAACCTGCTGATCGGAACCTACGGCCGCAAGGACGAGGGGCACTGGACGCTCGAGACGGTCTATGACCTGTTTCCGATCCTCAAGGAGCGGCGCAACAATCCCGGCACCGCGCTGTCAGGCGGACAGCAGCAGATGGTCGCGATTGGCCGCGCGCTGATGTCGAACCCGCGCGTGCTGCTGTGTGACGAGATCAGCCTTGGCCTCGCGCCGGTGGTGATCAAGGACATCTACAAGGCCGTTCCCGCCATTCAGGCCGCGGGCGCCAGTATCATCGTCGTGGAACAGGACATCGGGCAGGCGATGGCCGTGGCCGACCGCGTCTATTGCATGATGGAGGGGCGGGTGACCTTGTCCGGCGCGCCGAATGAGCTGAGCCGCGAGGCCATCCATGACGCCTATTTCGGAGCCAAGGTATGATAGTGCGCGCACCAGTCCATGAGGCCCGGGATCAGGACCGGGGCATGTTGGCGCCGGAGGCCCGGACATGATCTGGGTTGATACGGTGTTGCAGGGCATACTGCTGGGCGGACTCTATGCGCTCTTTGCAGCGGGGCTGAGTCTGGTGTTCGGGATCATGCGGCTGGTGAACCTGGCGCATGGCGATCTGATCGTGATGGGCGCCTACCTGATCCTCGTGCTGGTCACGATCCTCGGATTGCCGCCCTTTGTGGCGTTGATCGTGGCACTGCCGTCGATGTTCGGGTTTGGCTGGCTTTTGCAGAAATACCTGCTCAACCGGACGCTGGGCGATGACATCCTGCCGCCGCTGCTGGTGACATTCGGGCTGTCGATCGTGCTGCAAAACGCGCTGCTCGAGGGGTTTTCCGCCGACAGCCAGCGCCTGCCGACCGATGCGTTGACGACCGCGTCGGTGGCGGTGGGGCCGGTCAATCTGGGGGTCATGCCGCTGTTGACCTTTGCATCGGCGGTCGCCGTGATCGTCGGGCTCAACCAGCTGTTTTACCGCACGTCGCTGGGTCGGGCATTTCGCGCCACATCGGACGATCCGGTGACGGCGAGCCTGATGGGGATCAAACCGGCGAATATCTTTGCCACGGCGACAGGCATTGCGCTGATCATCGTGACGATCGCCGCGCTCTATCTGGGGCTGCGCGCGAATTTCGATCCCAATATCGGTCCGGCGCGCCTGATTTATGCGTTCGAGGCAGTGATCATCGGCGGGTTGGGGTCGCTGTGGGGCACGCTGTTTGGCGGCATCATCATCGGCGTGGCGCAGACGGTCGGAGCCGCGATCAACCCCGAATGGCAAATCCTGGCCGGGCATCTGGCGTTTCTCGCGGTGCTTCTGGTGCGGCCACGCGGGCTTTTCCCAAGGGCGAATGACTGATGGCATATGTTGTCGAAACCCGCACCCGCGCCTCGGGCGTCACGGCCATCGGCGCTGTGGTGCTGGTCGTGGCTCTGATTGCGCTGCCAGCCTTTGCCGGGCGCGGAGTGATCCAGGACATGTTCTTTATCCTGACGATGCTGGTGCTGGCGCAGTTCTGGAATCTGCTCGCAGGGTATGGCGGGCTGGTCAGCATCGGCCAGCAGGCCTTTGTCGGCATGGGCGCCTACGCGCTTTTTGGTGCGGTGATCCTGATGGGATTGGATCCCGTCATATCGATCCTTTTTGCCGGGATTGCCGCGTTGATCATCGCGGTGCCCACAGCCTTTTTCGCGTTCCGCCTGCAAGGCGCCTATTTCGCCATCGGCACCTGGGTGATCGCCGAAGTGTTCCGCCTGCTGGTGGCGCAGTGGAAATCGCTGGGCGGTGGTACCGGCACGTCGCTGCCGCGGTCGGCCACGCGCGAGATGTGGTTTGTCGACGGGATTGAGGCCCTCTTTGGCGTGCGCAGTGCCGCGGCGCGGGACATTCTGGCCTATTGGCTGGCGCTGGCGCTGGCTTTGGCCACCATCGGCGGCATTTACTGGTTGCTGCGCACCCGTCGCGGGTTGGCGCTGGCCGCGGTGCGCGACAACACCGAGGCCGCCAAATCGGTCGGTGTCGATGCCGGACGCATGAAATGGGTGGTCTTCCTGACATCGGCTTTTGGCACCGGGCTGGCCGGTGGGCTGATCTACATGCAAAAGGCGCGGATTTCGCCGGATGCGGCGTTTTCGGTCACCGATTGGACCGCGTTTGTCCTGTTCATCGTGGTCATCGGCGGCATCGGCACCATCGAAGGCCCGATCATCGGCGTGCTCGTGTTCTTTGCGCTGCAATCGCTGCTGTCGGATTTCGGCAGCTGGTATCTGATGACGCTGGGCGTGCTGGCCATCGTTATCATGCTGATCGCGCCGCGTGGCCTGTGGGGCCTGATTTCAGAGCGCACGTCACTGCAACTTTTTCCCATTCGCCGCAGGCTGACCGGCGGCAAGCTCGACCCAGCGGAGGACTAATATGGCTGACATCACAACTGACGTTCTTATCATCGGCACCGGTCCTGCGGGCTCGGCCACGGCGGCGTTGCTGTCGACATACGGGGTCGAGAACATGGCCATCAATCGCTACCGCTGGCTGGCCAACACGCCGCGCGCGCACATCACCAATCAGCGCACCATGGAGGTGCTGCGGGATCTGGGCCGCGAGGTCGAGGACGAGGCGTACATGCACGCCTCGGCACAGGAGCTGATGGGCGAGAACGTCTTTTGCGAAAGCCTAGCGGGCGAAGAGATCGGGCGCATGAAAAGCTGGGGCACGCATCCGCTGTCCAAGGCTGAGCATCTGTTGTCGAGCCCCACGTTCATGAACGACCTGCCGCAGACGTTCATGGAACCGCTGTTGTTCAAGACCGCCTGTTCGCGTGGCACGCAGGCCCGGATGAGCACCGAGTACCTGCGCCATGAACAGGACGCCGAGGGCGTCACGACCACCTGCCTTGACCGGTTGTCGGGTCAGGAGATCACCGTGCGGTCCAAGTATCTGGTCGGCGCCGATGGCGGCAATTCGCTGGTTGCGCAGAACGAGGGGCTTGAGATTTCGGGTGCCATGGGGGTCGGCGGGTCGATGAACATCCTGTTCAAGGCGGATCTCAGCAAATACGTCGCCCACCGGCCATCGGTGCTGTACTGGGTGATGCAGCCCGGTGCGAATGTCGGCGGGATCGGCATGGGGCTGGTGCGCATGGTCCGGCCCTGGAACGAATGGCTGATCGTCTGGGGCTATGACATCAACGAACCCGCCCCGCAGGTGGACGAGGCGATGGCCACGCAGGTGGCCCGGCAATTGGTCGGTGATCCCGAGCTTGAGATCGACCTGATCAGTGCCAACACCTGGACCGTCAACAACGCCTATGCCGAAAAGATGTCGTCCGGTCGCGTGTTCATCATGGGTGACGCGGCGCACCGGCATCCTCCGTCGAACGGATTGGGGTCCAACACGTCGATCCAGGACGCGTTCAATCTGGCGTGGAAGCTGGCCGCCGTGACCAAGGGACAAGCGGGTGCGCGGTTGCTCGACAGCTACAACACTGAACGCGCGCCGGTGGCCAAGCAGATCGTGACCCGCGCCAACCAGTCCATCGCCGAGTTTGGCCCGATCTTCGAGGCTCTCGGCATGACCGGCGGCACCGATATCGAGACCATCAAGGCCAATATGGACAAACGCTGCGGCACGGATGCCGACGCCGAGGCACAGCGGGAGGCGCTGCGCGAGGCCATTGCGTTCAAGAAGTACGAATTCGACGCCCATGGGGTCGAGATGAACCAGCGCTACGCCTCGGATGCGATTGTCACCGATGGGCAGATGGAGCCTGACTTTGCCCTGGATGCCGACCTGCATTACCAGCCGACGACATGGCCCGGCGCGCGCATTCCGCATGCGTGGCTGTTTGACCATGACGGGGGCAAGCATTCGACGCTGGATCTGGCCGGGCAGGGGGCTTTTGCGCTGTTTACCGGTTTGGGCGGGCAGGCCTGGGCCGATGCCGCAGCCGAAGTTGCCGCGGAGTTCGGCATCCCGCTCAACACCCATGTCATCGGCCCGCGGCAGCAATATGTCGACCATATCGGCGACTGGGCCCGCGCCCGCGAGGTGGGTGATGCCGGGTGCATTCTGACACGGCCGGATCAGCACGTGTGCTGGCGCCATGACGGGATGGCAGCCGACCCCAAGGCCGAGATGCAGCGCGTCCTGTCGCAGATCCTTGCCAAGTGAAACAGCCGTGAGAGACCCGAGATGACCGAAAGAGAGCAAAACGCTGAAAGCGGCTATTTCTCCGAGGCGCGATCAG
>JBCBCR010000194.1:0-5909 GCA_038530495.1 Pseudomonadota bacterium | reverse complement strand
AACGGCGCGCCGTGCTACAAATAGACCCGCATAGCGGCCAAAGAAGACGTTGCGGCGACGCGCATAGGGCGCGAGGTCCAGATTGCGGGCAAAGCTGTGGCCAAGGCCGGCAATCCGGAAACCGGGGGCATCGGCCACGGGTTCAAGGTAGCCTTCGACGCTCAGCTGATCCAGCGCGGTCCCCGCGGGGAACCGCCCGGCCTGCACCCGTTGGGCAAAGAACCGACCGTTTTCATAGCGCCCCAGATGCGCCTCGTACTGTCCGGCCGCCGGGCCTTGCAGCGCGAGCGCCGTCTGCCCGATCGTGTTGGCCGCGGTCACTGTGCCCGCAACGCGGTCGGTGGTGCCCGACACGGGCTGGATCAGGCTCGTTTGCAGTGCGCCATCGGCGCGCCACACGCCGCTTGCGGCCATGCGCTGACCCACCACCGGGGCGGTGCGGGCGCCGGGGTCCATCGCGATGGGCGATCCGTTGATGGTGATCTGGCCGTTCGTGTCTTCGACCAGACCGATCAGCGGGTGTTCGGCGTTGATGCGCGCCGCGACAAAGCGGTCGCCCTGTGCTTGGGCGACGACGGTCATGGCGACGCCGGGCAGCAGGTCGCTTTCGCCGACGCGTACCCCGTTCAGGGTCAGCCGCGCGCTGCTCGGGATCTCGACCCGCAGCCCGTTGATCAGCACCGACCCGCGCCCGGTCATCAATCCGACGATGCCGGTGCCGCCAATGCCGCCTTCGAACGGGTCTTCTGTTGCGGCAAGAAGCGTCGGGGCCGGGACCAGCGCCAAGGCGCTGCTTGCGGTCAAAAGGGAAAGCGCGCGGCGGCGGGTCGTGGTCTTCACTTGGTGCCCTGTCTTGTGTCGTTCTCGGTGGACCCGTCTTCGGGGCCTGGCTCCGCGTCTTCGCGGTAGAAATAGATGCCCATGCGGTACCGGCCACGCGGGCCATCGGCGTCCGCGTGGTCGCGGTGCAGGCTGCTGGATTGCTGGCTGATCTCTTCCAGCAGGGTCTGCGCATCGCGCCGGGCGCGGTCCTCGATGCTGTCGAGCGCGTCCTGGGTCAGTTGATTGTAGAACACCGCGCGTTCGAAATAGGGCGGCTCATCGGCCAGCAGGTTTTCCGCCGCCGCCGCAAGGTGATCCCCGACATTGGCCGCGAAAAACGTTTCGCGCTCGGCCGAACTGGGCGCGCCAAGGGCGGCGCTGACCTGCAGGATCAAACGGCCTTCGTCATCTTCGGCCACGAGGCCGGACCCCATTAGCTCATCCAAGACTGTGCGCGGGCGGACATCCTTGCTGACGGTTTCGACCAGCGCGTCAAAGCCGAACTCGCTGCGGATCAAGGGGCGGGGGGCGCCGTTGTCTGAAAATTCCGGGTGCGTCATCCACTGCCCGATGACCGTGGCCAACAGCGCGCTTTTGCGGCGGCTTTCTCCGGCGCCGTCATCGGGTTCGCTGCGGATGGTGCGGATGTCCTTGCGGTGCACCCCGGTGAGCATGGAAATCCGGCTGTCGGTCAGCGGTTTGCCGTCCAGGGCAAAGTGGCTTTCGGCAACCTCGACATAGACCCGTTTCATCAGCGCATAGACCACGGGCGCAGTCAGCCCGCGGGCGATCATCGTGCGCACAAGCGGGCGGAGCAATCCGCGCAGGACGCGCTGGAACCCAGCGCCGCCAGAGGTCTGATTGGTGTCGGTCATGGCGACCACAATAAGCGGCGTGGAAAATTTTTCCACACGCCTGTCTTGATTTTTTTGTGCGGTGCGACAGATCGCCCTGTGTTGACGCTGTGGGAAAAGTTCCCACGCATATTTTGACTCGGCCCGCGCCGACCCAATCGGGAGAAGACACCATGAAACGCCGCAATTTCCTCAAGCTGACCGCCGTCGGCGCAACCATGACCGCGCTGGGCGCCTGTGCCGAGATGTCGGGCACGCCGGACATCGTCGACACCGCCGTGGCGGCAGGTTCGTTCTCGACCCTCGTGGCCGCTGTTCAGGCCGCTGACCTCGTCGACACGCTGAAAAGCCCCGGCCCCTTCACTGTTTTTGCGCCCACAGACGACGCCTTTGCCGCGCTGCCCGCGGGCACGGTCGAAAACCTGTTGAAACCCGAAAACAAGGACCAGTTGGTTGCAGTTCTGACCTACCACGTAGTGTCGGGCCAGACCTTGTCGACCGATCTGGCTGGTCAGCGTCTGTCGGTGCCAACGGTCAACGGCAAAAGCCTGCACGTGGATGGCCGCAATGGCGTGCGCGTGAACAGCTCGAACGTGGTGACTGCCGATATTCTGGCGTCGAACGGCGTGATCCACGTCATCGACAAAGTGCTGCTGCCCTAAAGGTGATGTGCCGGGCGGGGCGTGGTGCGCGCGTCCTGCTCAGGCCACTTGCTGACCAAAGCTCCAGACCTGGCGGGCAACCGCCATGTCACTCTCAACCCCAAAACGTACCAGATCCGCGCGCGCGCCAACGGCAAGGCGTCCGCGGTCCGACAGACCCACATGCTGGGCCGGGTTCGCAGTGACCGTCGCGATCCCCCGCGCCATGTCCCCCCACATCTGTCCCAACTGCACGGCAGACATCAGCAGCGCCGCCGGGATGTAGTCCGACGACATGATGTCGAGCAGGTCACGTTCCGCGAGGTCCTGAGCGGCGACGTTGCCGGAATGTGACCCACCCCGCACCAAGTTCGGCGCGCCCATGATGACGGCGATACCCGTGTCGCGGCAGGCCTGCGCGGCCTCGACCGTTGTGGGAAATTCTGCCATGCGCACGCCGTGCCGGGCGGATGTCGCCACCTGTTCCGGTGTCGTGTCATCATGGCTGGCGAGCACCGCACCCAGCCTGCCCGCCTCGGCCACTGCCGCCGCCTCGTGCGCCGCACCGAACTGCGCTTGCAGACCTTTGAGCCGGGCGATGTGATCGGTGAACTCGGGTTCGGTCAGATTGTTCTTGCCCATCACATAGGCCTTCATCTTGGCCATGTCGCGAAACTGGCGCTGGCCGGGGGTGTGGTCCATCAGGCTGAGGATGCCGACGCGGTCATCGGGCGTGAACTCGGCCATTTCCTCGATCAGCGTCTCGGAACAGATTTCGGCGCGCAGGTGCAAAAAGTGGCTGATCTTCAACAGCCCCCGGGCCCGCATGTCGAGCAGTTCGTGTGACAGGGCGCGGGCATAGCGTTTGTACCGCTTGCCGGTACTGACCGATCCCACGCGCATGGCGTCGAACACGGTGGTGATCCCGGTCCCGGCCAGTTCGCGATCATGGGCCAGGATCGCCGCGCCGTGTGGCCAAGCCACGTTGGGGCGCGGCTGGATGTGACGTTCGAGGCTGTCGGTGTGCAACTCAATCAGACCGGGGGCGATATAGTCACCATTGCAATCCTCGGCCCCGGACGGGGCGGCGCCCGTGCCGATCTCTGCGATCAGACCGTCACGGATTACCATGTGACCCGATATAACCTCGTCCGGCAGGACAAGCTGCGCATTGGCGAGGATGCGGGTTTGTGCCATTTGCGTTGGGAACCTTTGAACCGGACCGAACCGCCATGTTTCAGCGATACGCGGTGTATTACACGCCCGCACCGGAAAGTGCACTGGCCACGTTCGGGGCGGCGTGGTTGGGCTGGGACAGCGCGACCGGGCAGGTGGTCGCGCATCCCGATGTGGCCGTCGATGTTGCCGCTGTGACCGAGACACCGCGCAAGTACGGGTTTCATGGCACGATCAAGCCACCGTTTCGTCTGGCCAGCGGCCAGTCGGCTGATGCGCTGGAAGCGGCACTGGCCGCGCTGTGCGCCGAGGCGGCGCCCGTGACGCTGTCAGGGCTGAGGTGCGCGGCCTTGGGGCGGTTCCTCGCACTGGTGCCAAGTGGTGACGTGGCCGGACTGAACGCCCTGGCGGCGCGGGTGGTGCGCGATCTGGACGGGTTCCGGGCGCCTTTGACCGAGGACGATTGGGCGCGGCGCAGGCGCAGACGTCTGACGGCGGCGCAAGTGGCGATGCTGACCCGCTGGGGGTATCCGCATGTGATGGAGCAGTTTCGCTTTCACATGACCCTGACCGGTCGGCTGGATGCGGATGTGCGGGGGCGGGTCGAGCGCGCGTTGGACCCATTGCTGTCGGAATTGCCTTTGGCGCCTTATACGCTGTCGGGACTGGCGCTTTTGGGCGAGGACGCGCAGGGGCGGTTTCACCAGATCAGCCGCCATGCGCTGGGCGGTGCTGGCTAGTCCCAACCGTAGTTGAAGCTGATGCTCACGCGCTCGTCCTCGGCCATGTTCATGGGCACCTCGTGGCGCAGCCAGCTTTCCCACAACAGCACATCGCCTGCGGACGGTTTGGCATAGTGGAACTGCCGCAGGTCTGTGGGCGCGTCCGTCGTGCGGCCAGGTGCCGCCATCATCATCGGCAGGCGCGGGTCTTCGAGCTTGAGCGCGCTGGTGCCGTCGGGCATCGCCACGTAGGTGGTGCCCGAGATGACCGAATGCGGGTGGATGTGCCCGGTGTGAATGCCGCCCTCGGGCAGGATGTTGATCCAGATGCTGTCGAGCTTGAGCGCCTTGTCCGCCAGATCAAGCGCCAGATCGGCGGCAAAGGCGGCGACGTGGGCGTCGAGGGATTTCACCAGATCGGCAAAGATCGGAAAGCGCCACGGCAGATCGTCTAGCGAGGCGTAGGAGGTGTAGCCGGGATACCCCTCACGCTCGCACCAGTCGTGGCCCGCCTCGTCATCCTCGGCGATGGCGTAGCAGTGGTTTTCCAGCTCTTGTGCAGAAACAGCCGGTGCGTGCGCCGAGAGGGGCGCGTGGTAGAGCTTGGTGGCGAAGAGGGTCGTGATCTGGGACATGGCGCCGGTCTACAGAATTATGCGGACGAGGGCAGCGTCTTTTTTACGTCACCGCGAGTGGTGTCAGCTGAGGCGTCTGTGTGCCGACAAATGCGATGTCGTCCCAGGTTACGCTGTCGCTGCCCAATGTGATCAGGACCTGCACGGTCGCGGCACCGTTGTTTTCGTAGGACAGGGTCAGTTCGGTGATCGGGTCGCCGCTGTTGCTGGTGGCGCTTTGAAGCGTGGCGGTGGTCAACAGGCCAGCACCCGCGGCAGCGTCGGCGTCGATGCTGAGCGTTTCGGTTGCCGGGTCAAAATCGGGGATGGCGCCAAGAAACACGGTTGCGACACCGTCCCGGAACGAGGCGGAGGTTTGGTCGGGTGCCTGGCTGATGCCCATCTCGGTCACGAACAGGAAGTCGTCGGTGCCGTCGCCGCCTGTCGCGGAGATGGGCGGGACATTGAACAGCAGGCCGTCGTCGGTGACCGGCCCCGTGGCCAGCGTGATCGTGTCGTTACCCGCGCCGCCATCGGCGATGATGTCATATGCGGCCCCGGCGCTGCCCAAACCTGCCGCGACGATGACATCGTCGCCTGCGCCGCCGATCAGACGCGCATTGTCGCTGTAGGTGCCGTCGGTGCCAAGGGAACTGAGCGTGTCATTGCCGTCGCCGCCGTCGATGACAACCGCGTCGGACAGCGTGGACACGCCAGTGATCACGTCATCGCCTGTGCCGCCCGTGATTGTGGTGCCGCGTGCAAAGTCCGCGGTGATCGTGTCATCGCCTGCGCCGCCCGAGATGCTGGAGACTTCACCCGTGAAATTGATCGCGTCTTCGCCGTCGCCTGCGGCGATGGTCGATGTGTCGAGAAATGCGCCATCGCCGACCGTTACGGTGTCGTCCCCCGTGCCCGCATCAACGGACAGGTCAGACAGGACGGCAGAGATCGAAATGGTATCATTGCCAGCGGACCCCGCGACATCACCCGTTTCAATAATGTCGAGGTTTACGCCTTCGGCAGGGTCGGGCGCAGTGTCGTCTCCTTGGGTGGGAGAGGGATCGTCGCTGTCAAAAA
>JBCBCR010000193.1:0-5924 GCA_038530495.1 Pseudomonadota bacterium | reverse complement strand
CAAATCCCACGATGCGGCGCACATTATCGCCCGTTGGCAGGACGAGGGGCGGCTGACGCTGCTGTGCCCCGAGGTGGCGGTGGGCTTTCCCACACCGCGGCCCCCGGCCGAGATCGTGGGCACAGGCGACAGCACCGGCGACACCGTCCTTGATGGCAGCGCGCGGGTTGTCGAACGCACCGGCGCGGACGTGTCCGACCTCTATGTCCGGGCCGCACGGGACACGGTCGACTTTGCCCGGCGGCACAGCTGCACACACGCGGTCCTGACCGACGGCTCACCGTCCTGCGGCTCGACCTTCATCTATGACGGATCATTCACCGGCGCGCGCAAACCGGGCGTCGGCACCACCACGGCGGCCCTGCAACGCGCCGGTGTGCAGGTCTGGCCCGAGGCGCGGATTGCAGAGCTTGATGCGCTGCTGCGACCGTAGGCGCACCGGCTAGCCTGCGTCAAAACCGCCAGCACCATTCCATGTACATCTCCCCCACGGTAGAGTCCTGAAAATCGTCACGAAATTCCGGGCAGATATGCAGGTTTCACGATTGCACGGCCTCTTGGCCATCCTCCTCACGCTCGCCGCATGCGGCGACGTGACGTCCTCCAGCGACCGGTTCAAGGGCAGCGCGGTGGTCGGCGGCTATCAGGTTGGCTGGAACAAGGTGCTCAAGACGAACGACCCGGCCAGCCGCACGCCGCTGTTCTTCTCGTTCACGCCCACCGACACCGGCGCCAGCGGCGTGACCGAGGCAAACTGGCAGCGCGAAGCGCAGCGCCAGAACGTGCCCGTCGAGGTGGTCAAACGCATGTTCAACCCGCCCTACATCTACCCCAGCAGCACCGGCGGCGTGGCGTCCTGCACCGCCTTTGTCATCCGCCAAGGCGGCTGCCGCCATATCAAGACACCGTCCGATGCCGAAAAGGTGTCACTGGCCCGCGCAGCGCTGCAAACCAGCGCCACCTGCCGCTGGATCGGCTATGACCGCGGCTTTGACACCATGATGCGCGCCCGCGCGGGTGCCATCGCCACCACCCTCTGGGCCCGGGCCGACTGCAGCTCGCCGCCTTTACCGCGAGACACATCATGACCCTGACCCACCGCATCGCCACCCTCCTCTGCGCGTCATGCCTCGGCACCGCCGCCCTGGCCCAAGAGGCGTATCCCCCCGAAACCCGATCCCTCGTCATGACGATTAAACAGGCACCGCCGGGCACCGCCTGCGCCGTGGCCAACGCGCGCGGCAAGGCCAAGGTCCGAAACGGCAGCCGCATCCGCATCCGGATCAACGGCTACCCGGGCTCGGCGGACATCCTGTGCCAGGTGCCCGACGGCCAGACCATCACGCTCACCAGCAACAAGACCGTGTTCAAACGCTCGACCCACAACCGCGTCCGCGAGGGCGATGTCGAAGCCGTCACCTACGACCTGCGCTTTTCCGCCGGGATGGGGACGGCCCGCACCGTGACCCGCTATGGCACCTTCGACGTCATCCTGATCGACAACGCCGTGCGCGACTACGTCACCGGGCAGGGCAGATAGCCCGTCGCCCATCGCGGCGCGGCCCACCCTTGAGCCTGCCCCATCTCCCCGCTATGTCGCACCCCAGCCCAAGGGACCGCACATGCCGATCTTTCTCGATTACGCGCAGCCGGATTTCGCCGCGCAGTTCAAAACCCTCCTCAGCGCCAAGCGCGAGGACAGCCCCGATGTCGACGCCACCGTTGCTGGCATCATCGCCGACGTGCGCGCGCGCGGCGACGCCGCGGTCATTGATCTGACGGAGAAATTCGACCGCATCACCCTGACGCCGGACACCCTGCGCATCAGCGCCGAGGAACGCGCGGCAGAGACCGCCAAAGTACCGACAGAGGAACGCGCCGCACTCAGCCTCGCCGCCGCCCGCATCCGCGCCTACCACGAAAAACAACGCCCCGAGGACGTCCGATGGACGGACGAGGCCGGGGCCGAACTGGGCTGGCGCTGGACGCCTGTGGCCGCCGCGGGCCTTTACGTGCCGGGGGGGCTGGCGTCCTACCCGTCCTCGGTCCTGATGAACGCCATCCCGGCCAAGGTCGCAGGCGTGCCGCGGCTCGCCATCACCGTGCCCACCCCCGACGGCGTGCTGAACCCTGCCGTGCTGCTCGCCGCCGAACTGGCAGGCGTGGACGAAATCTACCGCATCGGCGGCGCCCAAGCGGTCGCAGCACTCGCCTACGGCACCGACACCATCGCCCCGGTGGACAAGATCACCGGCCCCGGCAACGCCTTTGTCGCCGCCGCCAAGCGCCGCGTCTTCGGCAAGGTCGGCATCGACATGATCGCAGGGCCGTCCGAGATACTCGTGGTGGCCGACGCCGACAACGACCCCGACTGGATCGCGCTCGACCTGCTCAGCCAGGCCGAGCACGACGAAAGCGCGCAGTCCATCCTGATCACCACCGACGCAGGCTTTGGCCGCGCCGTGGCGGATGCCGTGGACGCCCGCCTCGAAACCCTCGACCGCCGCGCCATCGCGGGGGCCAGCTGGCGCGATTTCGGCGCGATCATCACCGTGCCCGACCTCGATGTGGCCGCCGCGCTCACCGACCAGATCGCCCCCGAACACCTGGAGCTGTGCGTCGCCGACCCCGACGCACTGTCGGACAAGATCACCCACGCAGGCGCGATTTTCCTCGGCCAATGGACGCCCGAGGCCATCGGCGACTATATCGGCGGCCCCAATCACGTGCTGCCCACCGCGCGCTCCGCGCGGTTCTCCTCGGGCCTGTCGGTGATGGATTTCGTCAAACGCACGACGCTGGCCAAAATGTCCCCCGACGCCCTGCGCGCCATCGGCCCCGGTGCCGAGACCCTCGCCGCCTCCGAAAGCCTGCAGGCCCACGGCCTGTCGGTCACCGCACGCCTGCGCAAGCTGAACCAGTAGGGCGTCAGTCGCGCTGCACACGCAGGGGTCTGGGGAATTGGCTCTTGTCGCCATCCGACACCCGCACCACGGCGTCATAAGGCACAAAGGCCAGTCCGCCGAATTCCTGAAGCGGCAACACCTGTGACAAAGGCCCCAGCAGGTCCGCCAGAACAGGCTGTGGCGCGCTTTGCGGCGTGGGTTCAAACAGGATCAGCCCATGACCGTTTGTGCCAAGGATCACGGCCTTGACGGGGCCACCTTGCGCCAGCGTGACCTCAACCACGTCACCACTGGCCAGCGAACTCACACGCAAAGCGCCAAGGCAGAAGGACAGATACAGTGTCGCCACCACCAGCCATGCCATGAACACCGGCTGCGTCGTGGCCATCCGGATGGGGTGGCGCAGGCAATCGCGGCACACACCCCACGTCGCCCCAAAAGCGCCAGTCGGTGATGTGCGTCTAACTTGCGCCAGAAACAGGATCGAAACCGTTGGGAACAGCAGCGACATCACAAACACCGCTAGCAGGATCTGATGCGCAAAGTCGATCAGGAAGTGGTCGAAGACCACCCCGGTCACCGCGCAGACATAGGCGATGGAAAATACGACTGTTAGCATGCGGGACCACCGCCTTTGCGATCCCGGAGCATCACCATCGGTATCGGCGTCTTGCACGGACCCGATCCACAGCAGCGTCAATTGCGTTATCCGCAGAACCAGCGCAGGTATCGCCAGGGCCAAGCCAAACCGAAAGAGCTCACCAGAGAAAAACGTGACATCCAGAAAGATGACAAAGGTCGCTCCGAACCCCATCGCCAGCCCGAAATAGAACGACGCCGACACCAATCCGATGGCAAGCAGGGGCGAGACGAAATGGCCGTATTTCGACCAAAGCTGTGCGGCGCTGGGGCGATCCATGTCTCCACGCTATGCGTGCACGGGATGAAAGCAACTGCTTTCGCGCGACCTACCCATCCCGCCCCGGCTCATCCGGGTTGCTGGAAAAGATAGCCAGTTTGTTGCCCTGCGGGTCGCGTAGATAGCTGACGTAGAACCGCGGGCCGTAATCCGCACGAAACCCCGGCGCGCCCTCGTCGCTGCCGCCTGCGGCCAGAGCGGCGGCATGCAGCGCGCGCACCTGGGCCTGTCCCGCCGCCTCGAACGCGATCATGGTGCCGTTCCCGGCCCCCGCAGGCGCGCCGTCAAAGGGGCGTTTGACGTAGAAATCGGGCGACATCGGTCCCGCCTCGGGCGCAGGCGGGATATAGCTCAGATCGCCGTGATAGTGCTCCACCCGGTACCCAAGTGCGGGCAGAAACGCGGAATAGAACCGCTCTGCCGCTGCCATGTCGTCCACGCCCACGGTCACATAGCCGATCATCACCTGCTCCCTGTCTGTGCATGTCGTCTGTACACGGCCCACGATACGCGCCCCCTGACGTGGCGCAACAGGGCGCAGCCACATTGCCCTCTCCCCGCGCACCGCCTAAAACCAACCGGAACAACCCGCACGAGCACGCCGCCCATGTCCCGTATCAGTCACATCACCCTCGATGACGCCAACCTGCCGCCGCCCACGCCCGAGATCGAGCAGGAGCGCAAAGTGGCCATTTTCGACCTGCTCGAAGACAACAGCTTTGTGCTGCCCGCCCGCGACGGGCGCGCCGTGCCTGCCGGGCCCTACCGGCTGGAACTGTCGATCCGGGACAAGCGGCTGGTGTTCGACGTGGGCACCGAAGCGTCCGAAAAGGCCGCGGAATTTCACCTGTCGCTGGGGCCGTTCCGGCAAGTGGTCAAGGACTACTTCCAGATCTGCGAAAGCTACTTTGACGCCGTGAAAAAGCTGCCGCCCAGCCAGATCGAAACCATCGACATGGCCCGCCGCGGCATCCACAACGAAGGCAGCCGCGTGCTGCAGGAACGTCTCAGCGGCAAGGCCGAGGTCGACACCGACACGGCCCGACGGCTCTTTACCCTCATCTGCGTGCTGCATTTCGGGGGCTGACGTGACCGAGCCGCTCCCCTCCTCGGTGCTGTTTTGCTGCGACCACAACGCGGTCCGCTCGCCCATGGCCGAAGGGATGATGAAAAAGCTCTATGGCATGGACACCTACGTGCAGTCCGTGGGGGTCAAGAACGACCTCGAGATCGACGGCTTTTCCATCGCCGTCTGCCAGGAACTGGGGGTGGAACTGTCCCGCCACCGCTCGCGCAGCTTTGACAACATGGAGGAATGGGGCGACGACCTCAGTTCCTTCGATCTGGTGGTCGCCCTGTCGCCCGCCTCGCAACGCCGCGCGCTGGAGCTGACGCGGTACTATCACCTCGACGTGGAATACTGGCCCATCCTCGACCCCACGGGCCTGGGTGAAACGCGCGAGGCCAAGCTCGACAGCTACCGCAACGCCCGCGACCAGATCCGCGACCGCCTGATCGACCGCTGGGGTCCGGGCACATGAGCGGACCGGCCCTGCGCAAACTCGTCGGGGCCGAGATCGCACCCGCGATCCCCGACCTCGCGCGCCTGCGCATCGACGTGTTTCGCGACTATCCGTATCTGTATGACGGGGACGAGGCCTATGAACTGGGCTATCTCGAACACTACGCCCGCAGCGATCAGGCGCTGGTGGTGGCCGCCTATGACGGCGACTGGCTGGTGGGGGCGGCGACGGCAGCGCCGTTGATCGACCACGCCGCCGAGTTCTCGGACGCGCTGCGCGACGCGGGCATCGACATCCACCGCACGTTCTACAACGGCGAAAGCGTGCTTCTGCCGCGCTACCGGGGGCGGGGGATCGGCCACACGTTCTTTGACATGCGCGAGGCGCATGCCCGCGCGCTGGGCTACAGCCACATCTGCTTTTGCGCCGTGTTGCGCCCGCAGGACCACCCGCTGAAACCCGCCCGCTACCGCCCGCTGGATGAGTTTTGGAGCAGGCGCGGCTATGCCCGCGTGCCCGGCGCGGTGGCGCAGTTCGCGTGGAAAGATGTGGGCGAGGAGGGCGAGACCGAAAAGC
>JBCBCR010000192.1:0-5989 GCA_038530495.1 Pseudomonadota bacterium | reverse complement strand
CCATCGCGGTAGGCGTCGACATCACCTATGTCCGCGCGACCAAGCCTGGCGACGACACGGTGTACATCGTGGCCAAGGCCGTGATGGACAACATCGACGACTTCAAAGGTCTGCACCCGGCATTCGCCAACCTCGACCCGTCGCAGATGGTGGCCGACGGCCTGAGCGCGCCGCTGCACCCCGGTGCCGAGCGTGCCTACAAGGAACTGGGCCTGATCGACTGATCCTGCCCCACCCCTGAAACAGAAAAGCGCCGGAGAAATCCGGCGCTTTTTTCGTTTCTGGGCGGCGGCTCAGTGCATTCGGCTGACGACAACCGTGACCTCGGGCTTCTTGCCGATCTCGTCCTGCGCGGTCTTGCGCACGATGCGGCGCAGGGCGTCGTTCAGGTTGTCGTCGTCGCGCATCGTTTTGGCATCGGCCCGTCCCAGAAACTGGCTTAGGTCCTGTTCCAGCACATCGACCAGCGGCGCGTTTGACCGCCCGGTCTCCGCCAGCCCCATCAGCTCGCACCACGGCTCGCCCAGCGGCTCGTCCTCTTCGTCCAGGATCAGCGTGACGGTGACATGCCCGTTCAGCGCCATGCGAATACGGTCGCGCACGATCCCGTCCAACGCGCCGATCTGGCTGGACCCATCCAGATATGTCCGCCCGGTTTCAACATAGCCAGCAATTTTGGGCGCATTGCCCGACAGGTCGATCATCATCCCGTTGACGGCGAGGACACCCGAGCGCCCCTTGGCCTCGGCCAGCTTGACGTGCTCGCGCAGATGCCGGTGTTCACCATGCATGGGCACCACGATCTGCGGATCGACGATGTCGTGGATGCGCTCCAGATCCGGCCGGTTGGCATGGCCCGAAACGTGATACAGCCCGCTGCTGTCGTCGACCACGTCAACGCCCTTTTCCGACAGCTGGTTGATGATGCGGATCACACCTTTTTCGTTGCCGGGAATGGTTTTCGATGAAAACAGGAACAGGTCGCCTTCCTTCAGCTCCAGCCCCATATACTTGCCATTGGCCAGCTGGGCCGACGCCGCGCGCCGTTCCCCCTGACTGCCGGTCACCAGCAGCATCAGGTTTTCGCGCGGGATCATGCCCGCATCTTCGGGGCTGATCGTCTTGGGGAAATCGCGCAGCACGCCGGTTTCCACGGCTGCCTCGATCATCCGCCGCATGGCGCGGCCCAAAAGAACGATGGACCGCCCCGCCGCCTGCCCCGCCTCGGCCAGGGTTTTCACCCGCGCCACATTGGACGCAAAGGTCGTGGCCACCACCATACCCGTGGTGTGCCCTGCCACCAGCTTTTGAATCTCCGGGCCAACGCTCGCCTCGGACCGACCGGGATCGGGGGAAAACACGTTGGTGCTATCGCAGATCAACGCGCGCACCCCGGGTTTCGACACCTCGGCCCACAGATCGGGATCAAACGGCTCGCCGACCCCGGGTGTCTCGTCCAATTTGAAATCGCCGGTGTGGATGATCCGCCCATCAGGCGTGTCGATCACAAGGGCTGCACTTTCCGGGATCGAATGGGACATGGGCAGGAAACCGACCTTGAACGGTCCCGCATCTACTTGGGCAGGCCAGGCACTGGCCACGCGCACCGCGTCTTCGGGGTGGCCGTATTCATCCATCTTGCGCCGGGCGATATTCGCCGTGAACGGCCGCGCATAGATCGGCGCGCCCAACCGCTCGAACGTGTGCGCCACAGCGCCCACGTGATCCTCGTGCGCGTGGGTGACAAACACCGCCTCGATCTGCTCGCGCCGTTCGACCAGCCAGTCGATATCGGCAATGATCAGATCCACGCCGGGACTGGTGTCCATATCGGGAAAGGCAACGCCGAGGTCGACCACGATCAGCCGCTCCTGATCCTGCGCACCGTACCCGTAGACATAGGCGTTCATACCAATTTCACCTGCCCCCCCAAGGGGCAGGTAGATCAATCTTTCACTGCTCATAAGCTCAGGTTTTGTCCTTGTTGTAGCGATGGATGACCGTCAGGCCGTGCATCGTCAGATCGTCTTCGAATGCGTCAAAGAGCGGCTCGGACTGCTGGAACAGCGGTGCAAGCCCCCCGGTCGAAATCACGCGCATGTCGCGGGCGCGCTCCGCCTTGATCCGGGCACATATCTCACGCACCAATCCGACGTAACCCCAAAACACGCCCGACTGCATGCAGGCCACCGTGTTGGTGCCCACCACCGCCTGTGGCTTCGAGATATCCACATGCGGCAGCGCGGCAGCGGCGTTGTGCAGCGCCTCGAGGCTCAAGTTCACACCGGGTGCGATCACACCGCCCACATAGGCGCCGTCATTTGCCACCACGTCAAAGGTGGTGGCCGTGCCGAAATCCACCACGATCAGGTCACCGCCAAACCGGTCATAGGCCCCCGCGGTGTTGACCAACCGGTCCGGTCCGATCTGCGTGCCCTCATCCACCCGCGGCTCCACCGGCAGCGCGCAATCGGGCTTGCCCACCACCAGCGGACGGCAGTTGAAATAGCGGTCGCACAGCACCCGCAGATTGAACACCACCCGTGGCACCGTGGACGAGATGATCACATCGGTGATCTCGACATCCAGCTTTTGCAGCCTGATCAGCGTCGACAGCCATACGTAGTACTGGTCCGCCGTGCGCTGCCATTCAGTCGATGCGCGCCAGGTGGCGATAAAGTCTGATCCGTCCCAAATCGAAAACACCGTGTTGGTGTTGCCGCAATCGATGGTCAGCAGCATGGCGCGCTCCGTCTCATGAACCTGTCTCAGAAATACACATCCGCAGCCGGGATGCCGATCCGACCTTTTGCTGTCTCTAGAACAAGTTGGCCCTGCGCGTCCACGTCGACAAAGGTGCCCTGATGGGTGTCGCGCGTGGTGCGTGCGGTGATCACCTCCCCCAATCGCGCAGCATGAGCCAACCAAGCGGTCCGGATCGGCGCAAAACCATAGGCCCGAAACTGCGCCTCGTGCCGGGCATAGGCGCCGGCGAGGTGGTCCAGAAAATGCTCTGGCGTGATCTCAACACCAAAGCTCTGTTTCAATGACACCGGCGGCACCGCTCCCGGCTCCACCTCCGACGCTTTCGGCGCCCGGGCAAGGTTCACGCCAATCCCGATGATCACATGGCTGATGTCCCCGCCTTGCCCCACGCTTTCCAGCAGGATGCCCGCCAGCTTGCCCCCGTTCAGCAACACATCGTTGGGCCATTTCAATTGAAACGCCGCCTCGCGCCCCGTGACCGCAACGCAGGCATCGCGTAATGCAAGCGCCGCCACAAACGACCGCAGCGCCGCGTCGGACCCGACCACCGGCAGCACCAGACTCGCGGCGAAATTCCCCTCGGGCATCGCCCATGCGCGACCACGCCGCCCACGCGCCGCCGTCTGCCGATGCGCCAGGATCCATTCCGGTCCCGCCAGCTCCGGCACCAGCTGCGCCGCCTCGGACAGGGTGCTGTCCACCTCCGCCAACACGCGCCGCCCGTACCCTTCAGGCCAAACGGTCATAACTTCTCTGTTTCAAAAAATCCTCCCCGAAGGGCCGATCTGCCATCCGCGCCTCAGCGGACCAGCATCTGCGCTGCCGCAGCCGCCGCCCCATCGACACCGAACATGTTCACGATGCCAACGACCATGACCGCGGCAGACGCCATCAACATGCCCGCCAGTACCGGGTTGCGTCCGCCATTCAATCCCGCCTCCTCGGCCTCGCCAAAGTACATGTAGTAGACGATGCGCAGGTAGTAATAGGCCCCGATGACCGACGCGATCACGCCCGCCACGGCCAACCAGATCAACCCGCCGTCATAGGCGGCACGCAGCACGTAGAGCTTGCCGAAAAACCCCAGCATCGGCGGCACACCCGCCAGCGAAAACAGCAGCACCAGCATCGCCAGCGCCCGCCCGGGTGCGGCCTTGGCATAACCCTTCAGCGCATCGATCTGCACCACAGGCTGCCCGTCCTTTTCCATCAGCAGGATAAAGGCAAAAGTGCCAATGTTCATGGTCACGTAGATGGCCATGTAGACGAGCATCGACTGCACACCCAGCGCCGTGCCCGCCGCCAGCCCCATCAGCGCGTAACCCATGTGCGCAATCGACGAAAACGCCATCAGACGCTTGATGTTGGTCTGCCCGATTGCCGCAAACGCCCCGAGAAACATGGAACACACCGCAAGCAGCGCCATGATCTGCTGCCAGTCGGCAACAGCTCCGCCAAATGCGTCATGCATCACGCGGGCAAACAGCGCCATAGCTGCCACCTTGGGCGCGGTGGCGAAAAACGCCGTGATCGGCGTGGGGGCACCTTCGTAGACGTCGGGCGTCCACATGTGGAACGGCACCGCCGAAATCTTGAACGCAAAACCTGCCATCAGGAACACAAGGCCGAACAGCAGACCCAGCGACGTGCTCTCACCCGCGACCTGCACGATGCCCGAAAACAGCGTGGTGCCGGTGTAACCGTAAACCAGCGATGCGCCATAAAGCAGCAAACCCGAACTGAGCGCGCCCAAGACAAAGTATTTCAGCCCCGCCTCGGTAGATTTCACGCTATCACGCCGCAGGCTGGCCACCACGTAGAGCGCCAGCGACTGCAATTCGAGACCCATGTAGAGTGCCATCAGGTCACCCGCGCTGACCATCATCATCATGCCGACCGCCGCAAGGGCCACCAGCATCGGGTATTCGAATTTGAGCAAACCACGCGTGGACATGTAATTCTCGCCCATCAGCAGCACCGCCGCCGCCGACACGAGGATCACAACCTTGGCAAATCGGGAAAACGCGTCATCGACAAACATCCCGCCAAAGGCGATGTTCTCCCCTTCCCCCGTGAAGCCGATCCACACAGCCAGCGCCAGAAACACCGCTGCCGTGGCCCACAACAAAGGCGAGGCGATCTTGTCCTTGGCGGTATAGACCGCACCGATAAGGCCCAGCATCGCAAAGACGCTCAGCAGGATTTCAGGCAGAATGATGGTCAGGTCGGCGGCCATGTCTCCGCTCCTCAGTTATTTGCGGCGATCTGCGTCGCGGCATCTGCCGCGGCGAGCGCCGTGTCGTAATTGGCCACCAATGCGGCCACGGACGGGCCAATGATGTCGAGAATGAGCGCGGGGTACACGCCCAAAAGCAGTGTCATGACCACCAGCGGCGCAAAGATCGCCTTTTCCCGGCGGGTCATGTCGGTGATCGACTTGAGGCTTTCCTTGATCAGGTCGCCCATCACCACGCGGCGGTAGAGCCACAGCGCATAAGCGGCAGAGAAAATCACCCCGGTTGTCGCCACGGCGGCCACCCAGGTGTTGACCTGGAACACCGCCAGCAGCGTCAGAAATTCGCCCACGAACCCGGATGTGCCGGGCAGACCCACGTTCGCCATCGTGAACAGCATGAAGATCAACGCATAGGCCGGCATCCGGTTCACGAGACCGCCATAGGCGTCAATCTCGCGTGTGTGCATCCGGTCATAAATCACACCCACGCACAAAAACAGCGCGCCCGAGATGAACCCGTGGCTGAGCATTTGGAAAATCGCACCATCCACACCCTGCTGGTTGGCGGCAAAGATGCCCATGGTCACGAACCCCATGTGGGCCACGGACGAATAGGCGATCAGCTTTTTCATGTCCTCCTGCACCAACGCCACCAGCGAGGTGTAGACGATGGCGATCGCCGACATCCAAAGCACCAGCGGCGCCATCACCTCGGACCCGATGGGGAACATGGGCAGCGAAAAGCGGATGAACCCGTAACCGCCCAGCTTCAGCAGGATCGCGGCCAGCACCACAGACCCCGCGGTGGGGGCCTGCACGTGCGCATCCGGCAGCCATGTGTGCACCGGCCACATCGGCATCTTGACCGCGAAGCTGGCGAAAAACGCCAGGAACAGCAGCGTCTGCATGCCGCCGACGATCTGGATGCCCAACAGCGAGAAGCTTTCAGAGCCAAAGCTGTGGTTCAGCAGCGCCTCGATGTCAGTC
>JBCBCR010000191.1:0-5999 GCA_038530495.1 Pseudomonadota bacterium | reverse complement strand
ATGCCGCATCGAGGAACGCCTCGTTCCGCAGCAGTTCGCCGTACCATTTTGTCGAAAAACCCGCCCAGACCGTCACCAGCTTGGACGCGTTGAAGCTGTAGATCACGAGGATCAGCATCGGGATGTAGAGGAACACAAACCCCAGCGTCAGCGACACCACGTTGAAGGTGGACAGGCGGTTCATGTCTCCGCCTCGGTCTGGCGCTGCTGGTTGCGCTGGAACAGCACAAGCGGGATGATCAGGATAAAGAGCAGGATGACCGCAACCGCGCTGGCCACCGGCCAATCGCGGTTGGAGAAGAATTCTTCGAACAGAACCTTTCCGATCATCAAAGTGCCCGACCCGCCCAGAAGCGACGGGATCACAAACTCGCCCAGCGCCGGGATGAACACCAGAAAACAGCCCGCGATGATTCCGTTGCGGGACAGCGGGATGGTGACCAGCCAGAACGCCTTGATCCGCGAACAGCCCAGATCCTCTGCCGCCTCGATCAGCGATCCGTCCAACCGGTCGAGCGCCGAGTAAATCGGCAGGATCATGAACGGCAGATAGGTGTACACGATCCCGATATAGACCGCGATGTTGGTGTTCAGGATCGTCAGCGGCGTGTCGATCACCCCAAGCCACAGCAGGAACTGGTTCAGGAATCCTTCGCCCGACAGAATGCCAACCCACGCGTACACGCGGATCAGGAACGAGGTCCAGAACGGCAGGATCACCAGCATCAGCAATGTGGGCCGCCACGCCTCGGGCGCGCGGGCCATCGCGTAGGCCATGGGGTACCCCACGGCGAGCGTCATCACGGTCGAGAAAAACGCGATCTGTAGCGAGCTGAGGTAGGCTTTCCAATAAAGATCGTCTTCGGTCAGGAAGACGAAGTTTTCGAAATCCAGCTGGCTGAGCATTGCGCCCAGCCCGTCCTTGAGCGTCGGCGTATAGGGCGGGATCGCCAGCGCCACGTCGGACAGCGAGATTTTGAACACGACGGCAAAGGGGATCAGGAACAGCGCGAGCAGCCACAGATACGGCACCGCGATGAGAACCCCCCGTCTCATTGCGTCAGCACCACGCCCGCAGTGCCTGACCAACTGACCCAAACGGTGTCTTCCCATGTGATGTCTCGGCGCGAGATGCGGCGCGTGTTGGCAATCTGCGCCTTGATCATCTGTCCGCCCGCCAGTTCGACGTGATAGGTCGACAGGTTGCCCAGATACGCGATGTCGATCACCTTGCCCTGAAACGCGTTGACGGCGTCTGGCTTGTCCTTGGAAATCGATAGCTTTTCGGGCCGCAGCGCCAGTTTGACCGATTGCCCGTCAAGCGCCGGGTCACCTTCGGTGGCGATCAGCGGTGCCTGCCCCTCGGCCCAGTCGATGGCGATACCGTCATGCGCAACCTCCTGCGGGGCGGCGTCGGGCTGTGGCGCGGGTTCGCGTTCGCCCAGCACGGGCGACAGGATCTTGTCATGAAGCCATTCGCCCAGCTCATTGGGCTGCGGTTTGCGTTCTGTGACGACGGCGTCGGGCTGTGCCGATGAGGCCCCCGCCGAAGAGGCCCGCGCAACGCCGTCGATCAGCGTCACATCGCCAATGAAATCAGCGACATAGGCAGAATTGGGCGCTTCGTAGATGTCGGGGGGCGTGGCCACCTGCATCACCCGGCCTTCGTCCATGACCGCGACGCGGCTGGCGACGGTCATCGCCTCTTCCTGATCGTGGGTGACGATGACAAACGTGGTGCCGGTCTTTTCCTGGATGTCCATCAGTTCGAACTGCGTCGCCTCGCGCAGCTTGGCATCGAGCGCGCCCAGAGGTTCGTCCAGCAACAGCAGCTTGGGCGCCTTGGCCAGCGACCGCGCCAGCGCCACCCGCTGCCGCTGCCCGCCGGAAATCTGGTGCGGCTTGCGGCGCGCAAACTTTTCCAGCCGGGTTAGCTTCAGCATTTCTTCGACGCGCGCGGCGATCCTGTCCTTTTCCGATGTTTCGCGGCGCAGGCCGAATGCGATGTTGTCCCACACGCTCAGATGCGGAAACAGCGCGTAGGACTGGAACATCATGTTCACCGCACGCTTGTTCGCAGGCACCCCGGCGATGTTCTGGCCATCCAGTTCGATCACGCCCGTGGTGGGCGTTTCAAACCCGGCCAGCATGCGCATCAGGGTCGTCTTGCCACAGCCCGACGGCCCCAACAGGGCAAAGAATTCGCGGGCATAGATGTCGAGGGTCAGGTCGTCGATGGCGGTAAAATCGCCAAAGGACTTGGTCACGTTTTTGAACCGGATCAGCGGTGTTTCATCCGGGTCGTTCCAAGGGGCGAAAACAGTCTCAGCCAAGGCGCATCCCACCGTCTAGGAAAAAGGGCGCGCCACATGTCGGCGCGCCCCGGGGATCAGGTACTCAGGTGCCTGATTTGATCTTGGTCCACAGGCGGGTCACCGTCCGCTGCACTTTGGCCGGATAGGGCGTCGTGGTGTAGAGGTTTTCCAGTGTGGCAGCATCCGGGTAAATCGCCGGATCGCCGATCACGTCCTCTACCAGGAATTCCTGCGACGCGATGTTGCCGTTGGCGTAGTAGACGTAGTTTGACGCCTGCGCCATGTTCTGCGCGTCCATGATGAAGTCGAGGAAGATGTGCGCGCCTTCGGGGTTCGGCGCATCCGCCGGGATTGCCATCTGGTCAAACCACATCAGCGCCCCTTCGGACGGCGCGTTATAGGCGATCTCGACGCCGTTTTCGGCCTCGGCCGCGCGGTCGCGGGCCTGCAGGATGTCACCGGACCAGCCGAATGCCACGCAGATGTCCCCATTGGCCAGCGCGTTGATGTATTCCGAGTTGTGGAACTTCTGCACGTAGGGCCGGATCGGGGCAAAGACCTCTTCGGTCTTGGCGATCAGGTCGGGATCGTGGCTGTCGGGATCTTCGCCCATGTATTTCAGCGCGGCGGGGATCATCTCGCTGGGTGCATCGAGGATGTGCACGCCACAGGCCTGCAGCTTTTCCATGTTCGCGGGGTTAAAGATCAGCTCGAGCGACCCCATGGGCGCGTCTTCGCCCAGGATTTCCTGCACCTTGCCGACGTTCACGCCGATGCCCGTGGTGCCCCACATGTAGTTGATCGAATATTCGTTGCCGGGGTCGTATTGCGCCGTGCGCGCGGCGACGACGTCCCACAGGTTGCCCTTGTTCGACAGCTTGGAGGCGTCGAGTTTTTGGAAGGCACCCGCAGAAATCTGGCGTTGCAGGAAGGTGCCCGACGGCACCACCACATCATAACCCGACGACCCGGCCAGCATCTTGGTCTCGAGCACTTCGTTGCTGTCGAACACGTCGTAAACCAGCTCAAGCCCGGTTTCCTCTTCGAACTTGGTCAGCAGCTCTTCGTCGATGTAGTCGGACCAGTTGTATACGCGCACCTCATCGGCCATCGCCGCCCCGGTCAGGGCCAGCACGGCAGCGGTGCTCAGCATCGTTTTCATCATCGCAATCTCCCATGATCTGCCCGGTTGTCCCGGGTCCACCCAAAAGGAATACAAGTTTTGCCCCCGTCGTCCAGCAGGTTCGCACCTGTCGCATTGACGTTGGACGGACTGCTCATATT
Organism: Pseudomonadota bacterium; assembly: GCA_038530495.1. Taxonomy (GTDB): domain Bacteria; phylum Pseudomonadota; class Alphaproteobacteria; order Rhodobacterales; family Rhodobacteraceae; genus Tateyamaria. Next base: position 2,400 of record JBCBCR010000191.1, on the reverse strand, counting down.
GTCGGCGCACGTTCCAGACATGAGGCCCGCCATGGCGACGATCACCAACCACCTGCCTACTGCCGAGCTGCAAGCGCTTGACGCTGCACACCACATGCACCCGTTCACAGCGCAGTCGGAACTGGCGGAAAAGGGCGCGCGCGTGATGACGCGGGCCAAGGGCGTGTGGCTGCATGACAGCGACGGCAACCAGATCCTGGATGCGATGGCCGGGCTGTGGTGCGTGAACATCGGCTATGGCCGTCACGAACTCGCCGAAGTCGCGGCGCGCCAGATGCGCGAGCTGCCTTACTACAACACATTTTTTCAAACGACCCATGTGCCCGCCATCGCACTCGCGCAAAAGCTGGCCGAACTCGCCCCCGGCGATCTGAACCACGTGTTCTTTGCCGGGTCAGGGTCCGAGGCGAACGACACCAACCTGCGGATGGTGCGCACCTACTGGGCGATGAAGGGCAAGCCGGACAAGTCGATCATCATCAGCCGCAAGAATGCCTATCATGGCTCGTCGGTCGGGTCTGGATCACTGGGTGGCATGACCGGCATGCACGCACAGGGCGGGATGCCGATCCCCGATATCGTGCACATCAACCAGCCCAACTGGTGGTCCGAAGGCGGTGACATGACCCCGCACGATTTCGGCATCGCCCGCGCCCGCGAATTGGAGGAGATGATCCAAACGCACGGCGCCGACCGCATTGCCGCATTTATCGCCGAACCGATCCAGGGCGCAGGCGGTGTCATCGTGCCGCCCGACAGCTACTGGCCCGAGATCAAGCGCATCTGCGACGCGCATGACATCCTGCTGATCGCGGACGAGGTGATCTGCGGCTTTGGCCGAACGGGCAACTGGTTCGGGTCGGAAACCGTGGGCATCCAGCCCCACATCATGACCATCGCCAAGGGGCTCAGCTCCGGCTACCAGCCCATCGGCGGGTCCATCGTCTGTGACGAGGTGGCCGAAGTGATCGGCGGGGGCGAGTTCAACCACGGCTACACCTATTCCGGTCACCCGGTCGCCGCAGCCGTCGCGCTGGAAAACCTGCGCATCCTCGAAGAAGAAGACGTGCTGACCCACGTGCGCGAGGTCGCAGCCCCCGCCCTGCACGAGATGTGGCACGGTCTGGGTGATCACCCGCTGGTGGGCGAGACCAGGATCGTGGGCATGATGGGATCGCTCGCCCTGACCCCGCACAAGGAAAGCCGCGCCAAATTCGCCGCCGAGGCCGGCACCGCAGGGTTCATGTGCCGCGAGCGGTGCTTTGCCGGTAACCTGATCATGCGCCACGTCTATGACCGCATGATCATCTCACCGCCGCTGGTGATCACGCCCGAAGAGATTGCCGAACTGGGCAAGCGGGCGCGCAAGGCGCTGGACGAATGTTACACCCAGCTCAAGGAGCACGATCTGCTGAAACCGGCCTCTTGATTTCTCGGTTCCGCCGTGAGGGGCCAGCCCCTCACACTCCCCGAGGTATTTTTGGCCAGAAGAAGCAGAAGCCTGTTCCCGTGTTGCAAACGCGGCACCTCAAGACGAAGCGCATTTGGGGCCAGCATCTTGTTTCTTCTGGCCAAAAATACCTTCGGGGGTGAGCCGCATCTGCGGCGAGGGGGCAGACAGCCCCCTATCCCGGTTTGACAACCATTTCCCGCGGTATGTCGCACAAACACTCCGCAGGTCCACCTTCGGTGATGCGGATGCTTTCAGTGATCGACAGACCCCATCCGTCCATCCACAGACCGGGCATGAAATGAAACGTCATGTTCGGCTCCAACACCGTCGTGTCGGTGGCGCGGAATGACATCGTGCGTTCGCCCCAGTCGGGCGGATAGCTTAGGCCAATGGGATAGCCGCAGCGCGCGCTGCGTTCGATGCCGACCTTGGCCAGCGCGCCGTTCAGCGCTGTGGCCACGTCGCAGGCGCGGTTTCCGGCACGGGCGGCGTTCAGGCCCGCCTCCAGGCCTTCGAGCAATGCGGCCTCGGCGCGCTGCATCTCGTCCGGGGGTGTGCCCAGAAACACCGACCGGCACAGCGGCGCATGGTAGCGTCGGTAACACCCGGCGATTTCGATGGTGGTCGCTTCACCCGTGGCAAAGCCGTCGCCGTTCCAGGTCAGGTGCGGGGCCGCCGCATCTGCGCCTGACGGGACAAGTGGGACGATGGCCGGGTAATCGCCCCAGGCGCCATACACCCCGCGGATGGCATCGCGGTAGGCGTCGGCAATCACCGCGTTCTTGGGCACGCCGGGGGCGATACGCTCCGCCATCCCGGCGATCACCGCCTCGGAAATGCGCGCGGCCTTGCGCATGAACGCGATCTCGGTGTCAGACTTGATCGCCCGGCACCAGTTCACCAAGGCCGTCGCGTCCACCAGGTCACAGCCCGCAAAAGCCAGCACC
>JBCBCR010000190.1:0-6106 GCA_038530495.1 Pseudomonadota bacterium | reverse complement strand
GCATGCGGATCAGTCAGGCCCCGAACATCATGGTGCGCGGTCTGGAAAACGGCGGCCAGATCCGCGGCATGGGCGAGCCGATGGTGCCGCCCGCCGCCGCCGCCCTGTCCAACGCGATCTTTGCCGCCACCGGCACCCGCATCCGCGAGATGCCGATGGCGAAGTTCATCGACTTCGCCTGATCGAAAAAGGGCGGGCCACCGGCCCGCCCTGCCCTCCAAAGGAGCCCGGCGCCAAGCGCCGGGTTACCTGTTAGCCCAACGCCGTGTTGCAGCGCTCGCAAACCCCAACGTGCGCAAATCGGCCCACATCCGGCAGCACCTTCCAGCAGCGCGCGCATTTCTCGCCCTGCGCCTTTTCAAAGACAACCGCCACGCCCGCCACCTCGGGCAGGCGGAACGCGCCCTCGGGGGCCGCTCCGGCCGTGACGCTGATCTGCGAGGTGATGCAGATATCGGCAAAAGGCAGCGCGTTCAGCGTGTCGGCCAAACTGACCTCTTCGACATAGACCTGCGGTGCCGCCTCGAGCGAGGCACCAATCACCTTGTCCGTGCGCTGCACCTCAAGCGCCGCGGTCACCACGCGCCGCGCCGCCCGCACCTGCGCCCATTTCGCAGCCAGCGCCTCATCCGCCCAGTCACTGGGCGTCTTCGGCATATCCACCAGATGGACCGAGCTGTCGTCACCCGGGTGCCGCTCCAGCCAGACCTCTTCCATGGTGAACACGAGAATCGGCGCCAGCCACGTGGTCAGCCGGTGAAACAGCAGATCCAGCACCGTGCGCGCCGCGCGCCGTTCGGGCGTGTCCCCGTCGCAATAGAGCGCGTCCTTTCGGATGTCGAAGTAGAACGCCGACAGATCCACCGTGGCAAAGGTGAACACCGCCGAAAACACCCGCTGAAAATCAAACGCGGCATAGCCTTCGCGCACCGTCTGGTCCAGCTCGGCCAACCGGTGCAGCACCCAGCGCTCCAGCTCTGGCATATCCGCAGGCGCCACCCGGTCAGCCTCGGTAAAGTCGGCGAGCGAGCCTAGCATGAACCGCATCGTGTTGCGCAACCGGCGATAGCTGTCGGCCACCCCCTTGAGGATCTCCGGCCCGATCCGCTGATCGGCGGTGTAGTCGGTCTGTGCCACCCACAGCCGCAGAATGTCGGCGCCGTACTGCTTGATGACCTCCTCGGGCACGATGGTGTTCCCGATGGACTTCGACATCTTGAAGCCCTTTTCATCCAGCGTCATCCCATGCGTGACCACGTTCCGATAGGGTGCGCGCCCCGTCGTACCGACCGATTGCAGCAGCGACGAATGGAACCAGCCCCGGTGCTGGTCCGTGCCCTCCATGTAGACATCGGCAATCCCGTCCTCGGTCCCATCGTCGCGGTCGCGCAGGGTAAAGGCGTGGGTTGACCCGCTGTCGAACCACACGTCGAGGATATCCATAACCTGATCGTACGCGTCCGGGTCCACGATCCCGCCCAGGAACCGTTCCTTGGCCCCCTCGGCATACCACGCATCCGCGCCCTCGGCCTCGAACGCCTCGGCGATCCGCGCGTTGACCTCTTCATTCCTGAGCAGGAACTCATCGGACGTCGGCAGCGCCCCGCGCTTGGTGAAACAGGTCAGCGGCACGCCCCAAGCGCGTTGCCGCGACAACACCCAGTCAGGCCGCGCCTCCATCATCGAATAAAGCCGGTTGCGCCCGGACCGCGGCACCCAGTTCACATTGTCGATCTCGGTCAGCGCGCGCTGCCGGATCGTGGTGCCGTGGGTATCCTGCCCGTCGCCGACCGCCTTGTCGATGGCGGCAAACCACTGCGGCGTGTTGCGATAGATCACCGGTGCCTTGGACCGCCACGAATGCGGATAGCTGTGCTTGATTTTGCCACGCGCGAGCAAGCCACCGACCTCGGCCAGCTTGTTGATCACGGCTGTATTGGCCTCCCCTTCGCCGCCCTTGCGGCTCAGGATGTACTTGCCGCCAAAGAACGGCAGATCATCGCGAAACTTTCCGTCATCCATGACGTTGTAGGTGATAACCTCCTGCAGCATGCCCAGATCACGGTAAAGCTCGTATTCCTCCATCCCGTGGCTCGGCGCGCAGTGGACAAAGCCCGTGCCCTCGGTGTCGGTGACAAACTCGGCGGCGCGGAAATCCCGCAGCTGATCCCACTCGCCCTCGGACCCTTCGGCGCCATGGAGCGGATGCGTCAGCGTCATCGCCTCCAGCTGCGCCGGCGTCACGTCGCGCAAACGGCGGTACATGCTCTCATCCAGCCGCGCGCGCCCCATCACGTCGGCGGCGAGGTTATCGGCGAGGATGTAACGCTCGCCGATCCGGGCCCAGCACTCCTCGGGCCGCCCGGTGACCTCATAAAGGCCATAAGAAATGTCCGACCCGAACACGACCGCCTTGTTCGACGGGATCGTCCACGGCGTGGTCGTCCAGATCACGACATAAGCGCCATCAAACGCCACCTCCGCTGCCCGGCGCGCCTCCAGCATCGCCGCGGCCTCTTCGGCCCCGACCTCTTCGCCCGCCAGCGCCTGCTCGGGCAGATCAAAGGCCGCCACGCGGAACTTCACCCAGATCGTAAAGCTGTCCTTGTCGTGATACTCCACCTCCGCCTCGGCCAGTGCCGTCTGCTCGATGGGCGACCACATCACGGGCTTCGAGCCCTGATAGAGCGTGCCGTTCATCAGGAATTTCATGAATTCCTCGGCAATCACCCGCTCGGCATGGAAATCCATTGTCAGATACGGCTGCGCCCAGTTGCCCGTCACCCCCAGCCGCTGGAACTCCTCGCGCTGGATGTCGACCCACCCGGCGGCAAACTCGCGGCACTCGGCGCGGAACTCGTTGATCGGCACATCGTCCTTGGACCGGCCCTTCTTGCGATACTGCTCCTCGATCTTCCACTCGATGGGAAGCCCGTGACAGTCCCAGCCGGGGATATAGCGCGCGTCATACCCCATCATCTGATGGCTGCGCACGATCATGTCCTTGATCGTCTTGTTCAGCGCGTGCCCGATATGCAGGTGCCCGTTGGCATAGGGCGGCCCGTCATGCAGGGTAAAAGGGGCTCTCCCCTCCTTCTCACGCAACCGGTCATAAACCCCGATCCGCGCCCACCGCTCCAGCCAACCGGGCTCGCGCTTGGGCAGGCCTGCGCGCATGGGAAACTCGGTTCGGGGCAGGTTCAACGTGTCTTTATAGTCAGGCGTATCGGCACACATGGCGGTGTCCTCGCAAATATCGGTCAATTGGGGGGTATAGAGGTTCGGTGCGATGGCTCAAGCACCTTGACCCGGCAGCTCACGGAGTTTCAGAGCGCCGGGGAAATAATTCGTATAATGAGGCCGTGTGCCAGCATGCCCGCCTTATAGGCGCAGCCCGCGCGCAGCCACAAGCCCCGAACCAGATTTCCCCGCGCGCCCCATGCTCCGCGCCCCGCCTCGGTTTCTTCTGGCCAAAAATACCTCGGGGTTTGGGGCAGCGCCCCAAGACGCCGCCGCATGCGCACCACCAAAACGATCACGAGGACCGCGCGGCCCCGCCGCGCCACCCCATCTGCCAGCGGCAGATGAATAAAATCGCGTGCGCGCCAGCGCTCATTCCGGTTGCGGATCGGTCCGTTCCTGCGCCCAACGGTCCAGCCACGCGAGGGCTGCCAAAGACAGCCCCAGCACCGCAAGGCTCAGCACCCGCGTCAGACCCGTCAGGCCCGAGATGTCGACAAAAAACACCTTGGCCACTGCCAGCCCGATCACGACAAGGCCCGCCCGCCGCAACACCACCGATCCGCGCGCCAGCGACTGGTAGAACAGCGCAGCCCCAAGGGCCAGCAACGCCAGCGTATAACTCCACAACTCGCCCTGCAGGAACCCGTGGCGCAACTCCAGCGTCTCGGGGCCCTGCCAGCCATGGCGCAGCGCGGCAAAAGCCCAGAACGCGGCCAGCGCACACCCCAGCCCGAACACGCCCCAACGGATCTCGCGCCCAACAATCCGCGTGCTGCCCGCCAGCAACACCAGCGCGGGCAACAGGTACCCGGGCACCAACGTGTTGATCAGCACAGGACCCTGCACATTGGTCGAAAACGCATCCAGAAGCGGATTGAACAGCGTCAGCGACACCAGCACCGCCCCCAGCGCGATCATACCAAACAGGCCCGCCAACCCCGCACGCACCCACCGCAACCGACCGCCCAGCGCTTCGAAACGGATCACCTGCACCAGCGCAAGGATGATCCAGATCACCGCAAACAGCCCGACCTCCCAATGCCCCTCGGCGACCCGCCCGGTCAGCGCCTCGATGGCGCGCGACAGGCACAGCGACGCCAGCACCCCGCCCGCCGACCACGCGCCGGTGTCCAGCATCACCTGCGCGGTGACCCGGTCCTTGCCGCGCAGCAGGTGCAGCGATGCGACAAAGGCGACCAAAGCCCCGCCATAGGCCAACAGCACCTCCCAGAACGCCGCCTGCTGCATCGCCCAGCCCAGACCCGGATCGGCGATCAGCCGCGTGCCCACGGCCACCATCCCGATGCTGATGAACACCTGCATCAGCGCCAGGTCGAACCGCCGGTCCAGTGCTGCTGCCGCCACCACCAGTGCGGCCAGCGCCACAGTCAGCGCCGCATCGCTCAGGATCAGCACAATCGCAAAGGTGAGGGCCGCCAGCGCCGACAGGACGCAGATCGACACGCGCAACCGGTCGTCGCCATCGACACGCGCCAGCACGATGGCAAACTGTGTCATCACCGCCGCCAGCAGCGCGCCGTGCAAGGCCCAAGGGTAGGCGCCGATGGTCTCGGCCGGCTGCCACGTGACCTCAAGCAGGATCGCCACCGCCGGCGCGATCACCGCCGCCGCGATGGCCCAGGCAACACCCTCTCCGGGCCGCAAGGCACGCCACAGCGACAGAACGCTAAGGACCAAGCCCACCGCCACCAGCGCGCTGACGGCCAGCGGAAAATCCGCCTCCACCGTCTCGGCATAGGCGGCGGCAAAGGCGCGCGCCTCCTGTCCCGGCCCCATGCCTTCGAGCGCGATCAGGGCAAACAGCCCCGCCAGCGGCACCAATCCCGCATCCTGCAGCCCCGGCGCCCCGCGCGACCACAGCACGAACGCCGCCACCAGCAGCGACAGCACCGCAATGCCGGGCCAGAACAGACCCGCATCCTCGGCCCCGATCCCGGTGATCATGAAGGTCGCCACCGCCAGCACCGGCCAGACCAGCAGCACCGGAAAGGACGGCCAGCCCTGCCGGTCGATCACCGCGCGCAGCGCCATCGGTTCGGCGTGATCGGGCCAGAGACCCCGCGCCGGGATCAGCACCGCCAACGCCACCATAACCGCGAAATACACCTGCGCCGCCAGCGCCATCTCGCCGTCAAAACCCGCCACATAGGTCAGCCCCCCGGTCACCGCGCCCAGCGCCACGCTCAGGCCCGACACCCACGCCCAGCGGCGCAACGTGTCGATGCCCAGCCCCACCGCCGTGACGATCCCGAAATAGACAAACAGCCACGGCGTGGCGGGCACGTCGCTGCCCACCAGAAACGGGCTGGCAAAGGCGCCCACGACGCCAATCCCCGCCAACAGCGGCCCGTAAATCCACCCCAGCACAAGGCCCAAAACGCCCACCGCAACCAACCCGGCAAAGGCAACCTCGACCCCGATGAGATCGTACAGCAGCCGCGCCGCCACCACGGCGCCAAACAGCGACACAAGCCCCGCACCGGAAAAGACCGACGGCAGATAGGCCGTGCTGACCTCTACCCCGTCGCCGAACCGGCGCCGGATCACCTCGCCGCCCGCGATCAGCGCTGCGCCAAAGACAAGCGCCGCGATAATCCGTGCAGCAGGCGGGAACAGGCCGTTCTCGACCCCGTATTGCACCAGAAACAGGCCCGCCAGCGCCAGCGACAGGGCCGACACCGCGTAAATCCAGTGCCCGGCCAGCCACGCTATACCGCGCGCGGCCAGTGACGGGGCGCTTGGCGCAGGCGGGGTGCTGGCCACAGCGGCCTCGCGGGCGCGCCGCGCGGCGATGACCTTCTCTGCGGGGGCCTGATCGACAGGTTCTGGCGCTTCGGCGCTG
>JBCBCR010000189.1:0-6199 GCA_038530495.1 Pseudomonadota bacterium | reverse complement strand
CGTGCCGCGGGCGCGGCGGGCAATCTCGCGCGCGCCGCCTTCGTCTGCCGGAGCGCCCAGCTTGATCGCGTTGCGGTCAACGATCGTGAACAGCTCGTCTTCGGTATAGAATTGCAGCCGTGTGGGAATGCCAAAACGGTCGCGCAGCGGTGTGGTCAGCAGGCCCATGCGCGTGGTCGCGCCCACCAGCGTAAAAGGCTGCAATTCGATGCGCACTGTGCGCGCGGCTGGCCCCTCGCCGATCACGAGGTCCAGTTCGAAATCCTCCATCGCCGGGTACAGGACTTCCTCGACTGCCGGGTTCAGACGGTGAATTTCGTCGATGAACAGCACATCCCGCGCCTCGAGATTGGTCAGGATCGCGGCCAGATCACCCGCCTTGGCCAGCACCGGCCCGGACGTCATGCGAAAGCCCACGCCCAATTCGCGCGCCATGATCTGCGCCAGCGTCGTCTTGCCGAGGCCCGGGGGCCCATGAAACAGCGTGTGGTCCATCGCCTCACCGCGCTGGCGCGCCGACTGGATGAACACCCTTAGGTTTGCCCGCGCCTCGGCCTGCCCGACAAACTCATCCAGCAGCTGCGGCCTCAGCGCCCGATCCGCATCCTCGGGCAGAGGCGCGGGGCGCAACGTGGGATCAGAGGCGTCGGTCATGCGTTTAGCCCGTATTCAATTGTGCCAAGCCGGTCCATCCAACTCCGCTCATGCGCGATGACGTCTTCGGTGGACGCATTGGGCGACAGCAGTTCGAGGATCGAAAACTGGAAGTCATACGTATTCCTGCGCTTTAATTCTTTTGTAACGCCATGTTCACCAGCGCAATGCTGTCGCCATCGCGACAACAGGTTTTCTTCACCATAGGCTGCGCCGACATACCGGGCACCGTCATCGCGATCCAAGATCAGATAAATGCCGGGCCAGTTGCGTAACGTTATCGCCCAATCGCGCGGAAGCGTCTGCAGCTGTGCGCGATCCATTTTCAACTGATCCCATGCCGGTATCGGCGGCGTGATTTGGCGCGTGCGGCGTAACTCCAGCACTTCAAGCGGGGTGGTTTCGGCCAAGCGCATATAAGTCCGGCCACCGGGCAACGCGACAATCACCCGCCCGACAAGATTGTCCATCTGGTCTTGCCGTTCGAGGTAAAAGATCGCGCGCCCCTCTAATTTGACGAGGGTCTCAGTCTTGTGCCGTTGCGCTGCGTTCAATCGGTCCATCAACGCGGCAAAACCGTGGGCCTTCAAGTCGGCGACCGTGGCCTTTTCGACGGACACGTATGCGGCATACAGCCCCAGAAACACGGCCTCACCTTCGCCCCGCACAATAAAAGAAGCCATCAACCCTCGCTTGCGCAGCGTCGCCTCGGGCATGCGTGCGTGGGTCGATTGATAAAGATCAAAAAGCGCAGGCTCGCTCGCTGCCATATCCAACAGCGCATTGCGTGTGGTCGCCTGAGCGGGCCTGTGCATTGCAAGGGCTGCGGTGGCTGGCGGGATGCCCTCAGCATCAAGGAGTTTGGCGAACTCCACTGCCCTACCCCTTCGGTGCCAAGAGTTTCAGGGCAGAGCGGATCAATGCCGGGGCGTCGGCGTTGGGCGTGTCGCCCGCGGCTTGGGCCACGGCGGCGGCGGCCTCAGAAGGGCCGTAGCCGAGGTTTGACAGGGCCGACAGCGCGTCGGCTTGAGCGCCTGCGTCGGGGGTGGCGATGGCGATGGGTTCGATGATATCAGTGGAGGCTGGGGCGTCGCCGGTGGCTTCGGCCAGCGTGCCGCCCATGGCCATGACGGCGGGCGCCTTGTCCTTGAGGTCAAGCACGATGCGTTGGGCGATCTTGGGGCCGATGCCCTTGGCCGCCTTGACGGCGTTCCAGTCACCCAGCGCGATGGCGCGGCTGACGCCGTCGGGGCCGAGTGTTCCGAGAATCGCAAGCGACGCCTTGGCACCCACGCCCTGCACCGACATCAACAGGCGGTGCCATTCCTTTTCCACCAGCGTGGGAAAGCCGAAAAGCTGCATCAAATCCTCGCGCACCACCAGATCGGTGAACAGCGCCACGGCCTGTCCCGGCCCGGGGATCGCGGCCATTGTGCGGTCGGAACAGAAAACGAGATAGCCCACCCCGCCCACATCCAGCAGCACGTGATCGGTGGCCTTGTAGTCAATGCGGCCCGACAGTTTGCCGATCATAGGCCCGCCCTCGCCAGCGCGGCGCTGAGACCCGCGCCGCCGCCCTGATGGGCATGGCAGATCGCAATAGCCAGCGCATCGGCAGCGTCTGGCCCGGCGAGGTCAACGCCGGGCAGTTGCACGCGCACCATATGCGCCACCTGCCGCTTGTCCGCGTGGCCGACGCCCACCACGGTCTTTTTGACCGCATTGGGGGCATATTCGCCGATCTGCAGACCGGCCTGCGCCAACGCCAGCATGGCCACGCCACGGGCCTGGCCCAGCTTCAAGGTGCCGGCGCCGTCCTTGTTCACGAATGTCTGTTCAATGGCGGCAGCGTCGGGGGCGTTTTGTACAATTACGCCCCTCAATTGATCAAAAAGGCTGAGCAGCCGCGCCGCCAGATCATCGCCCGCCGAATGGCACACGCCGTTGGCCACGTGGCGCAGGCGCGGGCCGTCCGCGTCGATCACGCCCCAGCCCATGTGCCGCAGCCCCGGGTCGATCCCCAATATCCGCATGTCACTGCCCTCGCTCGTGGGGCGGTTGACCGCCCTCGGCCTTGCCTAGCACGAAACGGGAACATTGGCCAAGCTTACTTCGTCTCCCACTTGTAGCCGGAGTTGCCCGAGCTGACGCTGTCGCTTTTGACACCGTAGCCAAGGATGTTGAGCCGTTCGGGCAGCGGGTCGGTGCTGGAACTGGCGGTGAGCCACTGGAATGCGAGACCGTCATCATTGGTCACATGCGAATGCAGCGCGCGGGAATGCAGTGCCGAGGGCCCCGGCGTGTGCCGATGCGCAGACCCCATGTGGTAAATGCTCTCGGCCTTGGTGCGCGCCATGGCCGTGAGGTGCCGCGCGATGCCTTCGTCGGCGAACACGATCTTGCCGGCGGCGACCAGCGTGTCGTAATCATCATCGCTTTCGGGATCGTCGAGCGGTTCGAAGTACTGGATCGCCAGCGCAATCTCGGCATCGCAGGCGGATTTGAATTCGTTGTAGAGGCCCGTGATGCTGCTGGGGCGGGCGGCCGAGAACGTCTTGTTCACCTGCGCCTCGGCGACGCCATAGCGTTCGAGGATGGCAAACATCCGCTTCATCGCATTGGCGATGCGCATGGTGTATTGCATGCCCTTGAAACGGACCGCGAAGAAATCGCAAAACAGGTCGATGTGGTCCTGGATCGTACCGCGCTGGACGGAATAGCTTTTTTCGCTGACGAGATCGCTGAAAACAGGCATTGGCCTTCCCCCTCTTTATGTGTGCCGGTCGGCACCCCCAGCTGAATTGGGGCGACGACCTAAATGTGCATTTGAAACAAGTCTTGTTCTTCGACCGTAGCCGAGGATGCACATTCGGACCAGTCCGGGTATGCGCAGGCCGGTCAGGAGTGCCTGAATTCGTCATTTTTGCGCGCGAAAGCAGCATCGCGTCCAGTCGAAATTCCCTTTTGTTTACTGCCCCTTAACCATGTCTGCGACACATGCAGAATTCGCATAACGGCTTTGCTTTTACACGGCTTGCTGGGCGCAGATTGCAGGACTAAGTGCGGGTCATTCGGGCAGGACGCCCGGGTGTTTTGACCCTCATAAACAAGGATCGCTGCAATGGCTGCTTTCGATACGACACGGCCCCGCCATGGCTCTGCCAGCGTTGCGGGCCTGATTTCTGCCACCTTCGCAACCCTCGTGGGGCGTTTGGTTGACTGGAATAATGCGCGTGAAACGCGCAATGCGCTGCACAAGCTCACCGACCGTGAGCTGGACGATATCGGTCTGGTGCGCGGCGAGATCGACTCGCTTCCCAACTGCCGGTAACAAAATGGTCCATGTCGGACCCAAGCCAAAGCCGCGTTGCGACCCCTCGCAACGCGGCTTTTTTGCGGCCTGCTGACTGGAGGGGCAGACCTGCCCCGGACTGATCACACCCGGGACATGTGAGAGACCTTATTTCAACAGATCAAAGAAACCGGCGACAAACACGGTTGCCGGTTCTGCCTGCATGACAAAAGCGCCGATCTGTTCGGTGGTGGTGCCGTTGCCAAGCTTGGCCACGCGTTCATTGTACGTGATCTCGCCCAGAGTGGAGAACGAGAACGCTTTGAATAGTAAAAGGCCCAGCAGGATCAGAACGAAAAAGCGGATGCGGCCAAGCGGGCGAAAGCGGCGCTTGGGTTTGGCCACGATCAGACCATCGGACCGCACTTCGGTGGTGTAGCCGTTCGAAAGCCGACGGTGGTTGCGTTCGACCGATGCCAAACGCCGGTTAAAGGAAGGGTCCATATGCATGGTGGCAGCCTTGATTCACCTTGTGTCCAGGCCCCCACCTGTCTGACCTGCAAGATGCGCCTGAATTGTGGCAAAATCTGGGCACGCCCGGCGAGTTGAGCGAAAATTCGCCACAAATGCGGCCTAACGGCGGAATACCAATGTCGACCAGTCGCCAATCTCTTCGTGGCTTATCAGACTGTTTCCGTTCTGAGTATAAACTTCGGTCACTGCGGCCGCTTGGTCGTTCAAGATCCCTGACAGGATCACGTGACCACCCGCACTGAGTCGGGCTGAGACATCGGGGGCGAGCGCCATGAGCGGCCCCTTGAGGATGTTGGCAAAGATCAAATCGAATGGACCGGCCAGATCGAGGTGATCAAAGCCGGCAGCTTCGACCACGCGGACGCGGTCACCAAGCGTATTCGCAGCGATGTTGGCCTCGGCCACTTCGACAGCTTGGGCGTCGATGTCGCTGGCCAGCACCGGGTGCGGCCAGATGGCCGCCGCCCCCATCGCGAGAACGGCAGTGCCACAGCCAATGTCGACCGCGCGCTGCGCCTCGACACCTTGCTCCGCCAAACGGTCGAGCGCGCGCAGACAGCCCAGCGTGGTGCCATGGTGTCCGGTACCAAAGGCCATTGCCGCCTCGATCAGCAGCGCGTGCTTGCCCGGCGGCACTTTGTCCGCGTCATGGCTGCCGTAGACAAAGAACCGCCCGGCCTCCACTGGGGCCAGTTCGCGACGCACATGCGCGACCCAGTCGGTTTCGGGCAGTTCGGACACGGTAAAAGGTTTTGCGCCGAGCGCAGTGGTGAGCAGAAGGAGTGCGGTTTCGTCGGGCCTTTCCGTGAAATAGCCGCCCACCTCCCAAAGGCCCGAGGCATCTTCGACCTCGAACACACCGACGCCAGTGGGTGCAGGCTCCAGCGCTTCCATTGCGTCGCCAAGCTTTTCGGCCTGCGCCTTGCCCGGCAGCGTCGTCAGGGCGGTCCATGTGGGCATGTCTAACGTCTCCGGTGTCTGTCGATTGCGGGCCACGTTCGGGCGGGGGGCGGTGCGATCTGGGCGTCTGGCCCCAGGCGCGCCACATATCGCCAGCCCCAAAGCGCCGCAAGCCCGCCGACCAATGCACCCGCCAGTGCCTGACCGTAAATCACGCCTGCCGCGCCGAACCCTGCCGACAGCCAAAGCGCGGCCGGAAAGCTGAGCACGCCATCCTTGACCCATCCCACAAGGGTCGCGCGCAGCGGTTGGCCCAGATTGTTGAACGCGGCATTCGAGACAAAGAGCGCGCCGACAAAGACGAACCCGCCCACGCCGACGCTGGTAAAGGCGCGCAGCACCTCGGCCCCCTGCCCGGTCAGGCCAAAGGCCTGCACGATCAGCGGCGTCGCCGCGAGCAGAAGCGCCCACATCACCAGCGTGTAGCACAGACAAAAGACCAGCGCGTCACGGTAGGTGCTGCGCAGCCGCGGAAAATATCCGGCACCGTAGTTCTGGCCAAAAATGCCACCGATGGCGCTGGACAGGGCAAAGATACCGCCGAACGCGAGGACCGTCAGGCGGCTGACCACGGCCCAGGCGGCGACCGCGTCGTCGCCAAAGGGCGCCATGACCACAGTCAGCAGGTAGTTACCCGCCGGTGTCGCCAGTTGGGTTGCGATGGCAGGCAGGGACAGGGCCATGAACGGAGTGAGGCAAGTGCGGATATCGTTCAGGGTTGGGCGGGCGATCAGGTCCTCCTGCACGGACGCATAGTAC
>JBCBCR010000188.1:0-6348 GCA_038530495.1 Pseudomonadota bacterium | reverse complement strand
CCGCAGCATCGCGCGCAGCATCCCGCCGTTGCTCAGGGCGGCACGCCGCCCCGTCAGCGTGGCAATCAGCCCGCCCTTGCCCTGGCTGTAGTCGATCCAGATGCCGATCCGGTCCTCGGTGATATCGAACCGAAACTCGTACCCGCCCTCGATGGGCTGGAACGGGGACACATAGTGGATCTTTTCCGCCCGCAGCCTGTCGTCGGGCGCGATCGGCCGCTGGTCAACATGCCGCACGAGGTAGGAATGCCGCTCACCAAAGGTGTTGGTCACCTCCGCAATGACAGCGATCAACGCACCCGCGGTGCGGCACAGCCAGAAACTCACCGGGTTGAACACGTGCCCGAGTACCTTGGGCTGCGCCAGCAGTTCGATCTTGTCGATGCCCACGACCTGATGCGATTGCAGCACGTCGCGCACCCACTTGGCCCCGCGCCCCTGTCCGGGCGCGCCGCCATGATCCACGTCGTTCAGCGCCGTCAGGCCGCGCCCGTTGCGGGCAAACATCCACGGCGCGCGCACCGGCGCCTCGGCATCCAGCAGCACGTAATCCACCGAATAGCGAAACGCATTGGCCACAGCCCCCTTGCGCCCGTGATAGGTCATGCCCGCGATATGATCGACGGTTGCGCTCATGCGGCCTGCACCTGCATCGCGGTGTCGCGCGCCATGATCGCATCGGCCACGTCCACCGCGCTGGAATACCCATCCTCGTGGAACCCGTGCCGCATCCACGCGCCGCAGAACCATGTGTTGTTCGCGCCATTCATGGTGCGCACCACGTCCTGTGCGGCCAAGGCTTCGAGATCATAGACCGGGTGCCGCAGCACCGTCTGGTCATAGATCATCTCCTCGCGGATCGTGCGCTTGGTGTTCAGGGTGACGAAATGCGGGTCATCCATCGGCACCGGCTGCAGCGAGTTGATCCAGTAGGTCAGGTCGATCCGGTCCGACTGCGCCGCCTTGTCCTCGGTATAGACCCAGGACGACCACACCTGCCGCCGCTTCGGCATGATGCTCTCGTCGCGGTGCAGGATGATGTCGTTGGGCTGGTACTTCACCGCACCCAGCGCTGTCTGCTCGATCCCCGTGGCATCGCCCAACAGCTTCAGGCTGTCATCGGAATGGGTGGCAAAGACGACCTCGTCAAAGTCCTCATAGGCACCGCCCCACGCCTTGATCCGCACGCCAAACGCGCCGCGCAGCACCTGCTGCACCGGCGCGCCCAGCCGGATGTCGACCCGGTTGCCCAGCATCGCCGCCTCAAGCCGCCGTACATATTCGACCGACCCACCATCAACCGTCCACCACTGGTGCTGGCCCGTGTGGGACAAAAGCGCGTGATTCTCGAAAAACTGGATCATCGCGTGGGCCGGGAAATCCATGATCTTTTCCGTCGGCGTCGACCAGATCGCCCCGCTCAGCGGCAACAGGTAATAGTCGCGGAACCAGCTTCCCGTGCCCAGCACCTCAAGGAACTGCGCCGTGGTGCGGCTGCGATCCTCGCCCGCGATGCGCAGTGCGTTGGCGTTGAAATGAAAAATGTCCCGCACCATGCGCAGGAATTTCGGGTTCGCTGCATTGCGCTTTTGCGCAAACAGCGCGCCAAGCCCGGCCAGCCCGTATTCGATCCGCCCGCCATCAATCGACGCGCCAAAGCTCATGTTCGACTTGACCACCGGCACGTCCAGCTCGGCGAAAAGCTCGGCCATGCGCGGGTAATTGGCATAGTTAAAGACCAGAAACCCGGTATCCACCGGCTGATCGCCCCGCTTGCCCGCCATGATGGTGCGTGCATGCCCGCCCAGCCGCCCCTCGGCCTCGAACAGGGTCACATCATGCGTGCGCGACAGCTGATACGCCGCCCCCATGCCGGATATACCCCCGCCGATAACAGCGATGCGGCGGCGCGGGGGAAAAGAGAGGTCCTGGGGCATGAGCGATCTTTCACGAAAAGTGTCAATTTTTGTTGTCACTTAGCTGTACGCCCCGGACACGCCATTGGATGCATCAAACGGAAAATATTTATTTTTTGATCCACCTTCGCAGCTGCGGCGTAGACTGAATATGAACGTGGGTTTAGAAACACCAGAGGTGGTGAGGCGTGCCCCCGGACCGGTTCGGTCTGGGGCAGTCAAGGGGCCCGCGCAAATGAATGAACTCAGCGATGCACGGATGCAGTGGGTCGACCACATGCACCGCATCCGGGACGGTCAGGACAGCCGCGCCTTTGCGCAGCTCTTCGAACACTTTGCCCCGCGGGTCAAAGGGTTCCTGATCAAATCGGGCGCAGATGCATCGCTGGCCGAAGAGGTCGCTCAAGAGGTCATGGCCACCTGCTGGCACAAGGCCCACCTGTTCGACCCCGCGCGCGCCTCCGTGGCGACTTGGATCTTTACGATCGCGCGGAACCGCAAGATTGACGTGCTGCGCAAGCAGCGCCGCCCCGAACCCGAAGATCTCGGATGGGGCCCCGAAGAAGAACCAGACCAGGCCGACGTGATGGCCTTGCAACAGGAAGCCGCGCAATTGGGTGACGCAATCGCAGAATTGCCCGCCGCGCAACGGGAGCTGATAGAAAAGGCATATTTCGGGGACCTGTCCCACAGCGAGATTGCCGCCCAGACCGGTCTGCCGCTTGGTACGATCAAATCAAGGATAAGACTGGCGCTCGACCGCTTGCGCCACAACATGAAGTGAACGGAACGATGGAACAGAAAATCAAACACCATCTGACGGACGATATCCTGATGGCCTACGCAGCCGGGACGCTGCCCGAAGCCTTCAACCTGATGGTCGCCACGCATATCTCGCTCTGCGATGAATGCCGTGCCCAACTGGGCGCGCTCGAGGCTGTCGGCGGCGAAATGCTGGACCAGGCGCCCAGCAACGTTGTCGCAATGGACGAGGGCAGCCTTGCCGCGACCATGGCCCTGATCGCAGGCGGCGCAGTGGACCAAGCCGAGCCGGTGCGTACCGCCGACTCGATCCTGCCCGGACCGCTGCAAGACTGTGTCGGCGGTGACGTGGGTGACATCTCGTGGCGCTCGGTCGGCATGGGGGTCAAGCAGGCGATCCTGCCCACATCATCCGAGGCATCGGCGCGGCTGCTCTACATTCCTGCCGGGGCCGCGATGCCCGATCACGGCCACCACGGCACCGAAATGACCATGGTGCTGCAGGGCGCGTTCCAGGACGAAGACGACTATTTCGCCCGCGGCGATGTCGAGGTCGCCAACAGCGATCTGCACCACACCCCCGTGGCCGACATTCACGAGGATTGCATCTGCCTTGCGGTGACGGACGCCCCGCTGCGCTTCAAGGGCATCGTGCCCAAGATCGCCCAGCGCTTCGTGCGCATCTGATGACGTAGGGTGCGCATTCACTGCGCACCTTCCGACGCAGCCGCCAGCGACGGTGCGCAATAAATGCGCACCCTACACCCCCGACCCATGCTCCAGCCACGCCCGGTCCCCGGGCGTCAGATGCGCATCCATCGTCGCGTCATAGGCCGCCAGTTCCGCGTCGCTCAGCTGCCCCTGCCACTGCCCCGTGCCACCGCGGTTGAAAAACGCCGCATCCGACCGGAAAAACCCCTGCCCACCTGCCGGACAGTACCGATCAGGATGGGCCCGCATGTGGTCAAATGTGGCCGCCGCAACCAGCGCGTCCATCACCCCCGGTGCATGTGACACGCCCAAAAGACCGGCCACCCTCTCGAACGTCCCGGCCAGATCGCGCAGCATGTCGGCATAGTGAAACAGGCTCACGTTGCCCCGCACCTCAGCCGCCCGCGCGGCCTGATAGTGCCGCAGGATATGCGCCAGCGGCATCGCGTCCCCGTCAAACCCCTCGGCCCCACCGTCCAGAAACCGGCGAAAGGTCACACCGTCCGGGTCCTCCTCCGGGTACCACATGTCAAAGGCACGCAGCGGCGTGTTCCGCAGGTGGTTGCGATAGGAAAAATGCGCGTCCAGCGGATGCCGGAACACGCACAGGTACTGGCCCGCATCGCCCACGGGCAGTCCGTCCATCGGCGTATGGCTCTTGAGACACCGCCGCGCCGTCATCGCCTCCAGCCGGGCCGCCACCTCGGTGATCTCGCGAAACCGGATATCAACCCACGGCATTTTGACCGACAATTCGGTCTCCACCTCCGGATCGCCACTGAGCAGCAGCGCCACAATGGTCTGCATCCACGTGGTCCCGCATTTCGGCGGCGTTGCCACGATCACATCGTCATGGCGCACCGTCACGTGATCCCACCGCCGATTGTCCGTGAGCGGTCCCAGATAAAGCTGTCGTTGTGCCATAGCCCATCGCCTCCTGCCCTCAGCAAAGGCCGCGCGCCGCGCAAAAACAACCCTGCAAAAAGCAACCGGGACCTTGTTGGCCCCAGATCAGACGCCTCGCAGACCGCCCAACGACTCCTGCCGACGGCAAAGGCCGCACACTGCGCAAACATCTCCACAAAACAGACGCCACGCAGACCGCGCTCTGCCTTTACGGCCCCGCCCAGCGCAAAACGCCCCCGCAGCTTGAGAGGCCGTTTTCCCAACCGGACCCGGGACCGTGCAAATCACTTTGCCTGCCCCAACGGACCCGCCCCGCGCAAAACGTCCCCGCAAAACCGACACCACCCTGTCGCGCCCGGATCAGACGCCGTGCTGTGCACATCGCAGGCTGACGGGCAACGCCACAGCCTTTGGGGTGACCGCGATGCGCGACACACTTGCCCTTGCCCACGGCCACCTCGGCCCTGACCTGATCGACCAATACTGGCGCGACGGGTTTCTGTTCCCCCTGCCCGCCGTGGACGCAGACACCGCACGCGCCGCACGCGCCGAGCTTGAGGCCATCGAAACCAAATGGCGCACCGCCGACCTGCCCCAGCCGCTCAACACCTACAAACGCGTCAACGCGCACATCGTGCTGCCCATGGCTGCCCGTCTGGCCCACGATCCCCGAATCCTCGACGTGATCGAAGGGATCATCGGCCCCGACATCCTGATCTACTCGGTCGAGTTCTTCATCAAGGAACCCCGCACCACCCAAGTGGTCAGCATGCATCAGGACCTGACCTACTGGGGCCTCGGCGCCATCGACGGGCTGGTCACCGCATGGATCGCCCTGTCCCCTGCGACCCCCGCCTCGGGCTGCATGGACTTTGTCGCGGGCAGCCACACAAACGCGATCCTGCCCCACGACGACAGCTTTGACCCCAACAACCTGCTCAGCCGTGGCCAAGAGGTGCGCGTCAACGTCGCCCCCGAGGACAAGACCGCCATCGAAATCCACCCCGGCCAGATGTCCCTGCACCACGGCCTCACGATCCACGGCTCGGGCCCCAACACGTCGGATGACCGCCGCATCGCCTGCGTCGTCCGCTACATGCGCCCAGACGTGGCCCAACAGGTCGGCACCCGCGACTACGCCATGCTGGCCCGCGGCACCGACACGCACGGCAATTTCATCCCGCTGGAGGCACCGCAAACCGACTTTGCCCCCGACGCCCTCGCCCGCTACGAAGAGGTGCGCCGCGCCCAGGCCCAGGTCATGATGAAAGGCGCCAAAGGCAGCACGGAAATCTACGCTTAACCCGCCGCACAGACAAAGGCTCAACCCATGGACCACGTCAAATTCACCGCCATGAAAGACGGCGACAAGGAAGACTACGCCTTCCTCACCGCGCACGAGATTGAATACACCCGCGGCACCGCACACCGCCTGCTCACCGCCCTCGAAACCCTCGACGAAGGGCTCTCGGGCTACCAGATCACGCGGCTGGGTCACTCGCTGCAGTCGGCGACACGGGCATGGCGCGACGGGGCGGATACCGATTGGATCGTCTCGGCCCTGCTGCACGACATCGGCGACATCTTTGCGCCCTACAACCACGACGAATACGCCGCCGCGATCCTCAAACCCTTTGTGCGCGAGCAATGCACCTGGGTGGTCGAAAAGCACGGCGATTTCCAGATGATCTACTACGGCCAGCACGTGGGCGCGAACCCGCACAAACGCGACGCCTATGCCGGGCACGCCTATTTCGACGACTGCGCGCAGTTCTGCGAACGCTGGGATCAATCAAGCTTTGATCCCGCCTACGACACGATGCCGCTGGAATTCTTCCGCCCCATGGTCGAGGCGGTGTTCGCCCGCGACCCCTACGACCCCGACGTGATTCAGACCGGGATGCGCGTGCCGCTGGTGGACGTGCACACCGCCGCCGACCGCACCTAGAAAACGCTGCCGCGCTACCGACCCTGCGCGCGTTTGTACATGTCGTTGATCTGGTCCTTGGTGTTGCGCATCAGGCGATCAGGCATGACTTTTTCGTTGCGCATC
>JBCBCR010000187.1:0-6354 GCA_038530495.1 Pseudomonadota bacterium | reverse complement strand
GCAAGGGCATTTTGCGCGCGCGGCGACCGGTCAGGTCAAAACGCGGAGCGGCTGAATTGGCGCTGGTTGATTGCGGCGCGGCAATCCACGGGATCATTGGCGCGGCAGCTGACGCGTTCAGCGCCCAGACGGATCGTGGTGCGGGCATAGGTGCTGCCATCCTCGCGCTGAAAGGTGCGGGTGACGGTGTCATAGGTTTCCAGCCCAAATGTGATGGTCCCGCGTTCCTCGGCGATGGTGGTGACGCAGGCGGACAGGGCGAAGGTGGCAATGAGGGGCAAGATAAAGCGCATTGTGATCTCCAACGGTGGCGGTTGGATAAGTAATGGTTCGCGCCGCGGTGCCGTTCCCGCCTCACGCTGTCGTGACCGGTTGTCGCGTCTAGCTAGGTGAACTGCTCGGAAATCAGGCGTTCTTCGAGCCCGTGGCCGGGATCAAACAGGATGCGATGCACGACCGACGGTTCCGAGGCGATCTCGACCGTGGCTACATCACGGACCGAGCGCGAGTCTGCCTCGGCCATCACCGGACGTTTGTCAGGCTCGAGCACGTCGAACCGCACCCGCGCGCTCTTGGGCAGGAGCGCGCCGCGCCAGCGCCGCGGGCGGAAGGCGGCAACAGCGGTCAGCGCCAGAACATCGGACCCGATGGGCAGAACCGGCCCGTGCGCTGAATAGTTATACGCCGTCGACCCCGCCGGTGTGGCCACCAACGCACCGTCGCAGACGAGTTCATCCAGCCGCAGCCGCCCATCGACGCTGATCCGAAGCTTGGCCGCCTGCGGACCGGCGCGCAGCAGCGACACCTCGTTGATCGCCAATTCCTCGCGCTGGCTGCCATCGGTGGTCGTCGTAATCATGCGCAGCGGGTTCACTTCTTCAAGCTCGGCTGCGTTGAGCCGTTCGGGCAGGCCTGCCTCGCTGTATTCGTTCATCAGAAAGCCGATGGTGCCGCGGTTCATGCCATAGACCGGGGCGGGCAGATGTTCGGTGCCATGCAGCGTTTGCAACATGAAACCGTCGCCGCCCAGCGCAACGATCACCTCTGCCGCGTCAAGGGCCACGTCGCCATACCGACCGATCAACGCCGCACGCGCAGTCTGTGCCACGGGCGCGCGGCTGGCGGTAAACGCGATCTTGAGGGCCATGTGACATTTCCTTTACGCCCGGCTTGTGCCCGAAAGAAGCACAAGATTTCGTCGCTGACCAGCGTCCCAATCCGCTTTGCCACTGGTCGAGGGGTATGTGGCGATATAGGTTTTGCCTAAAGATGTCGTTTCCGATAGGAAACCGGCAAGAATTCAGACCGAATCCACCTCCGAGGAGACACATTATGAATGCGCCGCACCGCACCGACGGCTTCTTTACCCAATCGCTGGCTGACCGCGATCCGGAACTGTTTGGCTCGATCCGCGATGAGCTGGGCCGCCAGCGCGACGAGATTGAACTGATCGCTTCGGAAAACATCGTCTCCGCTGCCGTGCTTGAAGCACAGGGATCGGTGATGACCAATAAATATGCCGAAGGCTATCCCGGTCGCCGGTACTATGGTGGCTGCCAGTATGTCGACGTGGCCGAAGAGCTGGCGATCGAACGCGCCAAGCAGCTTTTTGGCTGTGGCTTTGCCAATGTGCAGCCAAACTCGGGCAGCCAGGCGAACCAGGGTGTGTTCCTTGCACTCTTGCAGCCGGGCGACACCATTCTGGGCATGAGCCTCGATGCCGGCGGTCACCTGACCCACGGCGCGCGCCCGAACCAGTCGGGCAAGTGGTTCAACGCGATCCAATACGGCGTGCGCGAAGACACGCTGGACATCGACTATGACCAGATCGAAGCGCTGGCGCTTGAGCACAAGCCCAAGATGATCATCGCGGGTGGCTCGGCCATTCCGCGGCAGATCGACTTTGCCCGCATCCGCGAGATTGCGGACAAGGTGGACGCCTGGGTGCTGGCGGACGTGGCGCATTTTGCGGGCCTGATCGCGGCGGGTGTCTATCCCAACCCGTTCCCGCATGTGCACGTGGCCACGACCACAACGCACAAGACGCTGCGCGGCCCCCGCGGCGGGATGATCCTGACCGATGACGAGGCGCTGGCCAAAAAGTTCAACTCGGCAATCTTCCCCGGTATTCAGGGCGGTCCGCTGATGCACGTCATTGCGGCCAAGGCTGTCGCCTTTGGTGAGGCATTGCAGCCGTCGTTCAAGGTCTACCAGGAGCAGGTGATCAAGAACGCGCAGGCGCTGGCGGATCAGTTGATGAAGGGCGGTCTTGCCACGGTCACCGGCGGTACCGACACCCACGTGATGCTGGTGGATCTGCGTCCCAAGGGTGTGAAGGGCAACGTAACCGAGAAATCACTGGGCCGCGCCCACATCACCTGCAACAAGAACGGCGTTCCGTTCGATGATGAAAAACCCATGATCACCAGCGGTATCCGTCTGGGGTCGCCCGCGGGCACCACACGCGGCTTTGGCGAAGGCGAGTTCCGCCAGATCGGTGACTGGATCATCGAAGTGGTCGACGGCCTTGCTGCCAACGGCCCTGACGGCAACGGCGCGGTCGAGGACAAGGTGAAGGCGGAAGTTGCCGAGCTTTGCGCTCGGTTCCCGATGTATCCGCACCTCTGACCGCAGGTCTAAACGCATAAAAAAGGCGGGCTCACTGGCCCGCCTTTTTCTTTTTTGGATTACGCTGCTTTTTGCTGGCCTTGCGCCATGTCAATCAGCGCTGCTGCCAATTCAGGCACCGAGGCAGGATTTTGGCCCGTCACCAGACGCGTGTCGCGCGCCACGTGCACGCCGAAATTGTCTTTGTTGCCTTCAAAGATTGCGCCCAGTTCGCGCAGACGGCTTTCCAGCATGTATGGCACAACATCTTGCAGATTGACCGCGTGCTCTTCGGCATCGGTAAAGGCGTTGATACGCTTGCCTCTCACCAGCGGCGTGCCGTCACTCAAATAGGCTTCGGTCAGCGCTGCCGGACCGTGACAGACCGATCCGACAATTGCGCCATTTTCCCAAGCCTTGGCGATGAATTGGCCCACGTCCTTGGTCTGCGCCATATCCCACATGGTGCCGTGGCCGCCGGGCACATAGACGATGTCGAAATCGCCCGCATCCAAGTCTTGCAGTGGCACGGTGCGTTCCAGTGCGTCCATGGCGGCCGTATCTTTCAGGAAACGATCAACATCGGCCTCGCGGCTGTCGGGATCGGACGACCCCGGATCGCTGGGTGGGCGGCCGCCCACAATGCTGGCCAACGTGACGTCGTGGCCCGCCTCCTTGAGCGCGTAATAGGGTGTCGCCATCTCGACCCAGTGAAACCCGGTCGGCTTGCCGGTGGAGCCCAGAGTGTTGTGCGATGTCAGCAGAATGAGCGCTTTCATGACTGTCTCCTTTTCAGTTGCGTTGAAAGGGAAACGCCGCAACGCAGCGCAAGTTCCAAGATTAAATGTTCCCGGACCACCACATCCAGACAAGAAAGGCCGCAACGACCAAAAGCAGGTTGAACGCCACCAAACCAGCCGTATTGAGCAACCGCCCGCGGCGCCGGTCGGCACGGTCAATGCGATTCAGGTAATCAAGCACCTCGCGCTCGGCATGATCCAGCGCGTCACTGTCGACCTGCCGCATCAGCTTGGGCTGACCACCATAGGCCTGGGCCGCGGTGACCTGACCAGCGGCCTTGTGCAAGCGGCGCGGCAGCCGGCGCCCGGTGCGACGCAGCGCGGCGCTCAGATCCTTGGCGCGCACGCCAAAGGCCTGTTCTAGCCCCGCCATGATCCGCGCGGCACGCGCATTTATACTGTCGCCTGTCTCCATGGCGCGCAGCCTACGCATGGTGAAATCGGCTGGCAACCACGCGGCGCCCGGTGTAACCCTCGGACGATGTTGAGCTTTCAATCATTTGGCGACAGCGCAGCGCCGCCCCTCTTGATTGCGCACGGGCTTTATGGCTCGGGCCGCAACTGGGGCGTGATCGCCAAACGGCTCAGCGATACGTACCGCGTGATCACCGTCGACATGCGCAACCACGGCGCCAGCCCGCATTTGCCCGCGCACGGTTATCCCGAACTCGCCCACGATCTGGCCGAGGTGATCGAGGCGATTGGCGGCACAGCTGACGTGATTGGCCATTCGATGGGCGGCAAAGCCGCGATGGCGCTGGCCCTGACCCGACCCGATTTGGTCCGCACGCTGATTGTCGGGGACATTTCGCCTGTGACCTACACGCACACGCAGCAACCGATGATCGACGCCATGCGCGCGGTTGATCTGTCACAGGTCACCCGACGCAGCGATGCCGATGCGGCACTGCGCGCGCAAGGGCTGGAACCCGGCGTTGCAAGCTTTCTCACCCAATCGCTCGATGTGGACGGAAAGGCATGGCGGCTGAACCTTGGCGTATTGTCGGATCAGATGGACGCGATCATCGGCTTTCCGGATTTCCAGGCGCAGTTCGACGGGCCCACCCTGTTCCTGTCAGGCGGGCAATCAGACTACGTCCAAACCGGGCATCGCGACGCGATCAGGGCACTGTTTCCGCGGGCACGCTTTGCCAAGCTGCCACGCGCCGGGCATTGGTTGCACGCGGATGATCCGCGCGGGTTCGAGGCATCGGTCCGTGCCTGGCTTGACATGCAATCCGCACCCTAGCACGCCATGAATGCGCCGCGCCTTTTTCGCGCTTTTGCCACAATTTTTTGTCAGCCTCACATCCCAGAGAGGAAAACCACGTATCGATCGAAGTTGCGGAGGCGACATGAAACACGACCTGCCCAAACACATTGAAGGCAAATCCGGCGCCGAGATAACGGCGTTCACGCTCAAAGCGGTGAAATCCATCGTGGCGGGCGAGGCCATGACCGAACGGACCCCGCTTCCGGCGAGCCAGGTGCAGCAACCGCCGCACATGCGCGGCAAGATGCAGATGCCCGAAGCGGAACCGACACCGGAGCCCAAGAAGGCTGAACGCCCCGCGCCGGAGGTCATCGAACCCGCCGCACCGGCACCCCAGATAGAAGCGCCCGCGCCGGTCGAGGAGGTCGACGCATCCGCAGCGCTGCACTGCGCCGCACACGCACCGCGCAAGCGGTCGTTTCTTGCACGTTTGACGGGCCGGTAAGCGCACTCGGTCTCAGGCAGCTGAAAAAAGCGGTGGCAGGTGCCCTTCATCGGGGCGTTCAATCACATGGACGCCGTCGGGGAACCTGCGACCGACCGAAATACGCCCGGGGTAAGCATAGGTTTCGAGACCGGCGGCAAGTGCGGCCTCGCAGTCTTCGGGCATGTCTTCCATCGCAATACTGCGCGACGCGTCTGCACCCAGTTGGGTCAGCGCAAGCTGGTAAATCTCCGCTGATGGCTGCGCCTCATCAAGATAGCTCGCATCGGCGATCACATCGAAATCATCGCGCGAAATCTGACTGCGCAGACCGTGGAACACCAAATCGACCAGCACCGGTGGCGACCGCGTAGCAATCGCCACGGCAACGCCTCGGTCCTTGGCCCTTTTGATCAGGTCCAGAATACCATCGCGTAGAGGGATGCCCTGATCCAGCGCAAGCTTCATCGCGTGCATCTTGGACGCATGGATTGCGTCCACGTCCACCTCGATACCTCGGGCCATGGCGTAATATCGGATACGCGGCTTGCAGCCCGGCACTTCGAGCAGCTTGCGATAGGCTGCTTCGTCCCAGTGCCAGAACAAACCATGTTCCTCGAAAGCGGTATTGAACGCGCGGCGTTGAAGCTCGGATATTTCGGCGAGTACGCCGAGAGAACCCATGATCAGGGCAGGCAAAGACATGACTCTGTCCATTTCTGGCTTACCTTTGCCGACTCACGCACAAGACAACTTTAGGTATAGTACAGTAGCTATCACTAAATTCAAACTTGCGCCATGGAATTCCCTTCCGCACCACGGACAGTGACCTTTTTTGCTTGCGGGTCCCGCATCTGACAAGCAGTGGCCGCAAAACGCAGTGCACCCCCTTGCGCCCGTGCGCCCCATGCCTATAACCCACGACAATTTGCGCACGAGGGGGTCGTTATGCCGAAAAGAACCGATATCGGATCGATCATGATCATCGGCGCGGGTCCCATTGTCATCGGGCAGGCATGCGAATTCGACTATTCCGGTGCACAGGCGTGCAAAGCGCTGCGCGAGGAAGGCTACCGGGTCATCCTGGTTAACTCCAATCCTGCCACGATCATGACAGATCCGGGCCTCGCAGACGCTACCTACATCGAGCCGATCACGATCGATTATGTCGCCAAGATCATCGAGAAAGAACGCCCCGACGCGCTTCTGCCCACCATGGGCGGCCAGACGGCGCTGAATTGTGCTTTGGG
>JBCBCR010000186.1:0-6383 GCA_038530495.1 Pseudomonadota bacterium | reverse complement strand
CAAAGACACGCTGCCCGCGCCCGCTGATCTGGTCGTCGTTGCCGGACCATTCGTAACTGCCGTCGGATTGCACAACGATGCTTTCGCCGTCGCCCATGTCGGCCACCTCGCCCGCCGCATAGGCGGCAATCGCGCGGCTGGACGTGCCCCAGGTGGTCACGGCCCCCGGTGCGGCCTCGGCTTCGGTAAAGAAGTTGCCCTCGACCACGTACAGTCCGTCGCGTTCGACGCGGTTGTCGTCGGGGTCGCCGACGCGGTAGCGCACCGATTGTTCGGACGGGAACAGCGATGCCCACCAGCCCGACGAGGAAATCTGGTCCCCGGTGCGGAACGACGACACCAAGAGACCCACGGTCGGAAAAATCCACAGCAGCACAAGGAACGCCACCGACAGGTGCACCGCCCATGTCAGCGCGGACTGGTCGCCCGCCTTGCTGCCCGAGCGGGAAAACAGACGCGCGAGACCTTGGCCAGCAACGCCCGGGTTTGTCGTTTGCTCAGCCATTACCGCATCTCCTTGCGCGCGTTGTGGATGTTCCAGATCAGGATCGGCGTCACCAGCAGCATGATCACCATGGCCGATGCCGATCCCACGCCCCAGTCATTGGCGCGGAACATCTTGTCGTACATGTAGTTGGCCAGAACCTGCGTCTCCCACTGGCCGTTGGTCATCGCGAACACGATGTCAAAGACCTTGAGCACCACCAGCGTGATCGTGGTCCAGACCACCACGATGGTGGACATGATCTGCGGCACCTTGATGCGGAAGAAGATCTGGAACGGGTTGGCGCCGTCGACGATGGCGGCCTCGACCGTTTCCTCGGGGATGCCGCGCAGCGCAGCACTCAGGATCACCATGGCAAAGCCGGTCTGGATCCAGATCAGCACCACCATCAGGAAGAAGCTGTTGAAGAACGGCACCGTCAGCCACGTGACCGGCTGGCCATAGGGCAGGTCGGCGGTGGCGAGGTTCGCGGCCGACGCCAGCGATGTGTAAACGAGGTAGAGCGCGCCCAGGCCGATGAGGATGCGCCCCAGCATCACGAAGAGGCCGCCGCCCGCGCCCCGCGTCAGGGGCCGCAGGATCAGCCAGCCGACATAGGCCACGATGCCCGCGAAAGCGAGCAGGATGATGACCGGCAGGATCTTGAGCATCAGGGTCGAGCCAAAGCCGCCGTCAAACTGCATCCACACCGCGTTCAGCACGCCGATCTGCGGCTGGTCCGCGGGCCGGGCGTCATAGACCAGCTTGAAGATCACCGACGCGCCCACGAATGAAATGGCCATGGGCATGAAGATCAGCGATTTCGCGATCGACCCCCACGAGATGCGGTCGGTCAGCTGGGCTGCGAGCAGGCCAAAGGCGGTTGAGGCCGCAGGCACCACGATCAGCCACAGCATGTTGTTGCGCATCGCTTCCCAGAACTTTGGCTCCACGAACATCTGTTGATAGTTCGCGAGCCCGACAAAAGCGCCGCCTTGGTCACGGTCCGTCAGCGACAGGCGCAGCGTTTCGATCACCGGGTAGGCCAGGTACAGCCCCAGCGCAAAGATCGCCGGGAACAGGAACAGCCACGGGCGGATCATGTTGGCGCGGTTGATGTTGCGGCCTGCTTCTGGCCCGCGGGCCGGGAACAGGACTTTGTCCAGAAACTGGTTGGACAGGTAAAAGTATCCGAGGCAGCCTCCGACACCGATGACGATGGTCAGCAGGCCCTGCAATGCGGGGTTCATGGCTCTCTCCCTGGGGCTGGGGTCCGGTTTGCCCGGACGCGCACCGCTTTGCGGTGATTGGACCCGCCCGCGCCAAGCGCGGACGGATCGGTCGTTTAAAAGCGTGCGCTTACTTCAGCGCGTCCCAGCTGGCCTGGATTTCGCTGGTGACCGCGGCGGCGTCCTTGCCACCGGCATAGTCGACCATGCCGGTCCAGAACGTGCCGGCACCCACGCCACCGGGCATCAGGTCCGACCCGTCAAAGCGGAAGGTGGTCGCGCCCAAGAGCACCTCACCCAGCGCGCGCAGCGTGTCGTCCTTGTAGGCGTCCAGGTTCACGCCGCTGTGCGGTGTGAGGAAGCCCGTCTGCGCCATCATCACCTCGTGGCTCAGCGGCAGCTTGAAGAACTCCATCAGTTCCGACGTTGCATCCGACGGCGAGGTCACAGCCATCAGCGTGCCGCCGCCCAGAACCGGGTTGCCCAGATCCTTGTCCGCGTAGCTGGGGAAGTAGAAGAAGTCGGTGTCGACACCGAATTCCACATCTTCCGGGAAGAACGCGGGCACGAACGACGCCTGACGGTGCATGTAGCACTGCGGCGGGCTCGAGAAGAGGCCCTTGGGGCTGTCGCGGAAGTCGGTCGATGCCACGGCACCGGCACCACCGGCAACCTTGGCGTCGTCACGGGCGAACCAGCCGAACTCTTCGATCGCCGCGATCACGCGGGGATCGTCGAACGGGATCTCGTTGGTGGTCCACTGGTCATAGACGTCGGGCGACACGGTGCGCAGCATCATGTCCTCGACCCAATCGGTGGCGGGCCAGCCGGTGGCCGCACCGGACCCCAGACCGATGCACCACGGGGTTTCCCCGTCGGCCACGATCTGCTCGGTCAGGGCGCGCAGGTCTTCCATGGTCTCGGGGACCTCGTAGCCGGCATCCTCGAAGTTCTCGGGGTTGTACCACACGAGCGACTTGACGTTCACGTTGTAGAAGAAGCCGTACATCTGGTCGGCGCCGTTTTCGTCGGCATAGGTGCCCAGATCGACCCAGGACTGGCCCGCGGCATAGTTGTCGCGCACCCAGTTGGCCATGTCACCGCCCAGTGGCGACAGCTGACCCTTGGACGCCATCACGGCCGCCAGACCCGGTTGCGGGAACACGGCGACGTTGGGGGCAGAGCCCGCTTCGGCGTCGATCACGATCTGCTGCTCGAAGCTGTCGGAGCCGGTGTAGATCACGTCGGCGCCTGTGGCGGCCTCGAAATAGGCCAGCGCATTGTTCAGGTACCCGTCCTCGGGTGTCAGCCATGGGCCGAACACGGTGACGGTCTGGCCCGACAGGTCAGGCGCGCTTTCGGACCAAGCGGTGTAGCTGTCCCAGCTGAACGGACCTTCGCCGGGGGCAAAGATCAGGTGGCCGTCGGCCAGCGCGCCAGTGGCAACGAGGCTCAGCGCCGCCGTGCTGGCAAGAAGAGTGTTTCTCATTCGGTATTCCTCCCGTTAATTTCATCCCACAAGGCAGGGCCTGTGCGGCTTTTGGCATGCGATTCCACGCCCAAAGCGCTTTGGAATAGCGGGAAGGTCACAAAATTCCCGCTGCAAGTCAAACGATATTCCACATTATAGCAGAAGTTGGGCTTTGCGGATTGCATTTTCCAGGGTAGCGTTTCGCAGGGTTGAAAGCGCTTTGGATCGCGTTTGCGCGTCCAGAGCGGACAAAATGGGGGATGTCGCGTGAACCTCAAGGAACTGTCGATGCTGCTGGGCCTGAGCCAGACCACGGTGAGCCGGGCGCTGAACGGCTATCCCGAGGTCAGCGAGAAAACCCGTGCCAAGGTGATCGCCGCCGCTGCCGCGCACAAATACAGCCCTAACCTGCGCGCCCAGGGCCTGGCCACGGGAAATACGCGCTGCATCGGCCACGTCATTTCGGCGCGCCCGTCGGTGGAAACGGTGAACCCGATCTTTGGCGACTTCATGGCCGGCGCGGGCGAAGCCTATGCCCGCCACGGGTACGAGATGATGCTGACGCAGGTGCCCACCGATGCCGAGACCGACACCTATCGCAGCCTCAAGGCGCGCGGCGCGGTGGACGGCGTGGTGGTGCACGCGCCGTCGATGAACGACCCGCGCCTGCCGGTCCTGCAGGAGATCGGGCTGCCATTCGTGGTGCACGGGCGCGCCAGCGGCACCGAAACGCCCTATGACTGGCTCGACGTGAACAACCGCCGCGCGTTCGAGGATGCCACGCAGTACCTCTTGAACCTCGGGCACCGGCGCATCGCGCTGATCAACGGGCACGAGGAAATGGACTTTGCCATGCGCCGCCGCGCGGGCTTTGCCGCCGCGATGGAGGCGGCGGGGCTTGAGATCGATCCGGTGCTGACCGCCACCGGCGAGATGACCGAACAGCACGGGTTCGACCACGCCATGCGGATGCTGGCGCGCCCCGACCGGCCCACCGCGTTTCTGGTGGCGTCGATCATCTCGGCGCTGGGCGTGCGCCGCGCGCTGGATGCAAACGGGTTGCAGATGGGGCGCGAGGTGAGCGTGGTCACCTTTGACGACTGCCTGAGCTATCTGGGCAATGGCGGCGCGCAGCCGGTGTTCACCGCCATGCGGTCGTCGGTCCGGGCGGCGGGGGCGGCGCTCGCGGACATGCTGATCGACCGCATCCGTGACCCCGGCGCGCCGCCACGCACCCAGCTTCTCGAGGCGGAGTTCGTGATCGGCAGCTCAACCGGTGCGGCCCGCCGCGCGAGCCAGGATCAGGCCATCCACTGACGCGGATCGACCGCCTGCCCGGTGCGGATGCTTTCCTGTGCTGCCAGCCCCATCGCCACCGCGGCCCAGCCATCGGCCAGTGTCACCTCGGGCGCTGTGCGCACGCCGCGCACCATGTCGGCGAATTTCTGGTGCTGGTAAAAGGTCGACCCGTTGTGATCGCCCGCATCCAGCAGGTTGGGGTCCACCGGCACCTCGCGTTCCTGCGGGCCTTGCGGGCGGCGCGGGCTGACCACCAGCCGCGCCACCGGCGCAGGGCCAAGCGCCTCGGGCCAGAACCGGCCCGGGCCGGGCACAAACGCTTCGATCTTGCCCGTGGGCCCCACGGCGGACAGCTCTTCCTGATAGCGGCTGCCTTCGGCGAACATGCACAATTCCAGCATCGCGCGCGCGCCATTGTCGAAATCGACAAGCACATAGCCGCTGTCGAGGATGTCGGGCACTTGCCCGGCATAGGCCTCGTCCAGGTGGTTCACCGATTGCGCGCCCGATGCCATCACGCGCACCGGCTCGGCCCCGAGTGTCAGGCGCATCAGGTCAAAGAAATGGCAGCATTTTTCGACAAAGGTGCCGCCGGTGTAGCGGTTGAACCGGTTCCAGTCGCCGACCTTTTCCAGGAATGGAAAGCGGTGTTCGCGAATGCTCAGCTGGATCACGCCGCCGGTGGCGTCGGCCGCCTGATCCAGAAACGCCGCGATCACGGGCATGTAGCGATATTCCATCGCCACCCAGACCGGGCAGGGATAGTCGCGGGCAAAGGCCGCCAGCGCCGCGGTCTGCGCGGGATCGGTAAAAAGCGGCTTTTCCACCAGCAGGGGCAGGGGGCGCGCGCGCGCGATCTGCGTGATCTGGTCCACGTGCAGGTGGTTCGGGCTGGCAATCGCCAGACAGTCGAGGCTGTCATCGGCCAAAAGCGCGTCCAGCGTGTCCGCCGCCCGTGCCGCGGGCGCAATGGCCTGCGCGCGCGCCGCCATGTCGGCGTCGGGCTCGTAAAACGCGCCCACCGAACAGCCCGGCAACAGTGCGATGTTGCGCATGTGCTCCTGGCCCATCATGCCGGTGCCGATCAGGCCATAGCGTATCTCGGATCCCATAGGGTGCCTCATTTCAGACGTTGGACGTAAACCGCGCGGGTGGGGTCAAACCACGTGCGCGAAAACTCGATGGGCGCGGGGCGGTCGGCCCAGCTCAGACGCTCGATATAGCCGCAGGGCACGCCGGGGGGCAGCCCGAAAATGTCGGGTGTCCAGGGCGGCGCCTCATCCAGGGAAACCCTGTCTTCGGCCCGCACAACCCATAGCCCCAGCGCCTTGGCATAGGTCGCATAAAGCGATTCCGACAGGTTGGCCGCGGTCAGCCGTCCCGCCCCGGCATCCAGCCAGATCTCTTCCACCGCGATCGGAACGTCATTCAGCCGCCGCAGCCGCCGGATCCGCGTGCCGCTGTCGCTGGTGCCAAAGGCGGGCAGATCCGCAGGCTTGGCCACGTGTTCCACCGACAGCACCTGCGCCCGCGGCAGGCCGCCGCCGCCCGGCAATTCCAGCCGGAACATCGCATAGACCGATCCGGTGTCGCCGCCTGCGCGCACATAGTTGCCCGACCCCTGCACCCGTTCGACCAACCCCTGTTCGGTCATCCGTGACAGTGCCTTGCGCAGTGTGCCCACGCTCACGCCCAGTTCCGCGGCCATCTCGCGCTCGGGCGCGAGGCGCTGACCATCCACCAGTCGACCGGCGACGATGTCGCGGGTCAGCAGCTCTGCGATCTGCACATATATCGGCAGGGCTGGTGGAACGCGTGCAGGGCTCGGGCAACTATGTGCGTGCGGCGGGCGATACCGGGACGGTCTACGCGATGTTCCGCCTCGAACTGCTCGAGGGGG
>JBCBCR010000185.1:0-6400 GCA_038530495.1 Pseudomonadota bacterium | reverse complement strand
TCTGCTTGGCGCGTTATTCGACGCAAAGCAGAACGGCAAAGACCGACAGCCACAGCCAGCCAAAAAGCGTGATGGATGTAAGGATAAGCGCGAAGACTTCGTTTATGCTGGCCATCTGTTCGACGAGCAGCGCGAAAGCGGCGGTGCCAAGCGCCCAAACTGCCGCGGCCATCACGTGACCGGGTGCAATCACACGGGTGCGGGCGGCACGCGGGCAGGGGCCGATGCGGTAGGTCAGGACCAGCGTGGCAACCGCGATGAAAAGGAACAGCGGCCAGCGGGCCGTGGCGATGATGGTTTCCCAAAAGGGCAGGTCGTCGATCAGCGCAAGCAGGACCGGGGGGACCATGACCACGGTCAGTTGCAGGCCGAGCAGGATCAGCAAGATCAGCGTGAGACTGACGACGGCGGCCAGGCGGGCAGCGGTGCCGCGCGTATCGGCCTGACCATAGGCAAGGTTCAGCGCGCCGATCACGACCTGCGTGCCCAACGCTGCAAGGATAAAGGCGAGGGTCAGGCCCAGAACGGCGCCATTGGTCAGCGTCGCGTCCTGTGCCGCGGCCACGTCGCGCAACCGGGCAAGCACCAAGTCGGTTGTGGTATCTGCAAAGAGCGGACCGCGCGTGATGTCATCCGGTGCAAGCCAAAGGCCCGCGATGCCAACCGCGGACAGTACGGCCAGCAGCACCGCGATCCCGAGGAAAAACGCGGCCGCGCCTGCCTGTTGCGGGATCCCGTGCGTGCCAAGACGCCGAACGGCACGGCGGGTGGCGGCGCGCAGATGCGGGCGGCGGATGTCGTCGGGATTGACGTCGGCGGGATCGGCGGGGTGGGTCATGGCAGGATCAGTATTTAAGCGCGGCGACATGTTCGCGCAGCGTCAGGTGCTGTACGGCAATGACGGACTGGATCACCGGGTGCCCTTCCAGCGCGTCGAGGGCGTTGCGGTACCGTTCCATCACGCGCGCCTCGATGCGCAGGATCGTGTCTTCGGCGCGCTCATCGAGCCGCCCCAAAGCGTCGCGTGTGTGGGCCATGGCCTTGTGCACGGCCCCCATGACAGATCCTGCATCCTCGGGATCGCCGCCCTGTTCGGCGCAAAGCTCGCGCAGGCGGGCGGCGTGGGTCTGATGCAGGGCGAGAAAGCGTCTCACAACCGGCTGCACGGTTGGCTCGGCCTTGTCTGTCATCACGGCGTACCCTTCGATCGTGTCCGCGAGGACCGTGCTGAGGTCATTCAGTGCCTCGCGCGGCTGATCGGGGACGGTGGCGTAGGTATCGACGGGGGCGGTGGTTGCGATGAACATCTGCGGGCCTCAGCTTTCGCGGATCAGACGGTCTTGGGACACGCCGCGTGCGGTCAGCAGGTCTGCGACCGCGTCTTCCATCTTGGGCGGGCCGCACAGGTAAAAGTTCTGCGACCAGTCATCCACCACGTCGTCCAGCAAAGCGCCGTCTATCGGCCCGGTGCGCGCGTCGCCTGCGTCTTCGGACAACACATAGGTGGTTTGGAGGCCGTCCAGCGCATCCCAGAGCGGGCGCAAGATGATGTCGCGCGGTGCGGTGTTGGCAAAGATCAGGTGGCTGTTTTCCAGCGTGCCTTCGGCGGCGCGTTTGTTGAGGATGCCGAGGAACGGCGTGATGCCTGCGCCCCCGGCGATGAACACGCCCGGTCCCTTGTCTTCGATCGCGCCCCACGGATCCTTGATCCGCACCGTGTCGCCTGGGGTGAGGGCCGCCATGCGATAGGTCATGCCGTCGTGATCGGCATAGGATTTGACCGTAAAGGCCAGCGCCCCTGCGGATGGCAGGCTGGTGAAGGTGAACGGGCGCCATTCCTCTTCCCACCCGGTGCGGTTCAGGGCCATATCAGTCGCCTGCCCGGGGGTAAAACTGTAGCCTTCGGGTTTGTCGAACACGTAATGCGCGGTGTCATGGGTCAGTTGGACCCGATCGAGCAAGGTGATGGTGTGTGACATGCTGTCTCCGATTGTGATTTGGACGCCAACGCGTGTCCGGGCCGCAGGTTCCATGTCGGAACAAATCTTTGGCGGTCGCGTTTTTGGATCATGTCTTTGTCAACGCAGTCGTGCGCCCATCCCCCGCTCCCCATTCCCGACACCGCAGAAGGCCGCCCGCGCAAGCTTGGCGTGGAGGTGGAATTTACCGGTTTGCCCGAAGAGGTCGCTGCGAAGGTCTGGGCGCGGTCCACGGGGGGATCGGTGCGGCAGGATGGGGCCGCCTGGATTTGTGACACAGCACCCTTTGGTGCGTGCCGTTTCTATCTGGACACCAAGTATCGCGATGATCTGGACCGGTTGGGCAACGATATCGCGTTGGGTGCCGCGCGGATGGTGGTGCCGGTGGAGTTGGTCAGCGATCCGTTCGACCCGGCGCATCTGCCCGCCTTTGACGCAGGTCTCGGTGCGCTGCGGACCGCGGGGGCCGAAGGGACCGGGGCCAGCGTCATGTACGGTTTTGGTGTGCATCTCAATGTCGAGATCGCCCGGCGGGACGGCGACCATGTGGCCCGGGTGGCCACGAGTTTTGCGCTGCTCGAGCCGCTATTGCGTGAGGTGATCGGGATCGACGTGTCGCGTCGGGTGCTGCCCTTTGTCGACCCTTATCCGCGGGCCATGGTCACCGCGCTGGCCAACGCGGACGCGATGGACATCGCAGCGCTGGCCGACATCGGTTTGGATCACACGACATCGCGCAATCACGGGCTCGATCTGTTGCCGATCTTTGCCGAATGCGCGCCGGATGCGGTGCGGCGCAATGTCGATCCCAAAACCAAGATCACTGCACGCCCTGCCTATCACTACCGCCTGCCTGAAAGCCGGATTGACCGCGATGGCTGGGGGCTGGCGGGCGCGTGGCGCCTGTGGCGCGCAATCGAAGGCGTGGCCGGGCATGACGCCGCGCTGAGCGCGCTGAAAGACGGCTGGCGCGACTGGTCGAGCGACCCGCACCTGACCCGCGACAGCTGGGTTTCCGCCGCGCGGGACATTCTGAAAACCTACGGCATCGTATTGGAGGCATCATGAAACCGACCATTGGCGTGACTGTTTCGCGCCGCTCGGGCTGGCGAATATTCCCGCTCATGCGGCTGAACCTGTGGCTGGCTGGCGCGCGGGCCGTGCGGTGGCAAGTCGGTGGGGATGTCGATCTGGATCAGGTCGATGGGGTCATCATTGGCGGTGGCGATGACATCGGCCCGATGCTGTACGGTGCCGAACTGGTCATGGAATCGCGGCTTGATCCCGAACGAGACGCGTTGGAGCGCGGCATTGTGTGCGAGGCGATCAAACGTGATGTGCCGTTGTTGGGCGTGTGTCGCGGGTCGCAGATGCTGAACGTCGCGTTGGGCGGCACGCTGGATCAGGACGCCTACACCACCTTTCGGTCGCGCAAGTACAAAACCATCCTGCCGCGAAAATCGGTTGAGGTGGCACAGGACACGCGTCTGGCATCGGTGGTCGGAACCGATCCGATGAAAGTGAACGCACTGCATAGCCAGTCAGTGGACACGTTGGGCGATGATCTGCGTGTCGCGGCGCGTGACGATGGCGGGATGGTGCAGGCGATTGAACGTGTGTGTGACCCGTTTGCCATCGGCGTGCAGTGGCACCCTGAACACTTGTTTTACGCGCACCGCCAGCGGGCGCTGTTCGCGGCACTGGTCGAAGCGGCGCGCGCCTACCGGACAGGGCAGGCGCAAACCGGTGCGGTCGACCGCGCCTATGCCTGAGGGTTATTCGGCGGCTTGTGCGTGGCGCGAAAGCCAACGGTCAAGCGCCATGGCGATGTCGTCGCCCGCTTGGGCATCGGCTGCAGCCAGATCGCGTGAAAAGGTGTTGAGCCCGGCATAGCCGATGGTCACCAGACCCGCCGCCTTGGCTGCGTTGACGCCGTCTGGATTGTCTTCGATTGCGACGACGTCCTCTGTGGACAGGTCCAACGCCGTTAACGCGGCATGGTAGACATCTGGCGCGGGTTTCGACTTTTGCCCGTCGGCGCGATGCGTGACGTGGTCAAAGGCAACGCCCGACTGCCACGCGGCCGTTTTGGCAATGGCCCATGCGGTGTCCGCCTCGGTGCTGGTGACAAAAGCGAGGGGCGCGCTGCGGGCGGCCGCCTCTTGCAGGGCGCGGGCGACACCCGGGCGCAGGGGCAGGTCCTTGCTTGCCAGCCGTTCCTGAAAAATCGCAGATTTCGTGGCGTGGATGGCGCTCACGTCAACGGTTTGGCTGCGCGTATGGGCATACCGTTTAATCCGGTTCGCGCCGCCTGCGATCTGCAACATTTCGCGATATGCCTCACGATCCCAATGCCATTCCAGACCGTGGACCGCAAACGCCTGATTAAACGCGTCGCGCTGATGCTCGGATGTCTCGATTACGGTCCCGATGGACCCAAAAAAGAGGGCGGTCATGGCATGCTCCTGCATTGTAATTTGGGCGATGGTGCGGCGCGCACCCTGACCGTCGCGGGGCATTACTTGCGGCTGAAATGGCGTTTTTCCAGTACGCGGAACAAGATTTTTGTGCCGGGGCAACCTCAGAATGAGCCGGGCGGCGGGAGTCGAAAATCGCTGAAGTTCGAACTTTGCCCAGCTGTGCGTGGTGCGTTACCCGAAAATTCATTGCGGCTAAGTAGCTGAATTAACGCGTTATCTCGGGGTGTCAGCGCACCTTGCCAGTCTACTGAGGAACCGCCCGGCGTATCTATTTGTCCCTGTGTCCTTGGCCACAAACGCAACCATTGCATCGGGCGAAGAGGACGAAGACTGAAAGGCGAGGAAACGACATGAGGACAAAGACGTTTTGATGCAGCAACAACTGCGCGACGCGTGTCTTGTGAAAAAGCCGGTGCAAAGCAGACGCGGTAAAACCCTGACCGTTCACCAGTGTCGCGTTCCAGGCCCGCCCTTGACGATCCCGGTCAAATTGCCTGTTTGCCATCCACCGTAGAAGTCGCCGGGTTGCGGCTGAACGGTCTCATTGCCGACTGTGCAGGAGTCCATTTTGCCCGCGTAGATTGCAACAAAACCCGCGATCTTTGAAAAAGGTCGAGACGGGGTGTCGTAGCACCAGGCTGAACGCTTTTCCACATGGCCATCCGCGACAACATCAAAGTACCGCGCGACCCCTTTCCATTCGCAGTAGCTGTTGCCATCCACTGGGATAAGCTGCGCGGATATGTCTTCTGGGGGTATGTAGTAGGTGGGCGCGTGGTGGGTTTCGAGTACCCGAAAGGCGCCGCACGTATCAACGATCACGCAACTGTTGAGCACCACCGTTATCCTTTGTGGCACGGGTTCCAATGCCGGCGGACGCGGGTAGTCCTGTACGTTTTCAATAGGCAAAGGGTGCGGTTGCGTCATGCGCGGCGGATCCAGCTGGCTTGAGTTGGACCTAGTCCGGGGTAATTACGTTGCTAGTCTTAAACAGCCGCAAGGCCGTCCCTTTTGGCGGTGCGTCGGAAGAAAACCGTAAAGCGGCGCAAAGGTCGAAGATGCGCGGTGCAGCCTGTTTGACCGAGGTACAATGGAATTTTCACACAGCAGCAACCAAACATGCAACTATCGCGGGACAGCGAAGGGAGTCTGACATGCCACTACATCTTCACCGGCGCGCGTTTCTTGCCTCGACGGCCAGCTTCATCGCACTGCATCCATTTTCGGTGCAAGCCGCCGCAAACCAAGCGCATTTGCGGATCATGGAGACCACCGATCTTCACGTGCACATCTGGCCCTACGACTACTATGCCGACCGCGAACGCGATACGATGGGACTTGCCCGGACCGCGGCCATCATCGGTGACATTCGCGCCGAGGCGACAAATTCCGTTCTCTACGACAACGGTGATTTCCTGCAGGGGAACCCGATGGGCGACTACATGGCGTACGAGCGCGGCATGAAAGAGGGTGACATGCACCCGATCATCACGGCGCTTAACACGCTGGGATTTGACGCATCGACCCTCGGCAATCACGAGTTCAATTATGGCCTCGATTTCCTGATGAAATCCCTCGCCGGCGCGAACTTTCCGGTCATTTCGGCCAATGTCGTCAAAACGCCGGGCGCCGATCCGACAAAAGATGTCACGCTCGTGCCGCCCTATGTCATCATGGATAAGGAGGTTATCGACGGTGCAGGCGAAGCGCATAATCTGAAGATTGGCCTGATCGGTTTTGTGCCGCCACAGATCATGAATTGGGATCGCAAACACCTTGAAGGAAATGTGATCGCCCGCGACATCATTGAAAGCGCCAAGGCTTATGTGCCCGTGATGAAAGAGCAGGGCGCCGACATCATCATCGCGCTCAGCCATTCCGGGATTGCCGAGGCGGATCACACCGAATTCATGGGCAATGCCGCGATCCCGCTTGCCGCCG
>JBCBCR010000184.1:0-6486 GCA_038530495.1 Pseudomonadota bacterium | reverse complement strand
CACCAACTGGCCCGGCTTCATGGAAATCGTCGGCAACATCGCAGGCCCCCTGCTCGCTTACGAGATCATGACCGCCTTTTTCCTCGAAGCGGTGTTCCTCGGGATCATGCTCTTTGGTTTTTCACGGGTGCCGCGCTGGCTGCACACCGGGGCCACGTTCCTTGTGGCGTTCGGCACCACCATGTCCACGTTCTGGATCATCGTGCTGAACTCGTGGATGCACACGCCACAAGGCTTTGAAATGATTGACGGAGTGGCGCATGCGACCGATTGGTATGCGATCATCTTCAACCCGTCGATGCCGTACCGCTTTGTCCATATGATGCTGGCCAGCTTCCTGACCGTCAGCTTCCTGATTGCTGGTGTCAGCGCGTTCCGCTGGCTGATCGGTGGCCGCACCCGCGGTGTGCGCGCGGCCATGCAAACGGCTGTCTTTGCCGCCGCCCTGCTGATCCCCGTGCAGATTTTCATGGGCGACATGCACGGCCTGAACACCAAGGAATACCAGCCCGCCAAGGTTGCCGCGATGGAAGGCATCTGGGAAACCCAGCGCGGTGCGCCCCTGCTGCTCTTTGCGCTGCCGGACGAAGAGGCCCGTGAAAACAACCTCGAGGTGGGCATTCCCGGCCTCGCATCCTTTATCCTGACGCACGAGTGGGACGGCGAGGTCAAAGGCCTGAACGAATTCGTGGCCGACGATGGCACCGCCCTGCACCCGCCTGTCAGCCCCGTGTTCTGGTCCTTCCGCGTGATGGTCGGTACCGGCGTTCTGATGCTGCTGGTCAGCTGGGGCGCGTCGTTCCTGCTGCTGCGCAAACGCGCCGACGGCACCGGCCGCCGCGGTGTCGAAGGGCTGCCCAAGCCTGTGCTCTACGGTTTTGTCGCCATGACGTTCAGCGGCTGGCTCGCCACGCTGTCGGGCTGGTACACCACCGAAATTGGCCGCCAACCCTGGCTGGTCCAAGGCGTCATGACCACCAAGGAGGCCGTGGCCGACGTGCCGCCCGCGATGGTGCTCAGCTCGCTGATCGCGTACCTCACGGTCTACGCCCTGCTGCTGGTCGCCTATATCGGTGCGATCTTCTACCTCGCCCGCCGCGCGTCCAAGGGCAAATCGATCGAACCCCGCACCCCCAAGGCGCAGGCTGGCCCCGTGGTCACCATGCCGGCGGAATAAGCGATGTTCGACATGTACCTCTTCGGGGAGCCGACGGTTTGGCTCCCCTTTACCTTTGCCGGGCTCATGGGCCTGTCGATCCTGATCTACGTGGTGCTCGACGGGTTTGACCTCGGCGTGGGCGTCCTGTTTCCCTTTGCCAACGACGACGAAAAGGACGCGATGATCGCGGCCATCGGCCCGTTCTGGGACGCGAATGAAACGTGGCTGGTGCTGGCCGTCGGCCTGTTGCTGGTGGCGTTCCCGTCGGCCCACGGCGAAATCCTCACCTCGCTCTACCTGCCTGTCGCGATCATGCTGATCGGCCTGATCCTGCGCGGCGTCGCTTTCGAGTTTCGCGTCAAGGCCCCCGCCGCCTACAAACGCCTGTGGAACAACGCGTTTTTCGCTGGCTCGTTGATGACCTCGCTGGCCCAAGGGTTCATGCTCGGCCTCTACGTGATGGGCCTCGAATGGACGGTTGCAAACCTTGGCTTTGGCCTGCTCACCGCGGTGTTCCTCACCGTCGGCTACAGCTTCATCGGCGCCACTTGGGTGATCCACAAGAACACGGACGCCCTGCAACTCAAGGCGATCACGTGGGCCAAGCGCGGGATCTGGGGCCTCGTCCTGGGTGTGGGTGCGGTTTCCCTCGCCACCCCGTTCGTGAGCGAGCGCATCTTCGAGAAATGGTTCACCTTTCCCTACGTGCTTTACCTCGCGCCGCTGCCCATCGCCTCTGGCGCGCTGATCGTCGGGCTGTGGTGGATGCTGGCCCGGATGCCGTTTGAGCGTGATCGCCTGAACTGGCTGCCCTTTGCCGCCGCCACGGCACTCTGGACGCTCGCCTATGGCGGCATGGCCTACAGCTTCTACCCCTACGTGGTGCCGGAAAAGCAGACGATTTACGAGGCCGCCAGCGCGCCTGAATCGTTGTTCATCATCCTCGTGGGCTCCCTCTTCGTGCTGCCTGCAATCATGGGGTACACGCTGCTGTCCTACTGGGTGTTCCGCGGCAAGGCGCGCGACCTGACCTACGACTAGGCAACCGCCCGGATGGGCATGGGCGCGCGCCGTTTGCCTCTGGACACCGCTTTGGCCCGCGCCCTAACCTAGCGTGGTCATTCAACAGGAGGTCCCCAT
The DNA here is from genome assembly GCA_038530495.1 of Pseudomonadota bacterium. GTDB lineage: Bacteria > Pseudomonadota > Alphaproteobacteria > Rhodobacterales > Rhodobacteraceae > Tateyamaria. The sequence continues at coordinate 4,187 of JBCBCR010000184.1, read as the reverse complement.
GCCCAGGCTCGCAATCCCCCTCGTCGCTTTCCTCTTTGCCTCCAGCGTGGCCTTCGCCGATGGCCACTGTGCCGCGGGCAAGACGCTGACAGATGGCAAGCTGACCATCGCCACCGGCAACCCCGCCTACTTTCCCTGGGTCATGGACGACGCACCAGAAAGCGGCAAAGGGTTCGAGGCCGCCGTAGCCTATGCCGTCGCCGCCGAAATGGGCTTTGCCGCCGATGACGTCGTCTGGGTCCGCTCGTCGTTTGACGAGGCGATCCAGCCCGGCGCCAAGAATTTCGACATGAACATGCAGCAATACTCGATCACGCCCGAACGCGACAAGGTGGTCGATTTCTCTGCCCCCTACTACACCGCGCCTATGGCCGTGCTGGTCAGCCCCAACCTGACCGACACACCCGCCACCATGGAGGCACTCAAGGACCTGAAATGGGGTGCTGCCGGTGCGACAACCGCGGTGCAAAAGCTGGAAAACGTGGTGCAGCCAGAACAGGACGTGCTGCTTTATGGCGACACTGCCGACGTGAATGCCGCGATGAGCGCGAACCAGATCGACGCAGCCCTGTTTGATCTGCCCACCGCCCTGTTCCTGAGCGCTGTGATGATCGAAGGCTCCAAAGTCATTGGCCAGTTCGCCGCCGACGCCAGCGACAATCCCGACCAGTTCGGCATGCTGATGGAAGAGGGCAACCCGCTCAAGGAATGTGTCGACGCCGCGATCACCGCACTTGATGCCAGCGGCGCGCTCGCCGCGATCGAGGCCGAGTGGCTGCAAGACACCACCGGCGTGCCACTGATCCAGTAATGCCCACCCCCACCCGTCGCGAACGGTACGAGGCCGCGCAGCGCCGCAGGTCGCTGATCATTGCGGGCAGCAGCACGGTGCTGGTGCTGGCCGCGATCATCGTGCTCGTGCCCATGGCGCCGGGCTGGGACAAGGTCAAAGCCAGCTTTTTCAACGGCGACGTGCTCGCCCAGGCCATGCCCCGCCTGCTCGATGCCTTCATGATCAACGTGATGATCTTTGCGTGGTCCGCGCCCGCCATCGCGGTGCTGGGGCTGCTCATTGCGCTCGCGCGCGACGCGACCTCGCCTGCGCTCTTTCCGCTGCGCATCTTCGGGGCCGCGTTTACCGACATCTTCCGCGGCGTGCCGGTGATCCTGACGGTGTACCTCATCGGCTTCGGCATCCCGGGCCTCGGCCTGCCGCGCCCGTGGAATTCGCCCTATATCTGGGGCTCGCTGGCGCTGATCCTGACCTATTCGGCCTATGTCGCCGAAATCTTCCGTTCGGGCATCGACAGCGTGCACCACAGCCAGCGCGCCGCCGCGCGGTCGCTGGGCCTGAACGAACGGCAGGTGATGCGCGACGTGGTCCTGCCGCAGGCGGTGCGCAACGTGGTGCCCAGCCAGATGAACATGCTCATCGCCCTGCAAAAGGACGTTTCGCTGCTCAGCTTCATCGGCCCGGTCGAGGTCTTCCGCCAAGCGGGCGTGCTGAAATCGCTGACAGCTAATTTCACGCCTTACGTCGGCGCCGCCCTTATCTTCCTTGCCATCACGATCCCCGCCACGCGCTACGCCGACTACCTGATGGCCCGCCAACGCAAGGAGCGCAGCTGATGCCCAAGCTGGCCCTGCGCGGCGTCGTCAAACGCTTTGGCGACGCAACCGTCTGCGACGGCATCGACCTTGACGTGGACACGGGCCAGATGGTGTGCCTGATCGGCGCGTCGGGGGCGGGCAAATCCACGCTTTTACGTTGCATCAACCTGCTCGAACCCATCGACGACGGCGCGATCCACCTTGATGGCACCGACATCTCCGAACCGGGGCTTGATCCGCAGGCGGTGCGCGCGCGCATCGGCATGGTGTTCCAAAGCTTCAACCTGTTCCCGCACATGACCGCGCTGGAAAACGCGCTGCTCGCTCCGCGCCGCGTTCTCGGCAAATCGCGCGAAGAGGCCCGGCCCGAGGTCGCCGCCCTCTTTGACCGCTTCGGCCTTGCCCACCGCATGGACACGTATCCCGATCAGCTTTCGGGCGGTCAACAACAACGCGTCGCCATCGTGCGCGCCCTCGCCATGCGGCCCGAGGTGATGCTCTTTGACGAGATCACCTCCGCCCTCGACCCTCAGCTGGTGGGCGAGGTGCTCGACGTGCTGCTCGCACTCAAGGACGAGGGGATGACCATGGTGCTTGCCACCCACGAGATGGGCTTTGCCCGGCAGGCCGCGGACAAGGTGTGTTTCCTCAAGGACGGCAAAATCATCGAGGAAGGCCCGCCCGAGACCCTCTTTGGCGCGCCAGAGCACCCCGAAACCCGGGCCTTTCTGGCCAGAACACTGAAATAGACCCACCGTGGCCCGGGCTCGACCCCGGGCCTCCACGCGACCCGCGCGAAAGGGTCCCGGGTCAAGCCCGGGACAGGTGAAACCCGTGCTGCCGCATCTGGTCTGCGATCACATCCGCGGCAATGCGGTCCCGCAGGCCAATGCACACCAACCCGTGCCCGGCGCCCCCGGGCGTGACCGTCCAGCGCCGCCCGACCACCTGCACCTCGGCCAGACCCGTGCCCGTGCGCACAAACCCCTTGGCCCGCACCAAACCCAGCGCCGCGTCGGCCAGAACCGTCGCCACCGCCTGCGCATCGGCCGTGCCACGCTGATCGAAAGTCAGGCCCAGATATTGCGCCCCGTGATCCAGATCGGCCCCGCGTTCCGGCACACCCGATGCCACAGCACCCAGCACCACGGCGTTGGGACAGTCGCCAAAGGCGGCCTGCACCACTTCGGCCCCGTCCGACACATCGCGCAGCCAATCCGCGACCCGCGCGGTATCCGCCAGCAGATCGCCTTTGGTCAGCAGCACCAGATCGGCCCCCGTCAACTGCCGCAGGATCGTGTCACCCATGTAGGTGTCGCGCGCACGGCGCTGAACCGTTTCCGCATCGGCCAGGACCACGGTCCCCGCCAGATGCACCCCCGCCACCAGCGACAGCGTCGCCGCAATCGCCTGCGGGATCGCCACGCCGGACGCTTCAATCACGATGTGCTGCGGCGCGGGTTTCATCGCCACCATGTCGCCGATGGCGCCAATGAGGTTGTCGCCAAAAGCGCAGCACACGCATCCCCCCGCGATCGAGATCACGTCGCCCTCCTGCGCCTCGATCAGGTCCTCGTCGATGGACAGCGCGCCAAACTCGTTGACCAGCACCGCGATGCGCAGCCCTTCGGCCTGCCGCAGCATCTGATTGATCAGCGTGGTCTTGCCCGCGCCGAGGTATCCACCGATGACCGTGACCGGAATGCTCATAGCGCGCTGGCGTCGAACACCTCGCCGCCCAGCACGGTGCCCCACACGGGAATGTCCTTGAGCGCATCGGGCGACGCCTCGGTCGGATCACCGCCCAGCACGGCAAAATCCGCCAGCTTGCCCGCCTCGATCGACCCCACTTCGCCATCCATGTGCAGCGTGTAGGCCGCGCCCAGCGTGATCGCGTACAGCGCCTCGGTCACGCTGATCCGCTCATGCGCGCCCTGCACCCGGCCCGACGCGGTGATCCGCGTCACCGCCGCCCACGCCGTGAACAGAGGCGCCAGCGGCGTGACAGGTGCATCCGAATGGATCGCCATCGGCACGCCCGTGTCGAGTGCCGTGCGACAGGCATTCATCCGCTCGGCCCGTTCCGGCCCCACGGTCAGCCGGTAATGCTCGTCCCCCCAGTAAAAATGGTGGTTGGCAAACAGGTTCACACAAACCCCCAGCGCCTTTATCCGCCGAAACTGCGCGGCATCGGCCATCTGGCAATGCTGCAGGGTAAAACGGTGGTCGCGGCTGGGCGTATCCGTCAGGGCTGGCCCAAGTGTGTCCAGTACCAGCTCCGTCGCCTCATCCCCGTTGGTGTGGGTGTGCACCGGCACCCCCGCCGCCAGCGCAAGGCGATAGATCTGGTCCAACTGCTCGGGCGCGATGTACCACAGCCCGTTGGGCGCACCGTTGTAATAGCCCGGCGCACGCAGCCGCGCGGTGAACCCCTGGATCGACCCGTCGGCGATGACCTTGATCCGCCCTAGCCGCAGCTTGTCGGTGCTCTGGTCACGCAGCGTGACGGTCAGGTCCACGAGGTCCTGCGGCGTGTGCCCCATGAAGAACTTCAGCGGCACCACCCGCGCCGGGAA
>JBCBCR010000183.1:0-6500 GCA_038530495.1 Pseudomonadota bacterium | reverse complement strand
GCAACGGCTATACCGCGGTCGAGGATGTGTGGCGCCGTGCGGGCCTGGGCCCACAGGTGCTGGTGCGGCTGGCCGAGGCGGATGTGTTTTCCTCGCTGGGTCTGGCGCGGCGCGAGGCGCTGTGGGCGGCCAAGGCGCTGGCCCCGGGCGAGGTGCTGCCGCTTTTTGCCCGCGACATCGACGGCGAGGTGGTGGACGAACCCGCAGCGCTTTTGCCCGAGATGTCACTGGGCGAGCAGGTGGTCGAAGATTACGTCTCCACCCGCCTGACCCTGCGCGCCCACCCGGTGGGGCTGCTGCGGCACGTGCTGACCCCGGGCGCGCGATTGGCTGCAGTCACGGCCACAGCCCCCGACCTGTCGAAAATCAGCTATACACGGGCCAACCCGGACTGATCGGAGGATGTCATGACAGCGCTTGAAAACTACAAGGCCCGATCCGGCCGCTTCGTGCCGGTCTGGACGCTCGAGATCCAGACCCTGCCCGAGGATACCGACCGCATCCTTGACGCCGTCATGCAGGTGCACCCGCTGGGTTATGGCCGTTATCAGCGCAATGCCAGCATATCGGCCACGGGGCGCGAGACGGCGCAGCCCGAACCGGGCTCAACCACCACCACCCACGTGGACGGGTTTCAGGCCGGGGAGACCGAGACCTATCCGATGGTGGAACTGAAGATCTCGATTGAACGGGATGTGGCCGTGCTGGAACAGGTCATGGATGCCGTGCTGGCGGTACACCACTACGAGGAACCGGTGATCTTCCTGCGCGAAGACTGGGCCAGCCGCGCGGCCTATGACCCGAACCGCGATAACCCGCACCGCTGGTGGAACAACGGACGCGGATTGCCCGAACCGATCCGCTAGGCCGTTTTTCGCGTCGAAAAACGGGCGGAAACCGAACCGGTTTCCGATGCCCGCTTCACCCGAAAGACGCAATAGGCTAGACCCGTGGCACAAGAAAACGAGGCACCGCATGAGCATCCCCAAACCCGTCGTCCTATGCATCCTCGATGGTTGGGGCCTGCGCGACGTGCGCGAGGGTAACGCGCCGATACTGGCGCACACGCCGACCTTTGATCACATCATGGCAACCTGCCCTCACGCCACGCTGATCACCCATGGTCCGGATGTGGGCCTGCCCAAAGGACAAATGGGCAACTCCGAAGTGGGCCACACAAACATCGGTGCGGGCCGGGTTGTCGCAATGGATCTAGGCCAGATCGATCTGGCCATCGAAGAGGGCAGCTTTTTCACCAACGCAGCCCTTGTCGACTGGATCGCTGCAATCAAGGGTATGGGCGGGCGGGCGCATCTGATGGGTGTTCTGTCCGATGGTGGCGTCCACGGACATATCCAGCACATGATTGCCGCTGCGCGCGCCTGTGCGGATGCGGGGCTCGAAGTGCTGATCCACGCGATCACCGATGGTCGCGATGTGGCACCGAAATCTGCCGAAACTTACCTGGCCCAGCTTGAAGACGCGTTGCCCGATGGCGCGTGCATCGCGACGCTGACGGGGCGCTATTTTGCGCTTGACCGTGACAAACGCTGGGACCGGGTTGAGCAGGCTTATGCCGGCATGGTTGCGGGGCAGGGGGCTACTGCACCAGATGCCGGGACCGCCATCGCACAGGGCTACGACGCTGACAAGACGGATGAATTCATCCCGGCAACCGTGCTGGACGACTACGATGGCGCGCGGGATGGGGACGGTGTGTTCTGCCTCAATTTTCGCGCCGACCGCGCGCGTGAGATCATGGCAGCGCTGGGCGATCCGGGATTTGACGCGTTTGACACTACGGGCCGACCCAAGTGGGCGGGGCTGTTGGGGATGGCGGACTACTCCGAGGCGCACAAAGCCTACATAACCACCGCCTACCCCAAACCCGAGATCGTCAACACGCTGGGCGCATGGGTGGCCAAGAAAGGCCTGCGCCAGTTCCGCCTCGCCGAGACCGAGAAATACCCGCATGTCACCTTCTTCCTCAACGGCGGCGAGGAAGTGCCCGAGCCGGGCGAGGACCGGTCCATGCCCGCCTCGCCCAAGGTGGCGACCTATGATCTGCAGCCCGAGATGTCGGCGGGTGAGGTGACGGATAGTTTTGTGGCCGCCATCGGGGCGGGGTATGACCTGATCGTCGTGAACTATGCCAATCCGGACATGGTGGGGCACACCGGTGATCTGGATGCAGCGATAGCTGCCTGTGAGGCGGTGGATGCCGGGCTGGCCCGCGTTCTGCCCGCGCTTGAGGCGGCGGGCGGCGCGATGATCCTCACTGCGGATCACGGCAATTGCGAAACGATGATAGACCCGGACACTGGTGCGCCGCATACCGCGCATACGACCAACCTGGTGCCGGTGGCTTTGATCGGGGCCGATGGCGCGCTGCGTGACGGCAAGCTGGCCGATCTGGCGCCGACGCTGTTGCAACTGATGGGGCTGGATCAACCGCCCGAGATGACGGGGCGCAGTCTGCTGTCATGAAGTGTCTGGCGTTCGCCCTCGCTGTTATCTGCGCCGCTCCAGCGTACGCGCAGCAAGAAGACCCGCGCGCCTTGGCCCAAACGGCGGCCGAGGCGTTGAACGCAGCGTCGGAACAGCTGGCCGCTGCAGATGGCGCACGCGACCGTGTCCGCGCGTTGACCGCGACGGTGCAAGCCTATGAAAACGGGTTGGCCGCGATGCGCGGCGGGATGCGTCGCGCCGCGATCCGCGAGGATCAGCTGCGCCGCCAGCTACAGTCGCGGGACACCGAGATCGGGCAGCTCTTGGCCGTTTTGCAATCCGTATCGCCGGATGCTGCGCCAACTACTTTCCTGCATCCCGACGGACCCGAAGGCACCGCGCGCGCGGGTATGCTGTTGGCTGAACTGGTGCCCTCGCTCGGCCAGCGCGCAAATCGCTTGCGCCAAGACCTCGAAGACGTGGAAACCCTGCGTCTGTTGCAAGAGGACGCCGCCGCCCGCTTGCAAAGGGGACTGGCCGAGGTGCAATCAGCCCGCACCGCATTGAGCCAAGCCATGGCCGAACGCACCGACCTGCCGCGCCGGTTCACCGCCGATCCCGTGCGCACCGCGCTGCTCATTGCCTCTGCCGAAACGCTGGATGCGTTTTCCAGTGGCCTGACCGAGATCACCGGCGAGGAAGCCGCCTGGGCGCCGCCAGACCTGAACGCGCGCATCGGCACCCTGACTGCCCCGGTGCGCGGGCTGCTTTTGCGCCGCGCGGGTGAGGCGGACGCCGCGGGCATTGCCCGCCCGGGCATCCTGCTCGCCACGCGCCCCGGCGCGCTGGTCACCAGCCCGACGGAGGCGACCATCCGCTATGTCGGCCCGCTTCTCGACTTTGGCACCGTCATCATCCTCGAGCCGCGCCCCGGCACGCTGTTTGTCTTTGCCGGACTGGGCGCCACATATGGATCGGCGGGCGACATCATCGCCGAAGGCACGCCGCTTGGTCTGATGGGTGCCGCCGGGGCCACAATCCGGTCAACAGGTGGTGAAGGGGCTGGCGCTGGACTGACGGAAACGCTCTATATGGAAGTAAGACAGGACAACGTGACCGAAGACCCATTGGGGTGGTTCGACATCGACAGGAATGGATAGGCAAGAATGAAACGATTTTTCATCGCGGCACTGGGCGGCACATTGGCCGGGGTGCTGGCGACCACGCAGATTGCGGGGCCGCTCTTGGCACAGGAAAACAATGCCAGCGGCAGTGTCTATGAACAGCTTGATCTGTTCGGGGACATCTTTGAACGCATCCGCAACCAGTATGTCGAAGAGGTCGAAGCCTCCGAACTGATCGAAGCCGCGATTGACGGGATGCTGACGTCGCTGGATCCGCATTCCAGCTATCTGTCGCCCGACGATGCCGCACAGATGCAGGTTCAGACCCGCGGCGAATTCGGCGGTCTCGGAATTGAGGTCACGCAGGAAGAAGGGTTTATCAAGGTCGTCTCCCCTATCGATGGTACGCCCGCGGATGAGGCCGGGATCGAGGCGGGTGATTTCATCACCCATGTCGATGCCGAAAGCGTTCTGGGCCTGACCCTGGACGAAGCGGTGGACCGGATGCGCGGGCCCGTAGGGTCCGAGATCATCATCACCGTGGTGCGCGAAGGCGAAAGCGAACCTTTTGACGTAACCATCATCCGCGACACCATCGAATTGCAGGTGGTGCGCAGCCGGACGCAAGACGAAACCGTGGTGCTGCGCGTGTCCACGTTCAACGACAACACGACCCGCAAACTGACCGAAGCGCTGGAGCAAGAGGTCGAGGCGCTGGGCGGCATGGACAAGGTCAACGGCTTTGTGCTCGACCTGCGCAACAACCCCGGCGGCCTGCTGACGCAGGCGATCCGGGTGTCGGACACCTTCCTCGAAGAGGGCGAGATCGTGTCGACCCGTGGCCGCGACCCGGCAGATGGTGACCGGTTCAACGCCACGCCCGGCGATCTGGCCGAAGGCAAGCCCATCGTCGTTCTGATCAACGGCGGTTCCGCCTCTGCGTCAGAGATTGTGGCTGGTGCGCTGCAGGATCACCGTCGCGCGATTGTTGTGGGCACGAAGAGCTTTGGCAAAGGGTCCGTGCAAACCGTGATGCCGCTGCGTGGTTCGTCGGCGATGCGGTTGACGACGGCGCGCTATTATACCCCGTCGGGGCGGTCGATCCAGGCGCTGGGCGTCAGCCCGGACATCGTCGTCGAGCAGCCACGTCGTGAGCCGGAACCCGAGAGCGAGGAAGAACCACGCAGCGCCGTGGGTCAGCGTTCGGAATCCGACCTGCGCGGCGCGCTGGGCAATGACTCGCTGAGCGAAGACCAGATCCGCCAGATCGAGGAAGACCGGAAGAAGGCCGAAGATGCCGCCGCCCTGCGCGAAGAGGATTACCAGCTGGCCTATGCCATCGACATCCTCAAGGGTCTGACCGCGCTTGGGCCCAGCGACTGATGGGTTACGTGATCGACCCGCCACCGCAGGCCTCGGTCGCGGTGGCGGGAACGGACGACCGCTTTGCCATCCGGCGCGTGTTCTGTGTTGGGCGCAACTATGCCGAACACGTGCGCGAGATGGGCAACGACCCGGATCGCGAGGCGCCGTTCTTCTTTACCAAGCCAGCGGACGCGGTAGTCGATACGCCTTGCACGCTGCCGTATCCGACACTGACGTCAAACCTGCACCATGAGATCGAGCTGGTGCTGGCCATCGGCCGGGGCGGGGCCGACATCGATCCGGCCTCGGCGCTGGATCACGTCTGGGGGGCTGCCGTTGGCATCGACCTCACGCGCCGGGATTTGCAAGCCGACGCCAAAAAGACGGGCCGCCCCTGGGACATGGCCAAAGGGTTTGATCAATCTGCGCCGATGTCCCCGCTGACGCCCGTGGCGCAGTTGCCCAGCCTGACGCAGGCGCGGATCTGGTTGGCGGCCAATGGCGAGACGCGTCAGGACGCCGACATTGCCGACATGGTCTGGCCTGCCGCAGAACTGCTGGCCGAACTGTCGCGCGCCGTTGTGCTGGCTCCGGGTGATCTGGTGATGACCGGAACGCCAGCAGGCGTTGGGGCCGTGGTGTCGGGCGATGTTATGACGGGTGGGATCGACGGGATCGGCACGCTCGACGTGACAATCGCCTGAGCCGGATCAGACCGACATCGTCGCCTGTACCGCGCGCGACCAGCGGGCATACCGCGCGTCCCGGGTCTCTGCGTCCATAGATGGTGTGAACTGCACATCCCGCGCCCATGTCGCGGCAAAACCCGCGCGATCCGGGTAAACACCGGCCCGCATCCCGGCCAGCCACGCGGCACCGAGTGCTGTCGTCTCGACCCCCGCAGGACGATCTACAGGCGCACCCAGCATGTCCGACAGGAACTGCATCGCCCAATCATTCGCGCTCAGCCCACCGTCGACACGCAGCACGGCGTCGCTGGCCCCAGGCCAGTCGGCCATCATTGCTTCCCACAGGTCGCGGGTTTGGTAACCGATGCTTTCAAGAGCCGCGCGCGCCATCTCGGCCGGGCCGGTGTCGCGGGTGATCCCGTAAACTGCACCGCGGCAATCGGGGTTCCAATAGGGCGCGCCAAGGCCGGTGAAGGCGGGCACGATGATCGCGCCATCTTGCGCGTCGGTCACCAGCGCTTCGGTTTCACTCGCCGTCTGGATAATGCCTAGCCCGTCGCGCAGCCATTGCACCACCGCGCCAGCGATAAAGATCGATCCTTCGAGCGCGTAGGTCGGTTTGCCATCGAGCTGGTATGCGACCGTGGTCAGCAAGCGGTTCTGCGAGGTCACCGGCGCGTCGCCGGTGTTCAGCAGAGCAAAACAGCCCGTCCCGTAGGTGGATTTCAGCATGCCGGGCTCAAAGCAGGCATTGCCTATGGTGGCGGCCTGTTGGTCGCCCGCCACGCCAAAGATCGGCGTCGCGCCGCCCAGCCGGTCCGTCACGCCAAAATCAGCGGCACAATCGCACACTTCAGGCAGCATCTGCAACGGC
>JBCBCR010000182.1:0-6575 GCA_038530495.1 Pseudomonadota bacterium | reverse complement strand
CAGGTGATGATCCACACCGACACGCTGAACGAATCCGGCTTTGTCGAAAATACCGTGGCGGCCATGAAAGGCCGCACCATCCACGCGTTTCACACCGAGGGGGCGGGCGGCGGCCACGCCCCGGACATCATCAAGATCTGCGGCGAAGACCACGTGCTGCCCTCGTCCACAAACCCCACGCGCCCCTTCACCGTGAACACGCTCGAGGAACACCTCGACATGCTCATGGTCTGTCACCACCTCGACAAATCAATCCCCGAGGATGTGGCCTTTGCCGAAAGCCGCATCCGGCGCGAGACAATCGCCGCCGAGGATATCCTGCACGACATGGGCGCGTTCTCGATCATCGCGTCCGACAGCCAGGCCATGGGCCGCGTGGGCGAGGTGATCATTCGCACCTGGCAAACCGCCGACAAGATGAAAAAACAGCGCGGGGCCCTGCCCGAAGAAACCGGCGACAACGACAACGCCCGCGTGCGCCGCTACATCGCGAAATACACGATCAACCCCGCCATCGCCCACGGCATCAGCCACGAGATCGGCAGCATCGAAGTCGGCAAACGCGCGGACCTGTGCCTGTGGAACACCGCGTTTTTCGGGGTGAAGCCCGAGATGGTCCTGTTGGGTGGCACCATCGCCTGCGCCCAGATGGGCGACCCCAACGCATCAATCCCGACCCCGCAACCGGTCTACACGCGGCCGATGTTCGGTGCCTACGGGCGCAGCGTGGAACGCTCCTCAGTCACCTTCGTCTCTGCCGCGGCGCAAGCCCAGGGGATCGGTGACGCGCTGGGATTGGCGAAGGACACGCTGGCCGTCGAAAACACCCGAAACATCGGCAAGAAAGACCTCAAGCTGAACGACGCCACACCGGAGGTCGAGGTGCACCCCGAAACCTATGAGGTTCGCGCGGATGGAGAGTTGCTGACCTGCCAACCGGCCGAGGTGCTGCCCATGGCCCAGCGGTATTTTCTGTTTTGATCCGGCTACGGCACGTGTTGCGTCACACTCGCGCCGGGATGCGTGTTCGCCGGCGGCGACCCGTCGGGTCGCGTTCCTCCGACCTGGACCGGCAGGCATTTGACATAGGTTGTCACCCGGTCGCGAAAGTAAGCGGGATTGCTCGCAATCTCGCGTGGCAACAGCGTGCGATCGAAAATCCGGGCGCGTTGTTCCACGATTTCAACCCTGTTCCAACGTCCGGGCGGCACCTGACCTCTTTTTGCAAGGATCGCCGCACGCAGTGCGGCCTCCCGTTGCCTGAGACGCCCGATTTCCGCCCGAACGTCACTCAACGCATCTGCCAGCGAATGGGCATGCATCTGGTCAGGTCCCCTTGCAAAAACGACGTCGCCGGAACCATGCGCAACCATGTTTAATAAAACTTGAACCATACGCCGATGCAGACCGTGTCAAAAACCGAACGCCGAACCATGCAGACAGCCCAAACCTATCACCCCCACACGCACGCCACCCCCGCCGATCACATCCGCCTCACCTATGAGGACCGCTTTCTGCGGCGCAAAGTGCTGACGCTGGCCTCGGGCAACCAACTGCTCGTGGACCTGCCGCAGACCACGTCCCTGGATCATGGCGGCGCGCTCATCACCTCCGACGGGGGTGAGATCGAGGTGCAGGCCGCGCCCGAGCCGCTGCTCGAGGTCACCGGCGACAGCCTGCACCGCATCGCTTGGCACATCGGCAACCGGCACACGCCGTGCCAGATCGAAGCCGACCGCCTGTTGATCCAGCGCGACCACGTGATGGCAGATATGTTGGCGAAGATCGGTGCCACGACGCGCGAGGTCACCGAACCGTTTACCCCCGAAGGCGGCGCCTACGGCCATGGCCGCACGCACGGGCACGACCACAGCCATGTCCACGACCACGGGCACCCATGACCCACGTGCTAACCCTCACCCAATGGCTATCCCCTGCCTTCCCTGTGGGCGCGTTTGCCTATTCCCACGGGCTGGAACAGGTGATTGCCGATGGCACGGTCAGCGACGCGGGCAGCTTGCAAGACTGGCTGGCAGGGCTGCTCACTCACGGATCCGCCCGCGCGGACGCGGTGCTGCTGGCCTGTGCGTACACCGGCGATCCCGCTGACATCGACGCCCACGCCCGCGCCTTTGCCGCCAGCGCCGAGCGCCTCAAGGAAACCGACCTGCAAGGTGCTGCGTTCTGCGACACCGCCAACGCGGTCTGGCAACTGGATCTGCCCCGGTTCAGCTACCCGGTTGCCGTGGGTGCTGCCGCCCGGGCCATGGACATCCCGCTGGCACACACCCTGCCGCTCTACCTGCACGCCTTTGCCTCGAACCTCATCTCGGTCGCGCAACGCGCCCTGCCGATGGGCCAGACGCAAGGCCAGCAGGTCCTCGCCGCCCTCACCCCTGTGATCACGGCAACCGCATCCGCCTGCGAAACCGCCACCCTCGACAACCTGTTTGCGACCAGCTTTGCCGCCGACATCGCCGCGATGCGCCACGAAACCCTGCAACCAAGGATTTTTCGCACATGACCACCCTCAACGGTCCCCTCCGCATTGGCATCGGCGGCCCCGTGGGCGCGGGCAAGACCACGCTCACCGCCGCCCTTGCCGCAGCCCTCAAGGATCAGCATTCGATCGGCGTGATCACCAATGACATCTATACCCGCGAAGATGCCGAGGAGCTCATGCGCCGTCAGATCCTGCCGCAGGACCGCATCATCGGCGTCGAAACCGGAGGCTGCCCGCATACCGCAATTCGCGAGGATGCGTCGATCAACCTCGCTGCCGTGGCAGAGATGCGCGCGCGCCACCCCGAGGTCGAGGCGATCCTGATCGAGAGCGGCGGCGACAACCTTTCGGCCACGTTCTCGCCTGAACTGGCGGACATTACCCTTTATGTCATCGACACGGCGGCGGGCGAGGAAATCCCGCGCAAAGGCGGGCCTGCCATCACCAAATCCGACCTGTTGATCATCAACAAGACCGACCTCGCGCCGCATGTCGGCGCCTCTCTCGAGGTGATGGAACGGGACGCAACCCGCATGCGCGCAGACCGCCCCTTTGTCTTTGCCGCACTCCGGCATGGCATTGGCGTGGACGACATCATCGGCCACATCCGCGCGCTGTCGGGGCTGGGACTGACGCCCGCATCCTAGACCGTATTTAGGTTTTCAGGAAATGCCCTCAACCCGGGGCAAAAGGGTTCCGCCAGTGCGCGGAACACGCGGGGCGCGACAATGCAGCGGACGCGCCCCGAACGGCCGATTACTCGGCAGCGGCCACCTTGGCCAAACGCTCGGCAATGCCGTCCTCAGACAGCGCGGATTTCGGTCCACCTTCCATGCGGCGCTTTTCGGTCACGCGCGCAGAGATGTAGCCGAATGCCGCCACAAAACCCAAAGTTCCAAACGTCAGAATTCCGAGGCCAATACTCATGGTCTTTCCTTCCTTAGTTGATGCTCAACCCGCGGGGATACGCGGGCTCAATATGACAATAGATACGACCCATTTTTCAGACGGATCAAAAAATTTTTCTAAATCTCGTGGAAATTCAATGGCATACTTACGTATGCAAAATGGGGCTCCGCACCAACACACGCCCCGACGCGCCATTTCATCGCAATTTCAAAGGGTAAGCCCAATCAGCGGATCAACCAGATCACGCCGATCCAGAAGATGCACAGGCCCAGCAGACCGAACTGCGCGGCAACGAAACTGCACAGCGCCAGCGCCAGAAGCGGGCCCACAACCAGCGCCCGACGCATCAGGGGCGCGGCTTCGTCTATCATGGTCTCGACCGCGGCAAAGTCGCGCCCGGGCCAGCACGCAGAAATCAGCGCCGCTGACACATCCCGCGCACGGGTCCAAAGCTCTATGCGGATCGATGCCATGACTGTTTCCCGCGCCTCCGGATGGCAAACTACCTGTCGCCTGCCAAAAACTCAACCGATCTGCCGTGGCGTGGTTGCCCAATGATTTGGCGCGATCTGCAAGTGTAATTCGACGTGAGACATACTATCCTAGATCGTAGCCAAGCCACACCGGGAGCACGCCATGAAACTGACCGTCAATGGAACCGAACACGAGGTGGATGTCGAAGAAGACATGCCGCTCTTGTGGGTTCTGCGCGATGAACTGAACATCAAGGGGGTCAAGTTCGGCTGCGGCGTTGCCGCCTGCGGCGCGTGCACCGTGCACATTGATGGCGAGGCGGTGCGGTCCTGCCAGACCGCCGCCGCGGATGTGTGGGGCGAGGTGACAACGATCGAGGGGCTCGGCACGCCCGACGCGATGCACGCCGTGCAAACGGCTTGGGCCGAACATCAGGTCGCGCAGTGCGGCTACTGCCAGGCGGGCCAGATGATGCAGGCTGCCGCTCTTATCGCGGAAAACCCGGCACCCACCGATGCCGATATCGACGACGCGATGCACGGCAACCTGTGCCGCTGCGGCACCTACCCGCGCATCCGCGCCGCGATCAAAACCGCCGCCA
Organism: Pseudomonadota bacterium; assembly: GCA_038530495.1. Classification (GTDB taxonomy): domain Bacteria; phylum Pseudomonadota; class Alphaproteobacteria; order Rhodobacterales; family Rhodobacteraceae; genus Tateyamaria. The sequence continues at coordinate 2,088 of JBCBCR010000182.1, read as the reverse complement.
CCAAACTGCAGGAGGCCTGATCCATGTCCCGTCTCGGAAAAATCACCCGCCGCACCCTGCTTGTGTCCTCTGTCGCTGTCGCGGGCGGCGTGGCCTTTGGCTACTACGCCTACAAACGCCCCGTGGACAATCCGCTCCTCGATGACGTGGCCGAGGGCGAGGCCGCCATCACGCCCTACGTCAAGATCGACGCCTCGGGCATCACCCTGATCACCCCCCGCGCCGACAGTGGCCAGGGCGCCTATTCCGTACAGGCCGCCCTGATTGCCGAGGAACTGGACGTAGACCTCGCCCAGATCAACGTCGATCCCGGCAAACCGGACCCGGCCTACTATAACACCGCGCTCGCGACCGAAGCGGCCCCGTTCCGCTCCACCGACGATAGCTTTGCCGCTCAGTCGATGCGGGGTGTGATGGATGCGATGATGAAGTTCATGGGCATGCAGATCACCGGCGGCTCGACCACCGTGCCCGACAGCTTTAACAAGCTGCGCATGGCCGGTGCCGTGGCTCGTGAGACGCTGAAAGCAGCTGCGGCCCAGCAGTCCGGTGCTGCGATTGCGGACCTCAAGACCGAACGGGGCCAGGTCATCCTGCCCGGCGGAGGCGCGCTGACCTATCAGGAACTCGCGCCCATCGCCGCCACGCTTGAACCGGTCACCGACGTGACGCTGCGCGATCCGTCGACATGGCGCATCGTGGGCAAGCCTGTGGAACGGGTCGACACGCTGGCCAAATCCACCGGCACGCAGGCATACGGCATCGACTTTGACATCGACGGCATGGTTCACGCCACCGTGCGCACCAATCCCCACCGGTTCCAGCCGGTCGCCAGCTTTGACGACAGCGCCGCGCGCGCCATGCGCGGTGTGATTGACGTGGTGCCGGTCACCAACGGTGTCGCCGTGGTGGCCGACAACACGTGGCGCGCGATCAAGGGGGCCGAGGCGCTCGACATCGCGTGGGCCACCGACACCCCCTACCCGCCCGAAATGGACGGTCACTGGCAGGCCCTGTTGGACAGCTTCAACGAAGACCAGCTGGACAGCCGCAACCGCGACGACGGCGACGTAACCGCGACGCTCGACGCCGCATCCGAAGTGATCGAAGCCGAATACCGCGCGCCCTACCTCGCGCACCAACCGCTCGAGCCGATCAACGCCACCGTTCTGGTCGGCGACGGCCGCGTTGACGTCTGGACCGGCACGCAGATCCCGCGCTTTGTCCAGAACACCGTGGCCAAGATGGCAGGCATGGAACCCGAACAGGTCCACGTGCACGTGCTGATGATGGGCGGCAGCTTTGGCCACCGGCTCGAAGACCGTGTGGTCCGCGAAGCGACCGAGATCGCCCTCACCCGCCCCGGCACGCCGGTCAAACTCACCTACTCACGGGAAGAAGACTTCACCCATAATGAGACCCGCCAGATCGCCATGGCCCGCGGGCGCGGCACGGTGCGCGATGGCAAGGTCGAGGCCTACGATCTGGGCATCGCCATGCCCTCGGTCATCGCCAGCCAAATGGGCCGGCAGGACTTTCCCACCCCCGGCCCTGATCTGCAAATCGTCGCCGGTGCATGGGAACAACCCTACCAGATCCCGCATTACCGCGTGTCGGGCTACCGCGCGCCGGAACTGGGGCCGGTGTCGTCGTGGCGCGCCGTCGGTGCGTCGACCAACGGGTTCTTCCACGATGTGTTCCTCGACGAGTTGATCCACGCCGCGGGCGCCGACCCGATGGAAGAACGCCTGCGCCTGATGTGGCACGACCCTTCGCGCAAAACGCTCGAGGCCGTGGCCGAGATGTCGAACTGGGGCAGCGCTCTGGGGCCGAACCAGGGCCGCGGCGTGTCGTTCTGCATGTCCTTCGGCGTCGCCACCGCCGAGGTGGTCGAGGTCACCGCCACAGCGGACGGCATCCGGCTCGACAACGTCTATGTCGCCGCCGAAGTGGGCCGCGTCGTCGATCCCAACATGTTCGAAAACATGGTACAGGGCGGCATCAACTGGGCGCTGGGTCACGCGATGAATTCGGAGATCACGTATTCCGCCGGGATGGTCGACCAGCAGAACTTCTGGGACGCCGAAG
>JBCBCR010000181.1:0-6628 GCA_038530495.1 Pseudomonadota bacterium | reverse complement strand
GCCCGTTGCCGGGGGGCGTGCGGGGCGTGTCCCTGGGGTTTGGTCCGGGAGTCGGAGGGGGTTTGCGGGTCGTTTTGATGAAAAAGGTGGGTGTTTTGTACAAAACGGGCAGGTGGGAAGGGGGCTGTTTTGGGGGTCTCGGGGCGTTTTGATGAAAATGGGGGGTGTTTTGTACAAAATCCCGGTGCGGCCGGTGCGGGCGCGGTTTGAACGGTTAACGCGATACCATATGCCGCAGGGTTTGGTTGCGCGATCGGTGGTCGGGTCGTGGCTTGCCGCTGGCGGTCTTTTTGGCGCTGCGGGTGCGCGCGGCACAGATGACGACGCTCCAAGAGCGGTGACGGGCGGTGCAGGGGCGGACGGCGCGCGCGCCGGGGTCTGGATGGGTTTATCTTTCAAAGGTTGTGCGTGCTGATCGGCGTTGGCCGAAGGCGCGGCGCGTGACGCCTTTGGTGGACAACGGGGGCGGGATCGCCCAGCGTAGTGGTCAAGGGCGCGCGGCTATCGGTAAAGCGCGGCCGCTGTTCAGGGAGGTGATCATGTCGCAGGTGGAAAAGGCCCAAGTCTTTGCCGGGTTGCACAGGAAAGGTGCGCCGATTGTTCTGTACAACATCTGGGATGCGGGCGGCGCGCAGGCGGTGGTGGCGGGCGGTGCGCAAGCCGTGGCCACGGGCAGTTGGTCGGTTGCGGGCGCGCAAGGCTACGCGGACGGTGAACAGTTGCCGCTGGATCTGCTGCTGACCGTGGTTGCGCGGATCTGTGCGTCGGTCGAGGTGCCGGTGAGCGTCGATTTCGAGGGCGCCTATGCGGCGGCACCGGACGAGGCGGCAGAAAACGTGCGCCGGGTGATCGGTGCGGGCGCGATTGGCATCAATTTCGAGGACCGGGTGGTGCAGGGCCAAGGGCTGCACGACATTGACGCGCAGGCCGCGCGGATCCGGGCGATCCGGGCGGTGGCCGAGGAGGAGGGCGTGCCGATCTTCATCAATGCGCGGACCGATCTGTTTTTGCAGAGCAAGCCGGAGGCGCATGGCGGGCATATCGCCGAGGCGTTGGAGCGCGCGGCCGCCTACACGGCCGCCGGGGCCAGCGGGTTTTTCGTGCCCGGGCTGGCGGATCATGCGCTGGTCGCGCAGGTGACCGAGGCGGTGGCGCTGCCGGTGAACGTGATGGCGCAGGAGGCCGGGCAGATTGCCGGGTTTGCCGCAGCAGGTGCCGGGCGGGTCAGCTTTGGGCCCGCGCCCTATCGCCGCTTTGTCGCCGAGATGACGCGGGCGCAATCAGAGCTGACGCCGTGATGGCCGCGCGCGCCCCGGTGATCTGCGCCGCACATGGCTGACACGGTATTTGTGCACCGGCGGGCGCACCGCAATGTCGGCGATCACGCCTGTTCGCCCGGGGCTTACGTGGATTTGGGGCCGCACCGGTTTGTCGATTTTGGCGCGGATGCGGGCGCGTGCGATCTGGCGGTGCTGGGCGGCGGGCAGGTGTTTCAGGATTGCGTGACCTACGCCATCTACCGGGCGGCGGTGGCGCGGCGCGTGGTGGTCTGGGGCGTGGGCCTGTCGGACAAGGACCGGCGCAGTCTGGAGTTCGACATTCTGGCGGGGCGGGCGGCGCTGATCTCGACCCGGAATGTCGGGGTCACGGGGGTCGACTATGTCCCCTGTGCGTCGACCCTGTCGCCGCTTTTGGATGCGCCGCCTGCGCCCATCCACGATGTCGTGCTGTTTTCGCATGCAAAGAAATCAGGCGATCTGCGGCGCGATGCAGGCGTTCCCGAGATGGCCAATGACGTGGCCAGCATGGCCGAGGCGGTGGCGTTTCTGGCCAGCGGGGCCACGGTGGTCACCAATTCCTATCATGGCGCGCTGTGGGCCATGTGTCTGGGGCGGCGGGTGCTGATGGTGCCGTTCAGCGACAAGTTCCGGCACTTTCCCGAGAACCCACCCGAGGCGGGGCCGCGGGATTGGGTCAATCATGTGGACCGGGCCGAGGCGCGCGCGGACCTTTTGGCGGATGCGCGGGCGCGCAACAACGCGTTTTACGACAAGGTGCGCAATCTCAGCGCAGTTTGACGGCGCAGTTGCGGGTCAGGCGCAGTTCGACCGCGTCGGTGATCGCGGGGCAGCTTTGGGCCACAAGTTCGGCGTTGTACCAGCGGCGGCCCTGTCCCGGGCTCGCGCCGCGGCACGAGATCGGCATGCTGACCGTGCTGCGGTCGCTGCTGTAGCTGAATTCGCCGCGGCTGCCGTTGTTGGTGCTGACATTGCGGACCTCGGGCGTGGTGCCGGGGCAGATCTCGCGGCCCGTGCCCGCGGCCACGGTGATGGTGCCGTTGCGGTTGTGTTTGCGGCTTTTGGGGGGAAAGCCGACGATGTCGCCCGCGGGGCAGGTCACGCCGCCCTTGGCCACCACGTCGCGCGCGTTGTCCATCTGGTAGGCGCGTTTGGCCTGCGCGATGCAGTCGAGCGCGAGGGAGCGTTTGGAGTGGTTGTCCGCGCTGAGCGGGGTGGAGAGGAGCGCCAAAAGAGCGGTTGTGCGCAGCAGCATGGCTTAGCTCTCCAGCAGGGCGGTGCAGGACAGGATGCCCTCGGTGTCGCCGGCGTCGAAATTGTCCTGCACGCAGCGGTCAAAGGCGTCGTTGGCCACGTCGCTGGGTTCGGCGTCGGGCAGAGGCGGCGCGTCGGTGCTGTCCTGGGCGGGCGGTTCCAGTTCGGTGCGCTGCGGTGCGACCTCGACCGTTGATGTGGTTTCGTCCAAGAGGGTGGCGATGAGCCGGGTGCTGGCTGCCGGTTCGCGCGGTGCGGTGCGCTCTTCTTCGGTGATGGGGGCCTGGGCGCTTTGTTCGAGGGCTCTGGGCGTGGTGTAGAAATAGAGCATCATGCACAGCGACGCGGTTCCGGCCAGCATCAACACGCCAAAGCAGAAGCCAAAGCACCACACGAGCGCCTGCCGCAGGCGTTTTTCCACATGCAGGCTGTCGATGACCGCGCGCACCACGTTAAAGAGCGCAGGCAGGGCGATGACGATGATCAGCGACCACAGGATCGGGCCGATGGGGTCGTCTTCGCTGAGCACGTTGCTGAGCACCGGCAGGAGCGGGACGATCAGAAAGACGACACCGACGCTGGGGTGTTGTTGCAGAAAGGTTTTGATCTGTTGCCAGACATTTGGCGAGACTTCGGTCATCGCTGGTTAATCCGTTTAAATGTAATGCAGAGCGCATACCACAATTTGGGTATGGCTACAACTATTGCGCGCAGTTTCTGGGCGTGGCTGTCATGCGGATCTGGTCCATGGGGCGAGCAGCCGAAGTGCAGATCAACTGCCGGTCACGGGGGCCTGCCGGTTTGACCCCACACCATCCTACGAGTGTGTCGCGGCGCTGACCTTGCGGCACCTGTGCGGGCCATGCCGGTCCCGCAGGCGGCGTCAGAACCTGACGCTGCCGGTGATGGTGCGGTTGGCGCCGCCCAGCAGGTTGGTCACCGTGTTGCCCTTGGGCGGGGAATTGGTGAACAGCGTGTGGGTGCGGTTGTGGTAGATCGCGTAGGCCTCGTAGGCCGGGAAGGCGTCGATCTTGCCGGTGAACGAACATCCCAGCGCCCGGCCCGAGGCGGTGTCGACCTCGACCGTGAGCGTGCCGTTATAGTCGATATCGGCGGCGGCTGACACCAGCGGGTCGCCTGCGGCGGCCTTGAGCTTGGTGTCGTAGAAGGTCTTGGGGCCCATGGTGCGTGTGCTGACGGCGCCGAAATTGCAGCGCGTCATCTTGGCAAAGGCAAAGGCGCGCTGGGCGCCGGTTTTCATGTCCACCTCGGTGGTGCCGGAGGAGCGGTGGTTTTGCAGCATCTTGCCCGTGGCGGGGTCGATGCTGGCGCTGCATTGCATGCGCACCGACGCCGAGATCAGGTTGGAAAACCCGCGCTGGTCGGTGAGAAAGCCGACCGACGCCAGCGCCCAGTTGAGCGGGTTGAGATTGGCAACCCCGGGCAGCGGCACCGCTGTCTTGCCCGAATGTTGCGCGCCTCCCGGCAGAACCTGCGTGTAGCCGGCCACGGTTTTCGGAATAAAGGCGTTGATCCAGAATACGACGTCCATGAAATCCCCCTGTAAATGAGCTGCAGGATAGCGGTGGGTTCGGGGGCTGTCGGGTGGGGAAAACCTGACCCTCGGGGTCAGGATGAACTTGTCCGGGCCCTAGTCGGTGGGAAAGCCGTAGCGGGCCAGCTCTTCGGGCAGGAGCACGTAGATCTGGTCGGGCGGGGTGGTGAGCGCGTGGGTCATGACCAGCGGGTCGATGCCCATGTCCGCGAGGTACTGCATCACCTCGCCTTGCCCGCGCTGGATGTCTTCGACGGCAAAGGCGGCGGGCAGCAGGGTGTTTTCGCCAAAGTAGTGCTGGTGCACGCCGACCGATGCGTCGTCGTCGATGATCCGGCTGCTGCCAGCGACCAGCAGGTAGGGGCAGGCGGAATAGCAAAACTCGCCCGCGAGCATCTGCGTGGTGATACCTGCGGCGCGGATCGTGCGGCCCAGCGCGAGGGCGTCGCCGACCGACCCACCGGGGCTTTGCAGGATCAGGGTTTCGGGTTTGGGCTCGGACGTCGTCAGCTGCGCCGCGATGCGGTCGGCGTCACCGGGTTCGATGCCGCCCTCGAGCCGGTAGGTGGTGCCGCCTGACTGGCTGAGCACGAGGCGTTCGGGCAGCTGGCCCGGGTCGCGCGCGGGGGCGGTGCGCGGGCGGTCGCGGTCGGGGCGGAACAGTCGGCGTTGATCGCCCGGGCGGATCGGTTCGGTCAGCGTGGGGGCCGTGGGGCCGAAGCTGGGCAGGCGCAGGCCCTGCATGTCGCCGATGACCAGCAGCATGCCCAGCCCGATCTGGAAGATCAGGATGCCCATCAGCACGCGGGCGACGGGGGAGCGTTCGGAGGGCTTCATTCCGCCGCTTTGATCTTGGGCGCGTCGGTGCTGGTGCCGGATTTGGCCGCATCCGGCATGTCGTTCATCGCGACCTCGACATCGCGGATCGCGTTCATGGCGGCGCGCAATTCGGCCAGCGTCATGGTGTCTTCGACAGCGGCCCCTTCGCGCCCGCCGCGGATGGCGGATTGGGTGATGGCGAGGATGAAGACCAACACGGCAGGCAAGAGATCAATGGCGATGGCCCCGGCCCATGAGGGCACGAAGTTGCGGGCATAGAGGATCACCGCGTCGGCCGAGGAGATCGGGGTGTAGGTCACGTCAGCGGCTGGTTGCAGGGCGATCACGTTTTGCGCGGCGCGTTCCAGCGTGGTGGCGCGCTGGGCGAGCACTTCGAGCACGGAGGTGATGGTGGCGGCCTGATCGGAGCGGTTTTCGGCGGTGTTGCCGTCAAGCTGGGGCAACACGACCGAGGCGGCGAGGTCCTGGGCCGCGCGTTCGACCAGCGGGGCGACGGACAGCTGGCGCATCTGGGTGATCAGGCCCGCAAGGCGCACAGCCTGTTCGGAAAACTCGACGCTGCGCGCCTCGACCGGGCCGGGTTCGACCGTGAGAGCGCGCATGCGTGACAGGATGGCGTTGCCTTCGGCAAAGGCTTGGTCGACGAGCGGGGTTTGCGCGCTGATCTGGCCTTCGAGGCCCGAAAGCTCGGCTGCCTTTTGGCGCAGGACGCGGAAGACGGCACCGCGGCCTGCGAGGCCCGAGAGGGTGCCTGCGGCCTCTTGTTCGCTGAGGTCTTCGAAGCTTTGGCGCACGCGGGCCACGTCGCGTTCGAGCGATTGGGCGGTGATGGCGACCTCGTGTGCGCGCTCCAAGCTGGATTGGTAGTCCTGCACGGTTTTGGCGAGGTGCTGTTCCACCGCCGCTGACCCGGCGAGGGCCGCCGCATTGAGCCACGACGACATCGCCACGATGGCGAGCGAGCCGAGACCCATGGCCGCCAAGAGCCCGACGCGGGCGCGGGCCGAGCGGACGGCGGGAAAGAGGCGCAGCATGTAGGACCAGAAGACGAAGATGCCCACCGACACCGCAACCGAATAGGCGATGGCAGCGAGCACGGACATCGCGCCGATCTCATCGAGCAGGGACGACACGCCGAGATAGGTGTAGATGCCCGAGGCCGTGGCCAGCACGCCGAGGGCGGTGCCCGAGAACGTGTCGAGCCAGCCGAGGTGCCCTTCAAGCTCTCGGGCGTAGCGCACGCCGCGGGCCTGGGCGCTGGTCAGGTGGTGGTCATCGGTCATGGGCCTACTCCCTTTGGCCGTGAAGGTAGGCGTTGTGCGACAGGAGGGGAAGGGGGCTAGCCTGCGCGCCGCAGGCCGGTGGCGGGGTCAAAGAGGTGGATGTTGTCCGGGGCTATGGCAAAGCGCATGGGCGTGCCGCGCCCTTCGATCGGGTGGACGCCAGGCAGGCTGACGGTGATGGGCGCGCCGGTGGCGTCGAGCGTGCCGTGCAGCAGCGTGTTGGCGCCCAGCGGTTCGGACATCTGGATGGTGGCGGCGATGGGGCCTGTGTCATCTGCGTTGAGATGTTCGGGGCGCAGGCCCAGTTTGACCGCACCGTCCGGGCCGGTGGCGGGGCCGATGGGGCTGCCGCCCATGGTGATGGTGCCGCCTGACACCTCGGCGTCGAACACGTTCAT
>JBCBCR010000180.1:0-6785 GCA_038530495.1 Pseudomonadota bacterium | reverse complement strand
CTGGTCCAGGTGGTGTTCCGGGCCAGCATGTCGATTTCGCCGGATGCCAGCGCAGTAAAGCGCGTCTTGCCGGTGGTGGGGACGAACTCAACTGCGGACGGATCGCCCAGAACAGCAGCGGCAACGGCGCGGCACACAGCCACGTCAAAACCTTGCCACTCGCCGTTGGCGTCGGGCGCAGCAAAGCCGACCAGGCCGGTGGTCACGCCACAGTTCAGCGTGCCGCGTGCTTTGACGTCGTCAAGCGTACCGGCAGCAGCCGCGCCAGCCGCCAGGCCAGCGACAGTCAGCGCACCAAAAATTACGGATTTTTTCATTTTTACCTCTTCCTGAGTTTCCACCAACTTGGGCGGTTCACCGACTCAGGCACTGGTGATACGCCCGAGCCGAAATGGACAGCACGCAGGCGATATTTTTCCGCCGACGCGCTCATGACGTGTAAAATGATTCGATTCACACCCAAAGGTCAAGGGCGGAGCCCAGCATAATGACGCAAAAATGGGCATGCATCCCAGGATTGGAAACACGGTTATATCTGCGAAATTAACCCCTTTTTGCGGCGTCAAAGAAGGTTTTCGCGTGCAAAAACGCATCCTTCTTGATTTCAGCAGTTTGCGTGGCTTCTTCGTCTTTGCCCCACTGCTCTTCTTGCCAGCCCTCATCAACCCGCGAGGCTGCCCAAATCTCGGGCGTTGGGGCCACGTCATAGGCAGCAGCAAAACCCAAGACAAGTGACCCCGAAAGGCTCACCAGATCGTGGAAGGCGGCAAGTTCGAAATCGTCCAATGCATGGACCGCCTGCGACAGCCGGGCCAATGCGTCAGGGTCCTGGCCTGCGTGCATGATACCGATGCGCGGAGACAATCGCGCTCCGTACTGGGTCGCGACCCAATCCAAATATGGATCCCACGTTTCCGATTGCCGCGTGGCCAGTTCCTCTGGCGCAGCGGCACGGTAACATAACAGGTCACTGTCGCCATAGCCCGCCAACATATCCGCCACTTCGGCGTGCTGCACGCGCACCTTGTCGATGGCTGCATTGGCGCTTCGCGTGAATGGCATCGACAACGGGTCAACGGTATCCTCTTGCTGGTGCCATTCGGCTGCAATGGCCAGCGCAAGCGCCTCGGTCGGCACCACAAGCGCGGCTTTGGCTGGCGTTTTGACCGCCCGACCGTCGAGCGTGATGGTCCAACCGCCCTCGATCTCGGTTGCTGCTGCCGCTTTCCAAAACCTCTTTTGTTTCCACTCGCTCATCCGCGATTGCTCCATATCTCGGTCAGTGTGTCAGGTAGCGCACTGAACCCATCGATCACGGCCGAGCCCAGATCTGTGGCCGGGTGATAGCCCCACGACACCCCGACAAAAGGGACACCCGCCGCGGCGGCCATGTCCCGATCATAGGTCGTGTCGCCCACCATCACCGCGTCCGACGCCGCAACCCCGGTTTCGGCCAGTGCGGTCAGCAGCATCGACGGGTGCGGTTTGGACGGATGGTCATCGGCGCATTGTTGCGACTGAAACAGGCCATGCAGCCCGTGCCCGTCGATCAAAAGCCGCAGACCGCGCCGGGATTTGCCTGTGGCGACGGCCAGCAGGGTTTCCGGCTGGGCATGCAGCCGGTCAAGAACATCCCGCGCACCGGGAAACAACGGCGAGCTGTGCTGGCTCCCCGCCTCGGCGCGCCGTCGTACATAAGACTGCTTGTAAGCGGAAACCAAGGCATCGACACCGTGCGCGTCGGTCCCCGGCGCCAGACGCGCCATCGCCGCATGCAAGGACATCCCGATGGTTGATACCACCTGCGCACGCGCAGGCAGCGCATGCCCCACAGTGTCGAACGCCTCTGTCATGCTGGCGACGATGTCGCCCTGACTGTCCACAAGCGTTCCGTCTACATCGAACACCACAAGGCGCAGGTTCACCCAAGCACCTCAAACGGATCTTCGGCAGCAAGGTCTTCGGTCCAGCCGAATGTGTCCCAGCTTTCGGCCATGTGCGGCGGCAGCGGGGCGGTCACGGTGATATCCTTGCGGGTTTCGGGGTGTTCGAACCGCATCATGCGCGCGTGCAGGTGCAGTTTCTTCGATACGATCCCGCCGATCTGCGCGCCCCAGCCATCGCCGAGGTTTTCCTGCCCGGAGCCGCCATATTTCCCATCGCCTGCAATCGGGTGCCCGATCTCGGCCATATGCGCGCGCAACTGGTGGGTGCGACCCGTCACTGGCTCCATCGCAACCCACGCCGCCCGGCTCGCCACCCGAAACAGCGTGGCATAAAGCGTGTGCGCCCGTTTCGCGCCCTCGGTCGCGTCCATGTCGCGGGGATGCACGGCGATCATCTTTTCGCCCTCACCACCACGACCGCGCCCAGGCGCTTTTACCAGTCCGTACTTGATCTCGCCCAGATAGGGCGTTGGCACACCAGCCACCAGCGCCCAGTAAATCTTGCGTGTCTCGCGGTGGCGCATCGACGCGGTCAACGCCTTTGCCGCCATCCGCGTCCGCGCCAGCAGCAGCACGCCCGACGTATCCTTGTCAAGCCGGTGCACCAGCCGCGGCTTGTCATCATAGCCATAGCGCAGCGCCTCGGCCAACCCGTCCACGTGGCGCGTCTGGCCCGAACCGCCCTGTGTCGGCAACCCGCTGGGTTTGTTCAACGCGATGATGTGATCGTCTTGATAGATGACGCAATCGCGGATCAGCTTGGCGTCCTTGTCGCTCACACCGGTCTTTTCCCGGACAGGCGCGGGCCGATTGGGCAGCGGCGGCACGCGGACATCCTGCCCTGTCTCGATACGGGTCGAGGATTTGACCCGCCCGCCATCGACCCGGCATTCGCCCTTGCGGCACATCTTTTCGACCATGCCCTGGGTCAGCTGCGGGAACCGTTTCTTCAGGAACCGGTCAAGGCGCTGATCGCCCTCGTCCGCGCCAACGGTGATCGTCTGTACACCGCTCATGTCAGCACCCCGCGCGCAATCATCAGACCCAGAAACAGGCCCAGCACCGACAGACCCACAGACAACGCCACATAAAGCGCCGCCTGCCCCATGGCGCCGCGTTCGATCAGCGTCATCGTCTCGAGGCTGAAGGCAGAGAACGTCGTGAACCCGCCCAAGAGGCCCGTCATCACGAACGGGCTGAGGTGCGTCAGCCCGCGCTGTGCCGCGACCACCACGAAAACACCCATCAGCAATGACCCCAGCACATTCGCCGACAGGATCGCCACGGGAAACTCCGCAGGCCCTGTCAGGCGCAAGACACCCACGCCCCACAGCCACCGCAGCGAGGCCCCGATTGCCCCGCCAAGGGCCACGAGAGAGAGTGTCGAAAACATGCGCGCTCTGTCATCGCTTGCGCGACAAGAGTCAAGTTTGCCGCTTGGCCCTGAGCCGCGCAAAGTATTCGACCCGTTTTAGCAAGTCCCGTTCGAACCCGCGTTCGACAGGCTGGTACAGCGCAGGCCGTTCCATCCCGTTGGGGAAATAGTTCTGGCCGGAAAAACCATCCTCGGCATCGTGGTCATAGGCATAGCCCGCGCCGTATCCCTGATCTTTCATCATGGAGGTCGGGGCGTTCAGGATGTGTTTGGGCGGCGGGTGCGATCCGGTTTCCTTGGCCGCCTTGCGCGCGCCCTTGTAGGCGACGTAGTTGGCGTTCGATTTTGGCGCGAGGGCGAGGTAGATCAGCGCCTGGCTCAGCGCCAACTCGCCCTCGGGACTGCCTAGCCGTTCGTAGGTTTCCCAGCTTTGCAAGCACACCGCCTGCGCCTGCGGATCAGCTAGGCCGATGTCCTCGACGGCCATGCGCACCATGCGCCGGGCGAGGTATCGAGGGTCTTCGCCCCCCTCAAGCATCCGCGCAAACCAGTAAAGCGCTGCGTCCGGATCAGACCCGCGCACCGATTTGTGCAGCGCGCTGATGAGGTTGTAATGGGCATCCCCCGTTTTGTCGTATTGCGCCGCCCGACGCATGAGCCGTGCCCCAAGCGCCTCGGGGTCGAGCGGTGCCTCGACCGTCCACGCCACAACCTGTTCGATCAGGTTCAAAAGCGCTCGTCCGTCTCCGTCCGCCATCCCAAGCAACGCCGCCCGCGCCGCATCGGTCAGCGGCAGCGGTTTGCCCAGCTCCCCCTCGGCGCGCTGCGCCAGAAGTTCCAGATCGTCCAGCCCCAACCGCTCCAGCACCAGCACCTGCGACCGGCTAAGCACGGCGGCGTTCAACTCAAAGCTGGGATTCTCGGTCGTGGCCCCGACCAGCAGGATGGTGCCATCCTCCATGTGCGGCAAAAACCCGTCCTGCTGGGCCTTGTTGAACCGGTGGATCTCGTCCACGAACAGCAGCGTGCCCTGCCCGTTCTGGCGGCGGATCTTGGCGGCCTCGAACACTTTCTTGAGCTCGGGCACACTGGTGAAGATCGCGCTGATTTGTACAAAATGCAGGTCTGTTTCATCAGCCAGCAATCGCGCGATGGTCGTCTTGCCCACGCCGGGCGGCCCCCAGAAGATGATCGACCCCAGCGCGCCGGCCTCCAGCATCACGGTCAGCGGCGCCTCGGGCCCTAGCACTTGGCGCTGGCCGATCACGTCGGATAACGTCTGTGGCCGCAGCCGGTCAGCAAGGGGCCGTGTCCCGGTGTCACGCGGCGGGTCAGAGGCGAAGAGGTCCGCCATCAGAACCGCAGCACGATGCGGCCGGTGCCGCGCAGCGCGCGCACGGTGGTGCCGCGACGCGCCTCGCTCAGGATCGCGGCGGCGGTGGCGGGGCCGTCGATATCGGTGCGGTCAATGCGTTGCAGAATGTCGCCGCGCCGCAGGCCAACGCGGCGGCCAATCGCGCCGGGGTCGATAACAACCGTGCCTTCTGCGCTCAGCGGCAGGCCAATCTCGGCAATCACCGCCGGGTTCACGCGCGCCACTTGAAGGCCCGGCAGGCTGCTGCCGTCGGGAAGAGTGATGGCATCGCGTGGCGGGTTTTCCGGGGGCGGGATCAGGCTGACCTCCGCGGTGACCTCCTCGCCGTCGCGCAGCCACGTGATGCGCGCCGTATCACGCACCGATGCGACCGCCATGCGGTAGAGCATCTCGCCGGGGCTGCCCACCGGCTTGTCATCCACCGCCAGCACCACGTCGCCGGGCGCCATGCCTGCCGCGCCAAACGGGCTGGCGGGGTGCAGGCCTGAAAGGATGATCCCCTGCGGCCGCGGCAGGCCAAGGCTGTCGGCCATATCCGCATCCACCGCCTGCCCGGTGGCCCCGGCCCACGGCCGCTGGAAACGGTCATTTCCGTCGCGCGCCTGACGCAGAACCGCCGCGACCAGATCGGACGGAATGGCAAAGCCGATGCCGTTCGACCCGCCCGACCGGCTGAGAATGCGCGTGTTGACCCCGATCAGCTGCCCCGCCACATCAATCAGTGCACCGCCCGAGTTGCCCGGATTGATTGGCGCATCGGTCTGCACGAAATACCCGGCCCCGCGCCCGTTCTGCCCGCCAGACCGCGCCAGCGCCGACACGATGCCCGAGGTCACGGTCTGCCCCACGCCAAAGGGATTGCCGATGGCCAGAACCAGCTCACCCACCTCGACCGTCTCGCTGTCGCGCAGCGGCAGGTAGGGCAGATCAGGCGCGCCTTCGATCTGCAGAATGGCCAGATCACTCGCCTCATCCCCCAGCAGGACGCGGGCGTCATATTCGGTGCCATCATTCAGAACGACGCTGATGTCGGTGGCTTGCCCGACCACATGGTAATTCGACACCACGATGCCATCGGCACTGAGGATCACGCCCGATCCCAGCGAATTCTGCACCCGCGGGCTGGGCCGCCCGAAGCCTTCGAAAAAGCGTTCGAAAAACGGGTCGTCCATGAAGGGCGTACGCGCCCGCGCTTCGGTGACGAACCGGACATAGATGTTGACAACCGCCGGTGCAGTGTCCCGCACCAGCGGGGCAAAACCCATGGAAATCTCGGCCTGCGATTGCGGCACGCGGGTTTGTGCAGCGGCAGCAAGTGGGATCAGGCAGGCAAGGCAGAGCAGCAGGACTTTCATGGCCCCGAAGATAGGCAAGCGTGCGGTGCGCACAACCCTTGCTACGGACACGCGCTGGCAAGAAAAAACCCCCGCCGGTTGGGCGGGGGTTCTAAAAATCGTGTGAGGCGGTGCGCGATTACTCTTCGCCTGCGTCCTCGGCTGCGACGCGCGCCTTGTCGGCGGCACCCTTGGCATCGCGGTCGCGGTCGACGAATTCGATAATTGCCATCGGCGCCATGTCACCATAGCGGAACCCGGCCTTGAGAACGCGGATGTAGCCGCCCTGACGGTCGGCATAGCGCGGTCCAAGCACGTCAAAGAGCTTGGCGACGTACTGGTCTTCTTTCAGGCGTGCCGCGGCCTGACGGCGCGCGTGCAGGTCTCCGCGCTTAGCCAGCGTGATCAGCTTTTCCACGATGGGGCGCAGTTCCTTGGCCTTGGGCAGGGTTGTCTTGATCTGCTCATGTTCGATGAGCGAGCCGGCCATGTTCGCAAACAGCGCCTTGCGGTGCTCGTGCGTGCGGTTAAGGCGGCGATAGCCACGTGCGTGACGCATGGTTCAGTCTCCTAACTGTGCCCTCTACGGGCGTTTTTGCTTTGTCCGGCCTCAGGTGCGTGCCTGCGGCTCTCCTTGGGGCGCTCGATGGCCCGGGGTGCAGGGCCACGATTTTTCGTCGAAAAATCGTGGCGCCGCATAGCTTAGAAGTTGTCTTCGAACTTCTTGGCGAGGTCTTCGATGTTGTCCGGCGGCC
>JBCBCR010000179.1:0-6800 GCA_038530495.1 Pseudomonadota bacterium | reverse complement strand
CAGACACCGAGGGGGCCACGATGCTGTCAGCGACAGTCGCCTTGGACATGCCGGCCAGCGTGACGATGTCACCGGCTTCGGCCAGATCGATGGGCTGTTGTTGCAGCCCCCGAAACGCGAGGATTTTGGTGCAGCGAAAGTTCTCGATCAGCGCGCCGTCGCGGGCCAGCGCCTTGACCGTCTCGCCGGGTTTCAGCGTGCCGCTTTCGACCCGGCCCGTCAGGATGCGACCAATGAACGGATCGGCGCCCAGCGTGGTGGCCAGCATACGAAAGGGTTCGTCCTTGGCGGCAATCTGGCGCGGGGCGGGCACGTGATCGACGATCAGGTTGAACAGCGCCGACAGATCCGCGCGCGGTCCATCCAGGTCCATATCCGCCCAACCCGAACGGCCCGACGCGTACATCGCCGGAAAATCAAGCTGATTGTCATCGGCACCAAGATTCGCAAAAAGGTCAAACACCTCGTCGAGCGCCCGGTCCGGTTCGGCATCGGGTTTGTCGACCTTGTTCAGCACCACGATGGGGCGCAGACCCAGCGCCAGCGCCTTGGAGGTCACGAATTTGGTTTGCGGCATGGGCCCTTCGGCGGCGTCAACCAGCAGGACCACGCCATCGACCATGCTCAGGATGCGCTCCACCTCGCCGCCGAAATCGGCGTGGCCGGGGGTGTCGACGATGTTGATGCGCGTGCCGTTCCATTCGACCGACGTCGCCTTGGCCAGGATCGTGATGCCGCGCTCGCGTTCCAGGTCATTGCTGTCCAAGGCGCGTTCGGTGGTGGCTTGGCCTTCGCGGAAGGTGCCCGATTGCTTGAGCAGTTCGTCCACCAGCGTGGTTTTGCCGTGGTCGACGTGGGCGATGATCGCGATGTTGCGCAGGTCCATGGGAGGCCTCATGTTCGTGTGTGCAGCGCCCATATAGCGCTGCGGTGCAGAATGAAAGGGGCGCCGGAATAATCGCGGCTTAGTGCGTTGCGCTTTTGGAAAAGAGCTGGATGACCACGATGCCCGCAATGATCAGTCCCAGACCGATGATGGCCGCCGCATCGAGCCGCTGGCCAAAGAGCGCGAAGCCGATGAGCGCGATCAGAACGATCCCAAGCCCCGACCAAAGCGCATAGGCAATGCCGACCGGAATGTATTTCAATGCGATGCCGAGAAAGAAAAACGCGGTGGCGTAGGCCAGCACCACAACCACCGTCGGGCCCAGCCGGGTGAATTGAGCGCTGGCCTGCAGGGCGGTCGTGCCGATCACTTCGGCGGCGACGGCAACAACGAGATAGATGTAGTGGATTGGCATGACGTGGCCTTTCAACGCGCGATGTATCTGTCTTTGCGATGGTTGGTGGCGATGATCATGTTGGTGACAACAGCCCCGCCCAGCGACCAGAGCACGGTTTGCCAGGGCAGAAAGGCGAGCGCCACGGCGAACAGGATAACGTCAAAGGCCAGTTGCGTGTGACCCGCTTTGAACCCGGTTTTGTCCTGCAGAAACAGCGCCAGCACACCGATCCCACCCAGCGAGGCCCCGTGTCGAAACACAATCAGCAGGCCGATCCCGATCAGTGCGCCCGAGACCACCACGGCCAGCGGCAGCGGCAGGCTGGCAAAGCTGATCGAGCGGTCAAAGAGTTCAGCAAAGCCGGACACCAGTGCGACGGCAGCAAAGCTCTTGAGCGTAAAGGTCAGCCCCATGCGCATCAGCGCCAGAACGTAGAAAGGCAGGTTCAACAGGAAGAACCAGATGCCAAAGGAAAGCCCCGTGACGTATGACAGCAGCACGCCCAGCCCCGCGGTCTGTCCGGTGATCAGTTGTGCGTGGCCCAAGAACTGCACACCCAGCGCACAAAGCGCGGTGCCGAGGATTGCGGCCTGGGCGTCTTCAAGGGGGGAATGCTGAATGCTCTTGTGGGGTTCGTTCATGTTTGCGCGCTATCCCAGCGGTGTCTGCGTGTAAATAGAGCGCCACCGTGCCATGTCGCGTTTGACGAAAATGCTGTGGAAACCGGTGTTGGCGCGATGTGTCGCATTCGGTATACCGTCGTATGCATTGACTTGCAGAACACCAATCGCTACCCCACGCGCCAAGGGCAGTGCGCCCATGATATCAGCATAAAGAGGTCCCCGATGACGCAGACGCCCGACATCATTTACACCAAAGTCGACGAGGCGCCGGAACTGGCGAGCGCATCGTTCCTGCCCATCATCCGCCGCTTTGCGCAAGCCGCGGGCGTCAGTGTCGGGGTCAAGGACATCAGCCTTGCCGGGCGCATCATCGCCGCCTTTCCCGAAAACCTGACCGAGGCGCAGCGCCAGTCGGATGATCTGGCCGAACTGGGTCAGCTGGTGAAAACGCCCGGCGCCAATGTGATCAAGCTGCCGAATATCTCGGCGTCGGTGCCGCAGTTGGTGGCGGCGGTGAAAGAGCTGCAGGACAAGGGTTACGCGCTGCCTGACTACCCCGAAGAGCCGCAGACGGAAGCCGAGCGTGACGTCCGCGCGCGCTATGACGCGATCAAGGGGTCGGCGGTAAACCCGGTTCTGCGCGAAGGCAACAGCGACCGGCGCGCGGCGCGGGCTGTGAAGAGCTTTGCGCAGGCCAACCCGCATTCGATGGGCACGTGGTCTGCGGACAGCAAGACCAAGGTGTCGTCGATGCCCGGCGACGATTTCTATGCCAACGAGGTGTCCGCGACGATCACCGCCGCGCAAGCGGGCGACGCACGCATCGAGTTCGAGGCGGCCGATGGTACTGTAACCGTGCTGAAGGACGGCTGGAGCCTCGAAGAAGGCACGGTGGCCGATGCGACATTCATGTCGGTGGCAGCCCTGAACACCTTCCTCGATGCCGCGATTGAAGACACCAAGGCCGACGGCACCATGTTCTCGCTGCACATGAAGGCGACGATGATGAAGGTGTCGGACCCGATCATCTTTGGCCACGCCGTGCGCGCGTGGCTGCGCCCGGTGTTCGAGGCGCATGGTGACACGATGGCGGCACTTGGCGTCGATCCGAACTCGGGCATGGGCGACCTGCTGGAGCGGGTCAAGGACAACGCCGACATCATGGCCGCAATTGCCGAGGTCACGGGCCAGCGCCCGTCGATGTACATGGTGGACAGTGACAAGGGCATCACCAACCTGCACGTGCCATCGGATGTGATCATCGACGCGTCGATGCCTGCGGTGATCCGCGCGGGCGGCAAGGGTTGGGACGAAACTGGCGCCAAGGGCGACACCAACTGCGTGATCCCCGACCGCTGCTATGCGCCCGTCTATGACGAGGCGATATCGTTCTTCAAAGCCAATGGTGCGCTGAACCCGGCCACCGCGGGTGCGGTCGCCAATGTCGGCCTGATGGCCCAGAAGGCCGAGGAATACGGCAGCCACCCCACCACGTTCGAGGCCCCCGGCGCAGGCACCATGCGGATCGTGCTGGCCAATGGCGACACGCTGCATGCCCACACGGTTCAGGCCGGCGATATCTGGCGTGCGTGCACGGTGAAAAAAGCGCCGATCGAGAACTGGATCGGTCTTGCACTGGACCGGCAGCGGCTGACCGGGTCCGAGGCGATCTTCTGGCTGGATGCAAACCGCGCGCATGATGCCGAGTTGATCAAATACGTCACGCCTGCGCTGGAAGAGGCCGGTGTCGCTGACAAGTTCCTGATCATGGCGCCGCGCGAAGCGACGCGCCAAAGCCTCGAGACGATTACGGCAGGCAAGGACAGCATCGCCATCACCGGCAACGTGCTGCGGGATTACCTGACGGACCTGTTCCCGATTCTTGAACTGGGCACATCGGCCAAGATGCTGTCGATTGTGAAGCTGATGCAGGGCGGTGGTCTGTTCGAGACCGGTGCAGGCGGGTCCGCACCCAAGCACGTGCAGCAGTTGCATGAGGAAAACCACCTGCGTTGGGATTCGATGGGCGAATTCTGCGCGCTTGGCGAAAGCCTGAACTTCCTTGCCGACAGCCAGGGCAACGCCAAAGCCGGTGTTCTGGGCGCGGCAGCCGAGGCTGCGACCCAAGGGATCCTCGACAACAATCGCAGTCCGGGCCGCAAGGTGGGGCAACCCGACAACCGCGCCAGCCACTACTGGTTCGCCCGCTACTGGGCCGAAGCGCTGGCGGCGCAGACAGACGACGCGGAACTCGCCGCCGAGTTCGCGCCGGTTGCAGAAGCGCTCCGGAAGGACGAAGAGGCCATCCTTGCCGAGCTTGCCGCGGCAGGTGGCAGCGTGGCTGACACGGGCGGATATTTCCGCAATGACGATGCCAAATGCGCGTCTGTCATGCGTCCATCGGCGACGCTGAACGCGATTATCGGCTGAATAATCCGGCACTTGAACATCGGCGGCGCAGGCAGTCCTGCGCCGCCGAATTTTTTGCAAGGGTATGGAAATCCGCCGTAGTTCTGGCGTGCAAAGCAGATTAGGCTTCCCCAAGATCGATTATTTCAAGGGGATTGCCATGCGTGCTGCTTTGATCACTGCTGCCGTCGCTGTCCTTTTGTTTTTTGGATTTGGGGGGACCATGACGAAGGCTGAAACGCAGTATATCTGTTCACCCATGAGCGGGACGATCATCGGGGCCGACGGTGCCCCTGCCTCAGGCGTGACCGTCCGGCGCGAATGGCGGCACAACAAGGACTCAGGCAACGATCAGACGACCACCGACGCCAGCGGCACCTTTGCTTTTGACGCTGTGCCGGGGCCGCGCAAACGCTGGTTCAGCGGATTGTCCACGCCGGTCATCGACCAACGCTATTTTGCGCGCATCGGTGACGAGGACGTGCAGATCATGTTCCTGACTTCGACCAGCCTGACACCGCTGCACGAAACAGACGGCAGGCCATTCAACGTCACTTGCAACCTGGGCGGCGCGCCGCGTGTCGGGAACATGGGGCGCGGGTATTGCACTTTGAATTGATGCCGACGGCAAAGGATTTTCAGACATGTCATATAATATGCACGGCAGAAACGCGGCGATCATTGCCAACGGCGCCTATACGGTTGGATTTGCCCAAGGTGGCACGCCGGGCGAGATAAAGCGCGACGCCGACCAGCGCATTCAGGATGAGCGGTCGTTCATCTCTCCGCCGTCGGATGATGGTCCGGGCGGGCCTACGGTCCCGGTCACCCCGATGGAATCGGTGATCAGCCAGTCGGGCGCATTTGTGAAGGAAACCGCAGGCTTCGGTGTGCTGTTGGAACGCAATGGTGCGCAAAAGGGCGAATACATCTTTGCCATGCGCGGCACGATGGGCACGTTCGGTATCTCCAACGACTGGCTGTCGAATTACCAGATCGGCCTCACGCGCGGGCCAACGGGATCGCTTGTCCATTCGGGGTTCATGGACATCTACAACCGGATGCGCAGCGACGTGCAGCGGATGATCAAGGGCGCCAACCCGCAGCGCATCCACTTTATCGGGCACTCGCTGGGCGGCGCGCTGGCCACACTGGCCGCCGTGGACTATGCGCAGAACGGCACGGCGGCCTCGCACCTTTACACATTCGGGGCGCCCCGGGTTGGTTCCATCGGTTTGACGCAGGATGTCGTGCGCCACATCGGGGCGCCACGGATCAAACGGGTCTTTTCGATCAACGATCCGGTGCCGATGATCCCGCTGACCCCGTTCATGCACGTGGGCGCAGGATCCATCGGATTTGATGGTGGCAACGGCGCGTTTTCGGGCGCGGCCCACAGCATGAAGGACAATTATATCAAGGCGATGCCCGCATCGGGTTGGCCCGCCGAAAACCGGTTGTCGTCAAAATCCGACCCCGGCTACTGGCTGACGCAAGCGGAGATCCAGTTGAGGATGACCAATATCGGCTCGGGTCTCACGTACATGCTGCTGGCCAAAGCGTTGAAGGCGATCCTGTACCTGGGGGCGCACGTGATTTCCGCGTCGATCACGGTCGGGCTGACCCTTGCGGATATTCTCGTAAAGCTGATCCAGGCCGGTGGCCGGTTGGCGGCGAACATTGCCGATTACATGGTCCGGTTCGTGACCGCCGCACTGAAATGGGCTGGTGTCGCCGCCGTGCGCACCGCTGTGACCGCGGCGGACCTGACCGTCAGCTTCTTGCGCTGGGTGCTGGACCTCGTGATGCGCCCGATCGTGATCGCCGCGCGCGCCGCAGGCCGCTACCTGACCTAAAACTACTCGGGCGCGTTTTCCTGCGCCCGAAAGGATTTGAGGTGCTGCGCCAGAAAACGGCGCCCGGCGTCGTTCGCCATGCGCGTGCGCACAGCCGTCAGGAACGCCTCTTCCAATGTCTGGGACGAGGCGCCCAGCACCTCGCCCACTTTCATGAACAACCGGTCGTCGCCCACCTCGCGCTGCACGGCGAGGCACTCTTCGGCCAGCTTGTTGGCCATCTCGACAACAACAGGGTCTGCCATCAGCGTGACGTCTCGGTCAGGCGGCGTTTGACGTAGTCGGTGGAGTGACCGATCAGCGTCTCGAGGTGGTCGTCCTCAAAGAAATGGCCCGCACCCTCAACTTCGGTATGGGTGATGGTGATGCCTTTTTGCTCGTGCAATTTGCCGACCAGCGCGGTGGTGTCGGCAGGCGGGGCGACCCGGTCAGCCGTGCCATTGATGATCAGACCCGAGGACGGGCAGGGGGCAAGGAACGAAAAGTCGTACATGTTTGCTGGTGGAGACGCGCTGATAAAGCCCGTGATCTCCGGGCGACGCATCAAAAGCTGCATGCCGATCCAGGCGCCAAACGAAAACCCTGCCACCCAGCAGTGCTTCGCGTTATGGTTCATCGACTGCAGGTAG
>JBCBCR010000178.1:0-6801 GCA_038530495.1 Pseudomonadota bacterium | reverse complement strand
GCGCGCAAAAGCGTGCAGCGCGACAGTCACAGCGCATACCAATGCCGCTGCCCGAATAACGGACATCCCGCCCCAGGATATCGATGCTCTGCTCATCTCGCGTCCCTTGTTCGGGCCGGGGTTCTTGTGCCCCGTGCTCACTTGCTCCACCATGCACACAAATGGCCTACAGGGCCAAGAGCGTGGAGGTCGATCATGGCAAAGCAGCGGTTGAGTGTTGTCGTTACGCGACGGTTGCCGCCCGAGGTCGAGACACGGTTGAGCGAGCTTTTCGATGTGAGGTTGCGCTCCGAGGACGTGCCGATGGAACGCGCGGAATTGGTCGAAGCTATGCAGGGTGCTGATGTATTGGTGCCAGCCATCACCGACACAATCGACGGCGCGATGATCGGTCAGGCCGGTGACCGGCTCAAGCTGATTGCGAACTACGGCGCTGGCGTCGATCACATCGACGTGGCCACGGCGCGCCAGCGCGGCATCCTGGTGTCCAACACGCCCGGCGTTCAGACCGACGACACCGCCGACATGGCCATGGCCCTCATCCTTGCTGTCACGCGGCGGATGCCCGAAGGGCTGGCTGCGATGCAGGGCGGCGACTGGTCGGGCTGGGCGCCAACCGCATTCCTGGGCGCGCGCGTGGCGGGGCGGCGTCTGGGCATCCTTGGTATGGGCCGGATCGGGCAGGCGGTGGCGCGCCGGGCCGCGGCCTTTGGCATGCAGGTGCACTATCACAACCGTCGCCGCCTGCGCCGCGAGATCGAAGAGGCGCTCGAGGCGACCTATTGGGACAGCCTGGACCAGATGGTCGCGCGCATGGACGTGATCAGCGTAAATTGCCCGCACACACCCTCGACCTTTCACCTGATGAACGCGCGACGGCTCAAACTGATGAAACCCGAAGCGGTGATCGTGAACACCAGCCGCGGCGAGGTGATCGACGAGAATGCCCTGACCCGGATGCTGCGCGCGGGCGAGATCGCGGGCGCGGGCCTCGATGTCTATGAACACGGGCGCGAGGTGAACCCGCGCCTGCGCGAGTTGAACAATGTCGTCCTTCTCCCGCATATGGGATCGGCCACGCGCGAAAGCCGTGTGGAGATGGGCGAAAAGGTGATTATCAATATCAAGACCTTCGATGACGGGCACAGGCCGCCAGATCAGGTGGTCCCGTCGATGCTGTAGCGGGGCGGAAAACGGTGCGTTTTCCGGCGGGATTTTAGAAAAACCCCGCACCCGGAAAGGAGACGCTATGCGCTTGCTTTTAGGTCTGATCATCGTTGCGTGGGTGCTGCCCGCCACCGCTCAGCAAGCGGAGCCTTCCCTGCAGTTCGTGAAGGTCTCCGAAAAACCGGATTTCGGGTGGTCGTCCGCAGCCTTGCAGGCGCTTGCGCAGCGCGATGCTGGTCAGCCCGTCACGGCGCCGTCAGAAATGGTTGCAGCGGCAAACCCGCTTGCGGTTGAGGCGGGCACCGCCATCCTCGCTGCCGGCGGAACGGCTGCGGATGCACTGGTTGCGGTGCAATTGGTTTTGGGACTGGTCGAGCCGCAGTCTTCTGGCCTCGGCGGTGGGGCCTTCCTGCTCTACTTCGATGCAGCAAAGGCCGAAGTGGTCACGCTGGACGGGCGGGAAACCGCGCCAATGGCGGCCACACCACAGCTTTTTCAGGACGCAAACGGCGAGCCACTGCAGTTCTTTGATGCGGTCGTGGGAGGGCGGTCTGTCGGCACACCCGGCACGCCCGCGCTGTTGTCCGAGGCGCATGCGCGCTGGGGGCGTTTGCCCTGGCCGCAGCTTTTCGAAGACGCGGTGGCATTGGCTGAGGGCGGTTTTACCGTGTCGCCACGGCTGGCCACTTTGATCGAACGCGACGCAGAGCGTTTGGGCCGGTTCCCGGACACGGGCAATTACTTCCTGCCGAATGGCGCGCCGTTGCAGGCGGGTGATACGCTGCAAAATGCCGCCTACGCCGCCACGTTGAGAGCGATGGCGGATGGCGGGGCAGGGGTGTTTTATGCGGGTGCCATTGCACAGGACATCGTGACCGCTGTGCAAACAGCGCCCGGTAATCCCGGCGTGCTGTCGCAGCAGGATCTGGCGATCTACACTGTCAAGGAACGCCCGCCGGTGTGCGCCGAATACCGCGATCATAATGTCTGTGGCATGGGTCCGCCATCATCTGGGGGGCTGACCGTCGGTCAGATCCTCGGGCTGTTGGCGCCTTACGACATGGCAGCCCTCGGGCCGGACAACCCCGAAAGCTGGCGGCTGATCGGGGATGCCTCACGGCTCGCCTTTGCCGACAGGGGCCGGTACATGGCCGACAGCGATTTTGTGCCCATGCCCACCACGGGTCTGATCGATCCCGCCTATCTCACCGACCGCGCCCGGCAGCTTGACAGTGACAGCGCGCTGGCCGAGGTGGCCCCCGGCACACCTGCCTTTGACCACAGCCTGTTGTGGGCTGACGATGAAAGCCTCGAGCTGCCGTCGACGTCGCATATCTCGATCGTCGACAAGGACGGCAATGTCGCCTCGATGACCACGACCATCGAAAACGCGTTCGGCGCGCGTCTCATGGTGCGCGGGTTCCTCCTGAATAACGAGCTCACCGATTTCAGCTTCCGCACCCACCGCGACGGGGTGCCCATCGCCAACGCGCTGGCCCCGGGCAAACGGCCGCGGTCGTCCATGGCGCCGACCATCGTGCTAAAGGACGGTGTTCCGGTGATCGCCATCGGATCACCGGGCGGCAGCCGGATCATCGGATACGTGGCCAAGACTATTATTGGCATGCTCGACTGGGGTCTTGATGTGCAGGCGGCGATTGATCTGCCCAATGCGGTCAATCGCTTTGGCGCCTACGATCTTGAGGACGGCACTGCCGCGACCGATCTTGCCCCTGCGCTCAAAGAGATGGGATACGACGTGAACGCGCGTGCGCTGACCTCGGGCTTGCATGGGATCGCCATAGGCGACAGGTTGCAGGGCGGAGCTGATCGGCGGCGCGAAGGGATTGCATTGGGCCGCTAAGGCTCATTTCGGGGAGGAACGATATGGCGCAAGCGATTGATTTGCCGCGCAACGAGGACGGGATCAACGCGGCCGTGGGCATACTAAAGCAACGCTTTGGCGACCGGTTGCAGACAGGGCAGGCGATCCGCGATCAGCACGCGCACACCACCACCTATATCCGGGCGCAGGCGCCCGATGCGGTGGTGTTCCCCGCCTCGACCAAGGAGGTGTCGGAAATCGTCAAGGTCTGCGCCACCCACGAGGTGCCGGTGATCCCCTATGGCACAGGCACATCGCTCGAAGGGCACGTCAACGCGCCCGCAGGTGGTATTTGCGTGGACATGTCCCGCATGGACAAGATCGTGTCGGTAAATGCCGAAGACCTCGATTGCGTGGTGCAGCCCGGTGTCACCCGCGAGGACCTGAACACGTACCTGCGCGACCGTGGTCTGTTCTTTCCCATCGATCCCGGTGCCAACGCGTCGTTGGGCGGCATGGCCGCCACCCGCGCCTCGGGCACCAATGCGGTGCGCTACGGCACGATGAAGGACAACATCATCAGCCTCGAGGTCGTGATGGCCGACGGGCGCATCATCCGCACCGCGCAACGGGCCAAGAAGACGTCCGCAGGCTATGACCTCACCCGCCTGATGATCGGGTCCGAGGGCACGCTTGGCCTAATCACCGAGATCACCTTGCGCTTGCAGGGCATCCCCGAAGCGATCTCGGCCGCGCGTATGTCCTTTCCGTCGGTTGATGCCGCCTGTCAGGCGGTGATTTCGACGATCCAGTACGGCATCCCGGTGGCCCGGATCGAGCTCATGGACGCGCTGAACGTGCGCGCGGCCAATGCCTATGCCGGGTTGGACCTGCCAGAAACGCCGCTCCTGCTCTTGGAATTCCACGGCTCGGACAGCAGCGTGACCGAACAGGCCGAGATGTTCGGCGCCATTGCCGACGATGCGGGTGGCACCGATTTTGCCACCACCAAGACCGCGGAAGAACGTAACAAGCTGTGGAAGGCGCGCCACGATCTCTATTGGGCGACGCTACAGCTACGCCCCGGTGCGCAGGGCATTTCCACCGATGTCTGCGTACCCATCTCGCATCTGGCCGAGGCCGTGACCGGCGCGCAGGCCAAGGCTGATGAACTGGGTCTTCTGGCACCCATTGTGGGGCATGTGGGCGACGGGAATTTCCATTCGCTGATCCTGATCGACATGGACGATCACGATGAGGTCCGCAGGGCCGAAGAGTTCACCGCGTTCCTTGCCGCCGAGGCGATCCGGCTCGACGGGACCTGCACCGGTGAGCACGGCATTGGGCAGGGCAAGATGCCGTACCTCGTGCGCGAGCTCGGGCCAGCAACCGAGTATATGGCCGCCATCAAGGGCGCACTGGACCCGCTGGGTATTCTGAACCCTGGCAAGATCCTCGGGCCGTCCGTTGCCAACTAAGGCTCTGGCGCTGCTCTTGGCCATGGCCTGTGCGCCGCCCGCGTCGGCGCAAGAGACCGCGCGCTATGCGGTGACCGTGACGTTGAACTGGCAAGGTTCAGAAGCGCAAGGTCATCCGGTCGACAAACACTGGTCCCGCCTGATCGCGTTTGTCCATTCCGCGCGCTACGCGCTTTTTGCTGATGGCGACACGGCATCGAGCGGCTTGGCCCTCGTGGCCACAAACGGGCGTGTCACCGTGCTTGAGGCTGAACTGGCCGAGGCGCGGCGGCGCGACCGCGTGGCGGACCAGATCGTGGTGCCGGGCATTGACAGCGGCGTCGGCAGGTTCGATTTCGAGATGGAGGTGAGCGAAAAGCATCGCTTCATCTCGTTTGCGACGATGCTGGCCCCCAGCCCCGATTGGTTCACGGGCGTAAATGCCGTCGAACTTCGCGAAAATGACATGTGGGTCGCCCGCAGCGTACCGCTTTGGGTCTGGGACGCGGGCGCAGACAGTGGGCCAGATTTTTCCGGGCCGAACATGCCGACGCAACCGCGCCAATCCGTGCGGTTGCTGGCGCATCCGGCATTCCTGACCGCCGAAGGCTTGCGTCCAATCGGCACCGCGCGGTTCGAACCTGTCAACTAGATATCTGTGACCATGAAATGCGCGCCCTGCCGGTCATGCAGCATCACGCGCTCGCCAGGCAGATCAAAGAGATGCATGCCGCCGTCGCGTTGACACGTGTCGACAGCGGCCAGACGCGAGGAAACGCGGAAACAGGGCATCCAGTAACTGAACGTGCCTCTGATGTCTTCGGGGACCTCTTCCACGAACGCGATACAGCGGCCATCCGGGTGCAGCACCTGGTAAGTGGTCCAGTCGGTGCCGGGAAGTTTCTCAAAACGCCATTGAAACAGGTCACGGTAGAAGTCTTGGATCAGGCTCAGGTCGGCCACGTGGTGATACCGCGTGACAGGACTACCGTGTTGTGCAGCAACTGGTGCAATCTCGGGCCCTTCATACAGCGTAAACCCCGCGCCGGACGGATCGCGCAGCAAGGCGACGCGCGCATTTGTGTCAAAGGGCTGTGGTTCCACCTCCACAATCGCCCCGGAATGAGCGCGGGCGCGGTCCAAGCTCTCTTCGAGCTGCGTCACATGGACATACGACATCCAGAACGACGGCATATCGCGTCTGGCCAGAAACGCCGGCATCTGAAACAGTCCGGCCACTGGCGCATCGCCGATCATGGCAAAGTCGTAGCCGTCGCCGCGTTCGTATGCCCAGCCAAAAAGACGCCCATAGTCCGCGCGCGCGGCTGGCACATCGTAACTCGACAGATCAGTCCAGATGAAATCACCTATAGTCATCGCAAACCCCGCCAATTGCAGATGCGCCGAATGCTGTCGGATCCCGACACACGCGTCGTTTTTTTGTCCTGACCGGTCGGCAAGCTGGCGCGCGACGGGTCGCAGTTTTTTACAAAGGCGCGAGCGCGATTGGAAGGAATCGGGACATGAAAACGCATGTGAAAGCATTGGTTGTGGGTGGCGGCGCTGTTGGCACCTCGATCGCCTATCATCTGGCGCGCGCGGGCTGGGATGACGTGATGCTGCTGGAGCGTGATGAGCTGACATCCGGCTCCACTTGGCACGCTGCGGGTCTGCTTCCGTATTTCAACATGTCCTATGCCACGACACATATCCACGACTACTCGATCCGGTTCTACAAGACGCTGGAAGAGGAAACCGGCCTGAACGCGGGTTTTGCCGTGGTGGGCAACCTGCGCATGGCGCAGACGCAGGATCGCATGGATGAATACATGCTCTATGCCTCCACCGCCGAAACCTGCGGCGTGCCCTATGCATGGCTCAGCCCCGCCCAGATCAAGGACCGCTACCCGCTGGTGCGGACCGAAGACCTCAAGGGCGCGATCTACCATCCAACGGACGGCTACATAAACCCGGCTGACGTCACCATGGCGATGGCCAAGGGCGCGCGCCAACGCGGTGTGATGATCGAACGCAAATGGCAGGTCGATGCCTATGCCTGGACCGGCGACCATTGGGACGTGACCTGCACCAAGATGGTCGAAAAGGGCGGCAACCTTGTCCCCTCGGACGAACAGATCACGATCCACGCCGAACATGTGGTCACCGCCACGGGCAACCATGCACAACGCACCGCTCAGCTGTTGGGGATCAAGATTCCCGCCATCCCGGTCGAACACCAGTTCATCGTGACCGAACCCGATCCCGCGCTCGTGGAATGGCGTAAGGATCACCCCGAACACCCCGTGCTCCGGGACGCCGACGCCAAATGGTACGTGCGCGAAGAACGCGGAG
>JBCBCR010000177.1:0-6746 GCA_038530495.1 Pseudomonadota bacterium | reverse complement strand
CGATCTAAGGCAAAAAACGGCGCCGCGGCGCGTTTGGCTAGATTTCTTCGCCTTTTTCCAAAAGCTCGTTCAACAATTCGCGGTAAATGCCGTTACTGTCTCCGCCACCGTAGGTAATCGCGCCGCCGGAATAGGTCTGGCCATAGGTGCGCGCCACGTTGATGGTTTGCACAAGTGCCGACAGCAGTTGATCCTTTTGCAGCGGGCTGAGCGGGTGGATGAACACGCCCCAAAGCCGCCCCTGCGCCACGGCATAGCGGGCATCGAGGGCGGTGTCGAAATTGGCCTGCATCAGGCGCATCAACTCGGCCGAGCTCAGCCCGTCCGCAGACCGGATCGGCACCATCGCGCGCATGCGGTCGGCAACCGGGTCGGCGATGATGACCACCGGGATGTCGTCGATTGTCAGTTGGATGGCCGACCCCTGGGCCAGCGCCTCGGGGTCGATGGCCAGCGCGATCTGCGCCATGCGTTGCAGCGTCATCGGTGGCTCAGCCGCGGGCGGTTCGGTGGTGTCCTGGGCCAGCGCGGCAGTGGCGAAGATCAGGGTCAAAGCGGCGGAGACGAGGAGACGGGGCATCGGCAGACCTTTCTGGTATGCTCGAAAGGCTAGCCCGCCCCTCCTGAAATATCCAAGCAATGCTTTGTGAACGAAAAAGGCGCACCGCGTGAGGTGCGCCTTTGATCGTCTGTGTCGCCGTATCAGACTGCCGCTTTCAGCGCCTCGGCCAGATCGGTGCGTTCCCAGCTGAACCCGCCATCGGCATCGGGCGCGCGGCCAAAGTGGCCGTAGGCGGCGGTGCGCTGGTATATCGGCTTGTTCAGCGACAGGTGCTCGCGGATGCCGCGCGGGGTCAGGTCCATCGACGTGGCCACGGCCGCCTCGATCTGCGCGTCGGGCACCTCGCCGGTGCCGAATGTATCGCAATAGATCGACAGCGGTTTTGACACGCCAATCGCATAGCTCAGCTGGATCGTGCATTTCGACGCCAGCCCCGCGGCCACCACGTTCTTGGCCAGATAGCGCGCGGCATAGGCCGCAGACCGGTCCACCTTGGTCGGGTCCTTGCCGGAAAACGCGCCGCCGCCGTGCGGAGCGGCACCACCATAAGTGTCCACGATGATCTTGCGCCCGGTCAGGCCTGCATCACCGTCGGGGCCGCCGATCACGAACTTGCCCGTGGGGTTCACGTGCCATTCGGTTTCATCGGTCAGCCAGCCGTCGGGCAGCACCTCTTCGATGTAGGGGGCAACAATGGCGCGGATGTCGTCGCTGGTCAGCGCCTCGTCCAGATGCTGCGTCGACAGCACCAGCGAGCTGACGCCCACCGGCACGCCATCACGGTAGTTGACGGAAAGCTGGGATTTGGCATCGGGGCCAAGCGCGGGCTCTGTGCCGTCTTTGCGAACCTCCGCCAGACGCCGCAGGATCGCGTGCGCAAACTGGATCGGGGCGGGCATCAGCGCTTCGGTTTCGTCCGTGGCATAGCCGAACATAATGCCCTGGTCGCCAGCGCCTTCGTCCTTGTCACCAGCGGCGTCGACGCCTTGGGCAATGTGGGCCGACTGCTCGTGCAGCAGGTTTGTCACCTCGCAGGTGTCCCAGTGGAACTTGTCCTGCTCATAGCCGATATCCTTGATGCAGGCGCGGGCGATATCGTCGATGCGATCCATGTACTGGGACAGCTTTTCCTGATCGCTCAGGCCAACCTCGCCGCCGATGACAACGCGGTTCGTCGTGGCAAATGTCTCGCAGGCGACGCGCGCCTCTGGCTCTTCGGCCAACAGCGCATCGAGAACGGCATCGGAAATACGGTCACAGACCTTGTCGGGGTGTCCCTCGGAAACGGATTCCGAGGTGAAAGTATAGTTTTTGCGGGACATGAGTGCTCCATTAAAATGTCCTTTGCCACGCCAGGAAGCCGTTGTGGCAGGTCCTTCGCGCTTACGCGCCTTGGTCGCCGCCGTCAATGGGTGCGGCACGGTTGCGCAGCAGCACGGTCGCCAACGCGAACCCCGCCAGCAACAAAGCAAAGGGTATGTCGCCGAGCTGTGCATAAAAAGTGGGCACAGCCGGGGCTGGAAGGGTCACATCAAGATACCCTGCCTCGTTCAACGCCAGCGCATCCAGCACGCGGCCCTTGGGGTCTATGACCGCCGATATGCCAGTATTTGCAGCGCGCAGCATCGGCAGGCCCTGTTCGATGGCACGCATGCGGGCCTGTGCGAGATGCTGTTGCGGGCCCGATCGCATGCCGAACCACGCGTCGTTGGTCAGGTTCATCAGGAAATCCGCGCGCGCGGGCGCGCCGCCCACGTCGTGGGCAAAGACCACCTCGTAGCAGATCAGCGGCAGCGCATGGCCCAGCGGGCCAAGATCGAGCAGCGCAGGCCCCGGCCCCGCAGCATAGCCCCCCTCGGCCCGCTGCGCGAGGCCACCGACCTCGATCCGGCGGAACAGCCATTGGAACGGCATGTATTCGCCAAAAGGCACAAGGTGATGCTTGTCATAGGTCGCTTGCACCTGCCCTGCCCCGTCCAGTGATGCGAGCGCGTTGTAATAGGTGCCGTCGTCCCGGCGCTGGATGCCCAGCATCAAGGGCGCACCGCGGGCGGCATCTGCGAGCACGTCAAACACCGGCTGCGCGTCTTCCAGCAGGTAAGGCAGCGCCGTTTCCGGCATCAGGATCAGGTCGGGCACCGGGCCAGAGGCAACGAAGTCAATCTGGCGATTGACGAACACCGGGATCATCTCAGGATCCCATTTTTGATCCTGTGGCGCGTTGGGCTGGATCAGGCGAACGATGGTTCCCGTTAGGGGGCTCGGGCCGGTCAGCGGCGGTGCAAGGATTAGCAGGCTCGCTGCCAAGACCAGCAGCGCCGACACCCATGCGCGATGCACGCGCACGATCAGCACGGCGACCGCGGCCATGACGATGGCCATGCCGTGCGGGCCGACCCAGGCCAGCCCTTGTCCTGCGATCCCGTCGACCAGCGCCTGCGGCGCATTGGCCCAGGGAAAGCCGGTGAAGATATAGGCGCGCAGCATCTCGGCCCCCGCGAACCCGGTGACAAAGGCCAGTCCGGTGCCACCCCATCGCGCAAAGGCCAGCGCCAGCCCCCAGAAACTGCCCAGAAGAAGCGCCAGCAGAACGGCGGCAATGGGCGCCATCCAGCCGGTGGTGGCAGCATCCACCTGAAACGGCTCGACAATCCACGACAGGGTCAGCCCGAAGTACCCGGCCCCAAGCACCAGACCATAGCCAAATGCATCGCGCACCCGCGCCGCGCCGCGCGCCAGTGCGACAGCTGCCACCAGCGGGACAAGGATGAACGGCCCAAGATCATAAGGTGCATGCGCCAATGCGCCGGAGGCACCCGCGACACCGATAAACACCAGTCGGATGGGCAACGGCAGGCCCGCAAAACGGGCCGGGGATGCGATCATTCGGCGGCGTCCCGCGCCTGCAGGCGCACGCGCAACCGCTTGATCCGCCGCGGATCGGCGTCGATTACCTCGAATTGAGGGCCGTCGGGATGGGGCACCACCTCACCGCGGGCCGGCACGCGACCGGCCAGCATGAAGACGAGGCCACCCAGCGTGTCGATCTCTTCCTCGTCCACATCGTCATGGGTGGTGAGCGAGATGCCCGCCTCTTCCTCGAACTCGGCCAAGGGTGTCTTGGCCAGCGCGAGGTAGCAGCCGGATTTTTCCTGCACGAACAGCACGCCTTCGTCGACGTCATGTTCATCCTCGATCTCGCCGATGACCTGTTCGATCAGGTCCTCGATGGTCACCAGCCCGTCGACGCCGCCATATTCGTCGATCACCAGCGCCATGTGGCGGCGTTCGGTCTGCATCTTGGTCAGCAGCACGCCGATGGACATCGACGGCGGCACGAACAACAGCGGGCGCAGCCGCGCGCGCAGATCGTAATCGGCACCGCCACCGTTGAACCCGTGCTGCAGGGCGACGTCCTTGAGATGGGCAAATCCGATGGGTGTGTCGAGCGTGCCTTCGAACACGGGCAGACGGGTGTAGCCGCTGGCCTTGAACACCTGCACCAGCTCATCCAGCGTGACCTCGCTGGAGACGGCGGTTATGTCCGCCTTGGGCACCGCCACGTCTTCGACCCGCATGCGGCGCAGGTTGATCATGCCGTGCGGGCTTGCGCTGTTGTGCTGTGTACTGTCGGAGGTCGCTTGCGTCGCGTCGCCCGGATTGAGCGCCCCGATCACCCGTGCGAGAAATCCCGGGGCGGGTGTCTCTTCAGTCTGAGAAGCTGTGTCAGTGGCTGACTGCGCGCGTTGCGCTGCGTCAGACGATCCGTCGTTTTCGCCCATTGGCTCCTGGTCCGCGTAAATCACATGCGGCGCTGACCGCCGCTGGCGCCTAATATGGGTCAGGAATGCCCAGATTGCCAAGTATTTTGACCTCGAGCGCCTCCATGCGCGCGGCGTCACGCGGATCAATGTGGTCATAGCCCAACAGATGCAGCAGCCCGTGCACCAGAAGGTGCGTGACATGATGGTCAAACGGCTTGCCCTGGTCGTCCGCTTCACGGGCGCATGTGTCATGGGCAATGGCGATATCGCCGAGGCTGATGACGCCACCGGGATCCGGTGTCGGCGGGCGCGGCGCGGCGCCGTCACCTGTGGCGAGATCTTCTTCGGGCCAGCTGAGCACGTTGGTGGGCGCGGGCTTGCCGCGGAACTCGGTGTTGAGCTCGGCAATGCGCGCGTCATCGCAGGCCAGTACCGACACCGCAGCGGTCAGGTCAAGATAGGCCAGGCTCTGGGTCAGCGTGCCGCTGGCCAGAGCCTGAAACCCCGCGTCTGTCCACCGGTCGTCTTCGATCAGGATGTCAATGTCGTTTGGCATATGTCGGACCGGGGGTTTCACACCCCCGGACCCCCGTGAGGTATTTTTGGCCAGAAGAAGATCAGGCCGGGTCTGTGTCGGCCTCGTACGCCTCGATGATGGCCGCGACAAGCGGATGACGCACCACGTCCTTGGAGGTGAAGTAGTTGAAGCCGATATTCGGGATGGTTTTGAGCAACCGTTCGGCATCGGCAAGGCCCGAGGTGACGCCGCGCGGCAGGTCAATCTGGGTCCGGTCGCCGGTGATGACCATGCGCGAGCCTTCGCCGAGACGGGTCAGGAACATCTTCATCTGCATGGTGGTGGCGTTCTGCGCCTCGTCCAGCACCACGAAGGCGCGGCTGAGCGTGCGGCCGCGCATAAAGGCCAAGGGCGCGATTTCGATGGTCTTTTCCTCTTTCAGCTTGGCCAGCTGCTTGCCCGGCAGAAAGTCGTTCAGCGCGTCGTAAAGCGGCTGCATGTAGGGATCGACCTTTTCCTCCTGGGTGCCGGGGAGGAAGCCAAGGCGTTCGCCCGCCTCGACCGCGGGGCGGCACAGGATGATGCGGTCGACATGGCCCTGGATGAACATCGACACGCCCACCGCGACGGCAAGGTAAGTCTTGCCGGTGCCCGCGGGGCCGATGCCAAAGGCCATTTCGTTGTCAAAGAGCGACTGGACATAGGCTTTCTGCGCGTCGGTGCGGGGTTCGACCAGTTTCTTGCGGGTTTTGATTTCGATCCGCTGGCCCACAGCCATTTCCAGTTGGTCGCCCTGGCGCGCGCCGGTGTCGGCCTCGGAACCGCCCATGCGCAATTCGCGGTCGACATCGGCTGGTTCAACCTCCTTGCCTGCCTCAAGCCGCACATACAGCGCCTCGAGCACGTGGCGCGCGCGGGCCTGTGTGTCTTCGTCGCCCAAAATCGCCAGCACGTTGCCACGGCGTACGATCTGCACTTCGAGCGCGCTTTCGATGGCGGTGAGGTGTTGGTCATAGGGGCCGCAGAGATCGATCAGCAGACGGTTGTCGGGGAATTCCACGATCGCTTCGGTGGGGGCCGGGCCGGGGCTGGTGATGGTTGTCAACGACTGCTCCTGAGACTCACTTTTTAAAAGCGTCGCAACTTGGGGGCCGGGGTGCAACAGGCTGCGTCACGTTGTGATGAAAAAAGGCCGGCCTGCATGTGCAAACCGGCCCCTTTGTCGTGGATCTGGCACCGATCAGTTGGGATCGCGGACGCGGCTACCGCCCTTGAAATCGCCAACGGTCTGTGTGGGTTGGGCCACGCCCGAGCACACCGGTTTGCCGTAGGGATCGAGCCGGGCCGACAGGTAGCCTTCGACGCCGTCGTCGATGATCCAGTGGTCGCAACCATTGGGATCGACCCAGATCCCGGCCTGCAACTGGCTGAGGTCCTTGCTGTCAAAGCCGCGGTCGATCGTCTTGTTCGGGGGGTATCCGTCACCGCAGGCAGAAAGGCCCAGGGCGGCGACAAGGCAGGCGGTTGTCTTGAGATATGTCATGGCGCGCGCTCCTTACTGAATACAGATGATTTCGACGCGGCGGTTCTTGGCCATGCCGGCGGCGCTGCGATTGGATGCCACGGGCAGGCGTTCGCCATAGCCGCGGATGTCGGCGATGCGTGCGCCGTTGGCCTGCGCGATCTTGGCCACCGCGCTGGCGCGGTTCCACGACAGGCGCAGGTTATAGGCGTCGCTGGCGCGGCTGTCGGTGTGGCCAGTGATGATAAAGCTTTGCGCGGTCGAACTGGCGAAAAACTCGGCCAACCGCTTTTGCCCGGCGCTGTGGATGCGGAAGCTGTCGGTGGCAAAGAACTGGTCCGAATTCATCACGCCGCAGGTGTTGCCGCGACGGCAGACCGG
>JBCBCR010000176.1:0-6886 GCA_038530495.1 Pseudomonadota bacterium | reverse complement strand
CCTCTTGCATGTTGCAGATGGCGACAATGCGCGTCTCGGCAGGCGCGCCTTGTTCGTTGATGACCGACAACAGCCGCGCCTGCAGGCTTTCGCTGAGCGCCTCGATATCCTCGAGCACCAGCGTGCCGCCCCGCGCCTCTTCGACCGCGGGCAATTGATCGTCCTCGGGCAGCATCGGACCGAACAGCCGCTTGGCCAGCGCCTCTTCCTCCCAGGCTGAACACGAGATCAGGACGAATTTCTTGCCGGCGCGGCTGCCCACGGCATGCAGCGCGTGCGCCACCAGCGTTTTGCCCGTGCCGGTTTCCCCGTCGATCAGAACGTGACCGTCGGCTTGGCCCAGATCTAGGATATCCTCACGCAGACGCTCCATCACCGGGCTGGCGCCGATCAGCTTTTTCATCAGCTGCCCACCATCGGACAACTCGCGGCGCAACGCCCGGTTGTCCATGGTTAGCCGGCGCGCGCCAGTAGCTTTCTTGGCCAGTTCGCTCATGCGCTCGGGGTTGAACGGCTTTTCCAGAAAATCGAACGCGCCAACGCGCATCGCCTCAACCGCCATCGGCACGTCACCATGGCCAGTGATCATGATCACCGGCAACGCGCTGTCATTGCCCATCAGTTTCTTGAGAAACTGCATCCCGTCCATACCCGGCATCTTGATGTCCGATATCACGATGCCCGGATATTCCGGCCCCAGAACCTTGAGCGCATCCTCGGCACTGGCGAAGGTTTCGGTGTCATAACCCGACAGCGCCAGCCACTGGCTGATAGATGAGCGCATGTCTTTTTCATCGTCAACGATGGCGATTTTCATGGCTTGGGTCATCGTCTTGTCCCTTTATTCCGCGGCGGCGATGCCGTTTTTGTCTTGCGCCTTGCGCTGTTCTTCCAATGTGGGCAGCTGCATCTCAAAGACCGCACCCCCCGATTGTCCATTGCGTGCAGTGAGCCGCCCGCCAAGATCGGTCACAATCCCCGAAGAGATCGCCAAGCCCAAGCCTACACCATCTCCGGGCTGCTTGGTGGTATAAAATGGCTCGAACAGGCTATCGAGATCCTCGATGCCGGGGCCGTTGTCGCGCACCGTGAGCGTCACCGTCTCGCCGGCCGACAGGATCACGTCGATCTGCGGGCTGGAGACGACCTTGGTTGCGTCGATGGCGTTGCGTAGCAGGTTCACCATGACCTGTTCGATGCGCAGACGGTCGCCGAGCACCACCATCGGTTCTGGCGGAACGACACGATTGATCAGCACTTTGCGTTGGCGCAGCTGCGGTTCCATCATCGCCAATGACGATACCAGCGCATCCCCCATGTTCACCGGACTCAGCTGATCCTGTCCCTTGCGGGCATAGGATTTGAGCTGGCGTGTGATCGCGCCCATGCGTTCGATCAGATCGTCGATGCGGCCGAAACTCACCACCGCCTCTTCCTGTCGGCCGCGGCGCAGCAGTAGGCGGGCACCGGCAAGATAGGTCTTCATCGCTGCAAGCGGTTGGTTCAATTCGTGACTGACTGCCGCCGACATCTCGCCCAAAGCGGCGAGTTTCGAGCTTTGTTCAAGGCTTTGTTCGGCCACGGCGAGGTCCTCTTGCACCCGCTTGCGTTCAGCAATCTCGCGTTGCAGCTGAATATTCAGTTGGCGCAAATCGTCCTTTTCCTGCGTCGACAGCGCAAGCCGCGAGGCAGACCGACGGCTGAGCATGTAAAAAGACAGCGCCAAGAGCAACGCAAACGCCATGATTTCAAGTGCCAGCACACCGTTTACCCGTTCGCGCACCGGATCGTAGGTGGTGAACGATACCATGCGCCAACCATAGAACGGTATGCGCCGCTCATGCCGCATCACCGCTTCGCCTTGCACCACCGCATCGGGCGACACCGCGCTCCAGTCGGTGGTCACGCGCACTGCGCGTTCGATGGCGGTTTGCGGGGGCTCGGCGGCCATCGCTTCTTCCTCGGTCAGCCCGCGCCAACGGGGTGCTGTGGTCAGGATGATCCGCCCTGTGCTGTCTGTGACCATCGTTGCCGCTGAAATACCGGTCCAGGTGCGTTCGAACTTTTGCAGATCGACCTCAACCACAATTACGCCGACAATATCGGTTCCGGTGGTGATGCGGCGAGAATAGGTGAACGAGAATCCACCGGAGTCACGCTCTGTCACGGTAAATACCGTGTCCGTTGACCGCAGCGCATCAAGAAAATACCGCGTGCTATTCGATCGCGCGCCGATCTGGTTGCGATCCGTCGATGCAACAACGCGCCCGTCCTCGTCCAGCAGCATGAGCCCCGCGGCATCAATTTCCTCGTTGAAGGACAAGAGCCGCTGGGTGGACAGCGCATAGTCGCGCGCATTGAGCGCGCCGATCAGCGCAGGATCACGGGCCAGTAGCTGCGGCACAATTGCATTCTGACGCACCTCGGCCAGAAGGCTGCCGGAATTCAGTGCCTGCCGCAATTCGGCGCTGTTGCGTGTGGTTTCGGTAAATCGGTTGGTCAGCAACTGGTTGGTAAAGAACACGGTCGCCACGGCAGCGCCCAACAACAGACCCAGCGCAAGGCGGGCCCGCCAGCTCATCGTGATGGTGCGCGCGTCGGTGCTGCTCTCCATGCGTGCAGCTTATGCACGCAAGTCAGGCTGCATCAAGTCAGGCGGTCGTGAGCGTATTCAGCAATGCGCGGAATAGCGCTTGCCCATCCGTGCCGCCATGGCCGGAATCCGCCGCCCGTTCCGGATGCGGCATCATCCCCAGCACGCGACGGTTGTCCGACAGAATTCCGGCAATGTCGCGTTGCGAGCCGTTGGGGTTGTCGGTGTAGCGAAACGCAACACGGTCCTCGGCTTCCAGCGCGTCCAGCGTGGCGGCATCGGCAAAGTAGTTGCCGTCATGATGCGCAATCGGGATGTCGATCACATCGCCCGCGTTGTAGCCCTCGGTAAAGGCGCTTTGCGAGGTTTCGACGCGCAAGCCCACGGTTTTGCAAATGTACTTCAGGCCTGCGTTGCGCAGCAGTGCACCGGGCAGCAAGCCGGTTTCGGTCAACACCTGGAACCCGTTGCAAATGCCCATCACGTACCCCCCGCGTGTGGCGTGGTCGCGCAGCGCGCCAATGATGGGCGCATTGGCGGCGATCGCACCGCAGCGCAGGTAATCGCCAAAGGAAAAACCGCCCGGAACGCCCACGATGTCGACGTCTTGGGGCAGTTCAGTGTCCTTGTGCCAGACCATTTCGACCTCGGCACCGGCAGATTTCAGTGCAACGGCAAGGTCGCGATCGCAGTTCGATCCGGGAAAGACGATGACAGCAGCTTTCATCGCTGGGCCTCCTTCAGGCAGCAAAATCGGTGATCACGGCCACCCCCGGCGGGGCGGGTCCGTCAAACAGGGCAAGTTCAGTATTCACATCGCTCAGCGCCACGCGCCGCGCAATCATCGGGCTCAGGTCCAGCCCGGTCGCTGCCAGAAAGTCCAGCAGCGAAGGATAGCGATGCGCGGGCATGCCGCGCGTGCCATAAATTGCAAGCTGCCCCGAATAGACGGCGTCCCACGGCAACTCCATCCGTGCGTTGTCACCTGCGGGCATGCCCACCTGCACCATCCGGCCCAGTTTGCGACAGCTTTGCAGCGCGTTTTGCGTCGTTTCCGGCATACCAAGCGCTTCGATCACCACATGCGCACCGCCGCCTGTAGCCGAACGCATCGCCTCGGCCCCGCCGTCGCGCGCGTCAATGACAACCTCTGCGCCCAATGCGCTGGCCAACGTCAGTTTTTCAGGAACCACGTCGGCAATTGCGACCCGTGCCCCCATGGCACGGCCCAGCATCAGTGCCGCGAGGCCCACGCCGCCCGCGCCCCAAATCCCCAACCATTCGCCCGGCGCCAGCGCCGCTCGCCCGGTCAAAGCGTGCCAGGCCGTTGTCACCCGACACCCAAGTGCCGCGGCCAACGCTGGATCCATGCCATGCGGCAGTCTGGTCAGATTGGCATCCGCAAAAGGAACCGCGACCCCTTCGGCAAACGCACCGTTGTAGGTAAATCCTGGCACCGCCTGCGACGCGCAGATTGTGCCATGACCGCCGCGACAATCGGCACAGGTGCCGCACGACAGGATAAAGGGCGCGATCACCCGGTCACCTTTGGACCACTGGTGAACATCGGCGCCCACGTCGATCACAGTGCCGCAAAACTCGTGCCCGGGAATATGCGGCAAGATCACGTCGGGATCCGCCCCGGTCCACGCATGCCAATCCGACCGGCAAATGCCGCAGGCAAGGACCTCGACCAGCACGCCGTTGGCGGGACACGTCGCATCGGGCACCGACCCGATCTCGAGCGGGGCGCGATAGCTGGTGAGTAGTGCTGCCCGCATCAGCCCATGCTGATCCGGTAACTTTCGATCACCGTGTTGGCGAGCAACTTTTCGCACATCTCGGCCACCTGCGCTTCGGTCGTGCCGTCAGCGAGGTCAAGCTCGATCACCTTGCCCTGCCGCACACCATTCACCCCGTCAAAGCCCGACGCCCCAAGCGCGTGACGCACCGCCTCGCCCTGCGGGTCGAGAACTCCGTTTTTCAACATCACGTGCACTGTGGCTTTCATCGCGCTCTCCTCGTTCTTGCCCCGCGCTACCGCAAAGCGTTTGGCTTCTCAAGATGCATCAGGTGTCCAAGGGCGCAGGTCCAGCTTTGCGCTGCCGCGGCTGGTCACTGAAATGGAATTGCCCGCAGGGTCCTTGGCATTGGCAAAAAGATATCCGTCCCCTTTGAACGGCTTGCCAAATTGCAGACCACGCGACGCCGCCCTCGCGATGAACGCGTGGACGTCCTCGACCTCAAATCCCAGCTTCACCACCACTTGTCCCGGTTTCTGACCCTTGGCCAAGGGATGTAAATGCAGGATCGCTCCTGTTCCCGGGGGTCGCAATTCAACGATCCGATCCGCCGGGTCGCTCCACGCGGAATAACCGAAATGCGCCGCGTAAAACGCCGCCATCTCGTCCATCTTGCGCGTATACAGCGTCAAACGGACAAGCGGCGGATGCGTCATCAGTTGATGAGCGTCGGCTTGGTCATCGGCGTGGCATTCTTGGGCAAAACGCCCAAACGCGTGGCGACTTCGGTATACGCATCGGCCAGATTGCCCAGATCGCGGCGGAACACGTCCTTGTCCAGCTTTTCGCCGGTTTCGATGTCCCATAACCGGCAACTGTCAGGGCTGATCTCGTCGGCAACGATCAAACGCATGAAATCGCCGTCATAAACACGCCCGATCTCGATCTTGAAGTCCACCAAACGGATACCCACCGCAAGCATCATGCCCGACAGGAAATCATTGACCCGCAGGGCGAGGCTGACGATGTCGTCCATGTCCTGCTGGCTGGCCCAGCCAAAGGCGGCGATGTGTTCCTCGGTGACCAGCGGATCGCCCAGATCGTCATTCTTGTAGCAATATTCGACGATGGGCCGCGGCAACTGCGTGCCTTCTTCGATCCCCAATCGCTCGGACATGCTGCCGGCGGCATAGTTGCGCACGATGATCTCAAGCGGAATGATCTCGCAGGCGCGCACCAACTGCTCGCGCATGTTCAGACGCTTCAGGAAATGCGTCGGCACGCCGACCTGGTTCAGCCCGGTCATGAAAAACTCGCTCAGGCGGTTATTCAGAACACCCTTGCCTTCGATCACGTCTTTTTTCTGCGCGTTAAAGGCGGTGGCGTCGTCCTTGAAATACTGCACGATGGTCCCCGGCTCGGGCCCTTCGTACAGGATCTTTGCCTTGCCTTCGTAGATCTTTTTGCGTCGCGCCATGGGCGTCCTCTCCGCTTCGCGCGGGAACAGATGAGTCTGCGCCGCGTGCGGCACCTCATACGCCACCCATGATACTGCCGCAAGCAAAGCAAAAGCCGCAGCCGCAATAAGGGCTTGCACCGGACGCGTACCCTTCGCATATCTTTGACATCGGCAAGACCACCGGAGGAACAGGCGCATGAGCACCTTTGACGAACGCGAAAACGCATTTGAGAACAAATTCGCCCATGACGCGGAAATGCAGTTCAAGGCCGAGGCCCGGCGCAACAAGCTGCTGGGGCTGTGGGCCGCCGAGCTGATGGGCAAATCCGGTGACACAGCTGCAGAGTATGCCAAAGAGGTCGTGAAAGCCGATTTCGAAGAAGCCGGGCACGAAGACGTCTATCGCAAGGTATCTGGCGATCTTGGCGACAAGGCGGACGAGGCGACAATCCGCGCCAAGATGACCGAATTCCTGGCCGAGGCCAAAGCACAGATCATGACCGAGATGGACTGAACGCCGATCTGATCCACGAACGGGGCGCGCCGCAGCAAAACGGCGCGCTTTTTAATTTCTACAATGCAGTGTTTAACCCTGTGCTCACCCCCGCCCGTTAGCCGTGTATTCGGGTGCAATCAGATAGGGGTGCGAGGTGTCGCAACGCAAAAGGTCAGTGTTTCAGGCGGTGGGCAAAGTTGCCCGGATCGCTGCGCCATTCGTGATTTTTGTCGGTTGCGCGTATGCCCTGTCTTTCCGCGTAACACCGGAGATGCTGGCCGAGCTGCCGGCCAAACTCGCCGGTATTTCTCTGTGGCAATGGGCCGTGGCGATTGTTTTGACCGCGATCAGCCTTTATTCCGTTGGCTCTTACGACGTGCTGGCACATCGCTATCTGCGCACCCGCCTGCCGGATCGCGCGGCGCGCATGACCGGCAGCATCGGCATCGCTGTGGGCCAAACCCTTGGCTTTGGTCTGTTCACCGGCGGATTTGCTCGCTGGCGCATGATGCCAGCGCTCGGCATGACCGGTGCGCTCAAGCTTTCGGCCTTTGTGTCGATTTCCTTTTTCATGGCATGGCTCACCGTGTTTTCAG
>JBCBCR010000175.1:0-6967 GCA_038530495.1 Pseudomonadota bacterium | reverse complement strand
CAGCGCAAAGGCCAGCCGATCCGGATACTGCGCCGAAATCGACCCCAGCAGCACCACCGTGTCCAGATACACATGCGGGTTCAACCACGTCAGCGCCAGCACCGTCAGCACCGCGGCCCGCAGGCTTTGCGCCTCGTCCCCGCTGGTCCCCAGCGCCTGCCCGCCGCGCCACGCCGACCGCGCATTGCGCCAGCCGTACCACAACAGGAACGCCGCCCCGCCGTAGCGCATCAGCGGCTCGAACCACGGCACCGCCTCGGCCAGCGCACCAAAGCCCGCGACACCGGCGGCGATCAGCACCGCGTCCGACACCGCACAGGTCATCACCACGGCAAACACATGCGCCCGCCGCAAGCCCTGCCGCAGCACGAACGCATTCTGTGCGCCAATCGCCAGGATAAGCGAAAACCCCAGCAAAAACCCCGGCACAAAAGAGCTCATCGCACCCCCGACCAACGACGCCAACGTGACCCATACCGGCCAAACCCCCGTGACCTATTCGTTTTTTGCACAGGTGTCATGCGGATTTTCCGGGTTACGCCCGCATCGAAAACCGACGTAAAACCGCACCCCACGGCGGATTACTGCCAATTGTTGGCAACACGAAATGCGATCACGGTGATCTGATCTTTTCTGATTGGCGTAAGTGCTTACATCCAGCCAAGGTCGGAAGAAAAATAAAAAGGATACAATCCGATGTCAGACGACGCCCTCTCGGTCGATATGACCGCAGCCGACCTCGACATGATCGAGGCGGCCCTGCAGACACAGGAAAAAATCCTGTCGGTTCAAAGCCGTGCAGGTGGCAAAGCGGCCCGTGCCCGGCTGAACGAGGTCAAGGGCCTGTTGCGCCGCATCCGGCGCCAGCACCCCCAGGCTGGTGCCCGGCCCTCGACCTGGACCGAAACCGCCAGGTCGCTCTTTTTCATATAACCCCCACCAGACCACGAAAACGCCGTCAGGAATTACCCTGGCGGCGTTTTTTGTTGCGCGGGTGCGGCGCGCTATCTCTGACGCAACCGGAAGGACCGCACCCCATGACGCCCGAACTGATCCTGACCTTCGCCCTCGTCTTTCTGATCGACTCCGTCTCGCCCGGCCCGGCAGTGGCGACCGTCGTCGCCAAGGCGGCAACAACCGGCCTGCGCCGGACACTGCCTTTCATTGCCGGTCTGGTGCTGGGCGATCTGGTGCTTTTTGCGCTGGCCGTGGCGGGTCTGGCGGCACTGGCGGCGGCTATGGGACCGCTCTTTGCCATCGTGAAATGGGTGGGCGTTACCTATCTATTGCTGCTCGCGGTGCAGATGTGGCGCGCCAAACCGCAAACCGCTGCAGACGCCGCCCCACCGGACGAAGGCACCCGCCTCTTCGGCCTCGGCCTGCTTTTGCCGCTGGGCAACCCCAAGGCCATCGGCTTTTACGTCGCCCTGCTGCCCGCCGTAATGGATGTGTCCGGCATCGCCCTGACCGACGCGGCCATCCTCGGCGCGCTCATCATCGGCATCTGGGCCGCGGTGCTTACGGGGTATGCCGCCATGGCCGCGCGGTCACGCCACCTGCTGGCCACGCCACGCGCGCTCAAATGGCTCAACCGGTCTGCCGCCAGCGCTATGGTCGGCGCCGCCGGCACAATCGCCGCGCGGTAGGCTCAGGACCCATTTATCCTGTGGCTTTGTTGGGACAAGTTTTCTGACTGGCCGGGAGTAGGGCGGCCGAAATAGTGGTTCTATTTCAACGGCCTGCGACAACCCTATCGTGCATCGCTTCGCGATACCCTGCCGGGCAGTGGTCCAGTCAGAAAATCGTCCCAACAAAGACGCCAAAATCGCCTCATCTCAGTGGCTCGGACCGCTTGA
The DNA here is from genome assembly GCA_038530495.1 of Pseudomonadota bacterium. Taxonomy (GTDB): domain Bacteria; phylum Pseudomonadota; class Alphaproteobacteria; order Rhodobacterales; family Rhodobacteraceae; genus Tateyamaria. The sequence continues at coordinate 5,111 of JBCBCR010000175.1, read as the reverse complement.
GGATAGAACCACCGCTGACCGGCAGCACATGCTTGCATGTGTGAGAGGGAATTCCCTGCACGGCCCAAACCACTGATATTTCCCGAATTTGGCGCCAACGCCACAGGATGAATGGGTCCTGAGCCTAGCCCAGCTGTTCCATCACCTCGTCCGAGGCTTCGAAATTCGTCGTCACACGCTGCACGTCGTCGTCATCCTCCAGGGCATCGATCAGCTTCATCAGCTTCTCCATGCCCTCAAGGTCCATCTCCGTGCTCGTGGTCGGACGCCACACCAGCTTGGTGCTCTCGCTTTCGCCCAGATCAGCCTCCAGCGCGTTGGACACCTCGTTCAGATCGGTGTCCGCACACCAGATCACGTGCCCGTCCTCGCTGCTTTCGACATCCTCGGCGCCCGCCTCGATCGCGGCCATCATGACCGTATCGGCGTCGCCCGCATCGGCGGCATAGGTCACCTCGCCCTTGCGCTCGAACATGAACCCGACGCTGCCCGTTTCGCCCAGGTTTCCGCCATTCTTGGTAAAGGTCGACCGCACGTTCGACGCGGTACGGTTGCGATTGTCGGTCATGGTCTCGACAATCACCGCCACGCCATTGGGGCCATAGCCCTCGTAACGGATTTCCTCGTACTCATCGCCCTCGCCCGCAACAGACTTCTTGATCGCGCGCTCGATATTGTCCTTGGGCATCGACTGGCCCTTGGCCTCTTTCACGGCAAGCCGCAGGCGCGGGTTCTTGTCGGGATCCGGATCGCCCATCTTGGCGGCGATGGTGATCTCTTTCGACAGTTTCGAAAACAGCTTGGCGCGGATCTTATCCTGCCGCCCCTTGCGGTGCTGAATGTTCGCCCATTTTGAGTGGCCTGCCATGGCGATGCTCCTCGACGTTGCTTGCCGGTCTATAGGCCAAGGCCGGGGCAGGCTTCAACCCGCCCCTGCCACTGCACAGGCGCCCAAGACACCCGCTCCCTTCCGCCTGCCATGGCCCTCCCGAAACACGGAACAATCGGCCCCGCGCCCCGGGACGATCTGCGCCAGCCCCTCAACATCGCGCCCCGAACCCGACACACAGACCCCAAACTTCTTCTGGCCAAAAATACCTCGGGGGGCGCGGCACGCGCGGGGGCAGCGCCCCCTCCAACACCGGCCACCCCTCACATCTGCGGCAGCTTTTCGCCCCGTGCCGTCGCCTCCGCCGCGGCCACGATGCGCTTTTCCCGCGTGGGCGCGGTCTTGGCGCCCTTGATCCAGCGCAGCACATTGCGCCGGTAGGACGGCGCCATCCCGTCCCACGCCGCCCGCGCAACACCCAAAGCCGCATCGAGGTCGCCCGGCACCTCCAGCCGGTCCACATCGGCGTCTGCCTCCCACGTGCCCGCCGCCTGCGCCGCGGCAATCGCCGCCCGCCCGGGGGCCTGCATCCGCCCCTCGGCCTCCAGCCGTTCGGCCCGCACACGGTAGCTCTGCGCCCAGGCGCGCGTGCGCCGCGGCGTGATCAGTTGCGCCGTGCGCGCATCATCGACGACATACCGACGCCCGTCGATCCAGCCATAGGCCACCAGCGCATCCAGCACCGCCTCGCGGCTCACGTACTTGTCCCGCGTGGCCGCCTTCCACGTGATCAGGATCGCGCCGTCGCTGCCGTGATGCGCGGCCAGCCAGTCCCACAGCGCCGCGTCCGAGGTCACCTCAACCCGTGGATGGTCCGGCATCGCCATGCGCACTCTCCCCTTGTCCAATCCTGTCGCACACAACATGGTGCAGCCATGACCACGGACCAGATCATCCTCTTTGCCCTGTTCGGCGCCGTCTTTGGCCTGCTGATCTGGGGTCGGTTCCGCTATGACATCGTCGCCTTTTCCGCGCTGATGGCGGGCGTGGTGCTGGGCGTGGTGCCCGCCGCCGACGCGTTCTCGGGCTTTGGCCACCCGGCGACGCTGGTGGTGGCACTGGTGCTGGTGGTCTCGGCGGGTCTGGTGCGCTCGGGCGCGGTGTTCCTGATCACCCGCACGCTGGTCGACGCTTCGCGCTTCCTGGGCGCGCACATCACGCTGATGGGGGCTGTGGGCGGCGTGCTGTCGGCCTTCATGAACAACGTCGCGGCCCTCGCGCTCCTGATGCCCGTCGACATCCAGACCGCGCGCAAGGCGGGCCGCAATCCCGGCCTCAGCCTCATGCCACTCAGCTTTGCCACCATCCTCGGCGGCATGGTCACGCTGATCGGCACGCCCCCCAACATCATCATCGCCAGTATCCGCGAGGAAAGCCTCGGCGCCCCCTTTGCCATGTTCGACTTTGCCCCCGTCGGCGGGGCCGCGGCCATCGCGGGGCTGGCCTTTGTGGCGCTCATCGGCTGGCGCTTCATCCCCGTGCGCGACACCGGCAGCGCCTCGCCCGAAGAGGCGCTCTCGGGCTACATCGCCGAACTGACCGTGCCCGACGGCTCCAAACATATCGGCAGCCGCCTCAGCGATCTCGACACCGCCGCCGATCAGGCCGACGTCGCCATTATCGGCCTGATCCGCGACGGCAAGCGCCGCTATGGCCGCGCCCGCAATTCCGAGCTGATCGCCGGCGACACGCTGGTGCTCGAAGCCACGCCCGACGCGCTTGACGAATTCCGCAGCGCCACCAGCCTCGCCGTCGCCGACGCCACGCGCGAGGAAAAGCTGCGCGCCGCAGGCGACGGGGTCGAGATCATCGAGGTGGTCGTGACCGAAACCTCCCGCCTCATTGGCCGCACGGCTCAGGCCGTGGGCCTGAACTGGCGCCAGAACACCGTGCTCATGGGCCTGTCGCGCGGCGGCAAAACGGTCAGTAAGGAAATCCGCAAGACCCCGCTGCGCGCGGGCGACATCCTGCTCTTGCTCGTGCCGCGCGACACCGGCGCGGACGTGACGGCATGGCTGGGCTGCCTGCCACTGGCCGAACGCGGGCTGGCGGTGACGGCAGATGACAAGGTCTGGCTTGCCATCGCGCTCTTTGGCGGTGCGGTGGTCGCGGCCAGCCTCGGCCTGATCTACCTGCCTGTGGCCCTCGGCCTCGTGGTGGTGGCCTATGTGCTGGCCAAGATCGTGCCCCTGTCCGAACTTTACACCCACATCGAATGGCCCGTCGTGGTGCTTCTGGGCTCGATGATCCCGCTGGGCGCAGCACTCGAGACATCGGGCGGCACCGAACTCATCGCAGGATGGCTGATCACGCTCACCGATGGCCTGCCCGCATGGGCGGTACTCACCGTGCTGATGATCGTGACGATGAGCCTGTCGGACGTGCTCAACAACACCGCCACCACGATCGTCGCCGCCCCCGTGGGCATCCAGATGGCGCAAACCCTCGGCGTCTCACCCGACCCGTTCCTAATGGCGGTAGCGGTCGCGGCGTCCTCGGCCTTTCTCACGCCCATCGGGCACAAGAACAACACGCTGATCCTCGGCCCCGGCGGCTACCAGTTCGGCGATTACTGGAAAATCGGCCTCCCGCTCGAGGTCATCGTGGTCGCCGTGTCGATCCCCGCGATCCTGCTGTTCTGGCCGCTCTAAGAGCGGCGCGGAAATCGCCCGCACCCAGCGTCACCGTTGCCTCCCGCACCCGACGCCGCCTAACCTGTCCGCAACAGGGAGAGGCACATGGACCAAGCAGACGCGATCATCGTGGGCAGCGGGCTCGCCGGACTGGCCGCCGCCGCCGAACTGGGCGACCGCGGCAAACGCGTGATCGTCGTCGACCAGGAACCACGCAGTTTCCTCGGCGGACAGGCATTCTGGTCCCTCGGCGGCCTCTTCATGGTGGACACCCCCGAACAACGTCGCATGGGCATAAGCGACAGCCGCGACCTCGCGCTCGCGGACTGGATGGGCAGCGCCCAGTTCGACCGCGCCGAAGACGACTGGCCCCGCCGCTGGGCCGAAGCCTATGTGGACTTTGCCGCGGGCGAGATGCGCCCGTGGCTGCACGCCATGGGCCTGCGCTGGTTTCCGGTGGTGGGCTGGGCCGAACGCGGCGGCAGCTTTGCCACCGACCACGGCAACTCGGTCCCGCGCTTTCACATCACTTGGGGCACCGGGCCGGGCATCATCGAACATTTCGTCCGCCGCTGCGAAGAACACGAAGCCGCAGGCCGCCTCACCTTCCACTTCCGCCACCAGGTCGACCGCATCGACATGGAAAACGGCGCGGCCAAGGGCATCTCGGGCACCGTCCTCGCCGACGACGACGCAATCCGCGGCGCCACGACCAACCGCAACGCGGTGGGTGATTTCACCCTGCGCGCGCCCTCGGTCATCGTCACCTCGGGCGGCATCGGCGGCAATTTCGACATGGTACGCAAGGCATGGCCCACCGACCGCCTCGGCCCCGCCCCGCAGGACATGGTCGCAGGCGTGCCCGCCCATGTCGACGGCCGTATGATCGGCATCAGCCAATCCGCAGGTGGCCACCTGATCAACGGCGACCGCATGTGGCACTACACCGAAGGGGTCAAGAACTGGGACCCGATCTGGCCCGCGCACGGCATCCGCATCCTGCCGGGGCCAAGCTCCATGTGGTTCGACGCCACCGGCAACCGCTTTGCCCCGCCCGCCCTGCCCGGGTTCGACAGCATGGGCACCCTGCGCGAGATCCTGAAAACCGGCTACGACTACAGCTGGTTCATCCTGACCCAAAAGGTCATCAAAAAGGAATTCGCTCTCTCCGGCTCGGAACAGAACCCCGATTTCACCTCCAAAAGCTGGATGGAGGTCATCCGCCAGCGCATACTGTCGGGCAGCAAGGCCACAGGCCCGGTCGAGGCCTTCAAGGAACGCGGCGAGGATTTCGTGGTCGCCCAGGATCTCACATCCCTCGTCAACGGCATGAACCAGATCGCCGGCGGCAACCTGATCTCCGAAGCAAAACTGCGCCCCCAGATCGAAGCGCGCGACGCCCAGGTCGACAATCCGTTTTCCAAGGACGCCCAGATGATGGCAATCCATGCGGCGCGCAACTACCGCGGCGACCGGCTGATCCGCACGGCCAAGCCGCACAAGTTCCTCGACCCCGCCAACGGCCCGCTGATCGCGGTCAAACTGCACATCCTCACGCGCAAGACGCTGGGCGGCCTGCAAACCAACCT
>JBCBCR010000174.1:0-6977 GCA_038530495.1 Pseudomonadota bacterium | reverse complement strand
GGTGCTGACTTCCGCCGCCCTGACCGAGGCCGAGGTCAGCACCGGCACAAGCCCCGCCGCTATGCAGCCGAGATACGCCAGCGGCATGTCGAGGCTGTTGCCCAGTCGCAAGAGCACCCGGTCACCGGGGGCAAAGCCTGCCTGTAACAGCCCCGTGGCGGTGCCGAGGACCGCGGCACGCAGATCGGCGTAGCCGAGCACTGAGGGCCGCGCGCCGCCCACCACGATGACCGCCGGTTTGTCGCCCAAGTCGGCGGCGTGGTTCAGAACGTAGCCCGCCATGTTGAACGGCGCGGGGCAGGGCGCGGCGGGCGCGCTGTCAAAGAGGGAGATCGTCCGCTCGGGCATGCCCTTCGCTATCGGGGCCAGCCCCGTGTTGCAAGCGGCGGGGGCCACACATATACACACGATTATGCAAGGCAAAGACCCCAAATCCCTGATCGAGATTGCCCGCGCCAATGGCGTTGACGAGGCGGCGGAACCGCTGGATCTGGGCGCGCGCGTGCGCGAGTTGCGCAAGGCGCGGGACTGGACGTTGGAACAGGCCGCGGGGCAGGCGGGGCTTGCGCGGTCGACCCTGTCGAAGATCGAGAACGGGCAGATGTCGCCCACCTATGATGCACTGAAAAAGCTTGCGGTGGGTCTGGAGATCAGCGTGCCGCAACTGTTCACACCGCCGCAGCAGGGCCAGATCAACGGGCGTATGGCAGTGACCAAGTCCGGGCAGGGCACGGCGCAGGCCACCGTGACCTATGAGCACGAGCTGTTGGCCGAAACGCTGACGAAAAAGCAGATGCTGCCCTATCGCGCGCGGGTGCGGGCGCGGTCGATGGACGAGTTCGACGGCTGGGTGCGGCACGATGGCGAAGAGTTTCTGTACGTGCTGACGGGTGTGATCCGGCTTTATACCGAATTTTACGAGCCGGTGGACATGCGCCGGGGCGACAGCGCCTATTACGATGCCACGATGGGACACAACGTGGTGTCGGTCAGCGACGAGGATGCCACGATCCTGTGGGTGACGTCCCTGACCGGCTGAAGCTGACCCGAATGGCTTCAGGCGTTTTCGGCGCTGCGGCTCAGGAACGCGTCAAAGGCGTCGCGCGCTTCGTTCAGGGACATATCGTGGGTCGCGGCAAGGTAGCTTTCGAACCGTTCCTGATCGCCTTTGAGAAAGGGCATCGCACTGGGTTCAAGCTGCGGAAATTCCTGGCGCAAGGCGCGGTAGCTGGCGGCCCAGTCGCGTGTCAGATCACTCCAACGCATGGCAAATACCCCCCGTGGGTTTGTCATTGGTTTGTGTGTCTGTCTGCCGGGTCGCTTCGCCCCCCGGCGTTCAACGCGCAATAGGTATAACACGCGGCTGTAATGGCAAGGATTTTCAGAAAAGTCTGCGCAATATCACATGTGCCACGCCAACACCCACTACCTGGGCGAGAATAAATGCAGGAATGTGCCAGGGGTAGATGCCCGCGAACGTATCCGATAAGCCGCGGGCCAGAGTCACGGCGGGGTTCGCAAAGCTGGTGGAGGCGGTGAAGAAATAGGCCCCGGTGATGTAGAGTGCCACGAGGACTGGCACTGCAGCGGGGCGGGCGCGCAGACCGCCGAAGATCACGAACAGAAGGCCAAACGTGGCCAGCACCTCGGACCACCACTGCGCGGGGCCGGTGCGGTGCAGCGTCTCGCTCAGCTGCAGGACCGGCAGGTCGAACATCAGGTGCGTGGCCCACACACCCAGCACCCCGCCCGCCACTTGCGCGGCCACATAGGGCGTCACAGCGCCCCAGCTGTGATCCCCGCGCAGCGCAAAGGCGAGCGTGACACCCGGGTTGAAGTGTGCGCCCGAGATCGGGCCCAGCACGGTGATGATCACATAGAGCATGCAGCCTGTGGCGACGGCATTGGCCAGGAGGGCAACGGCGGTGTTTCCGGCGGCAAGCGTTTCGCCCATGATCCCCGATCCGACCACGGCAATGAGCAAGAACGCTGTTCCCAGCGCCTCGGCACAACATTTTTGGATCATGTATTACTCTTCGTACCACCAGAATTGCGGCATCCAATCGGGGCCGTCGCCGTAGATCGGTATAACCTCTGGATATGACATCTGTGTGACATGGGCGATGCGGCCCGAGGTAAATTGCCAGAAAGGCACAACGTAGCGCCCCGAAATCAGCAGCCGGTCGAGCGCGCGGGTCGCCGCGATGCTTTCTTCGCGGGTGCGGGCGCCCAGCATGGCGTCGATCATGGCGTCGATGGCCGGATCTTTGGCGCCCATGAGGTTGCGGGTACCGTCCTCATCGGCAGCCTTAGAGCCCCAGTAGAAATACTGTTCGTTGCCGGGGCTGAGCGACATGGCGCGGCGGTGGTAGGTCATGTCGAAATCATAAGTGCCGGTGCGTTCGGTGAACTGGGCGTTGTCGACCAGATCCACGGTAACGGCGATGCCCATCTGCGTGAGCGTCTGCATGTAGAGATCGGCGATGGCGCGGTGTTCGGAGTTGTTCTGATCCAGCAGGATGGTGAAGGCCATGGCCTGTCCGTCCTTGGTCAGCTTGCCGTTTTCGGGCACCCATCCGGCCTCCTCCATCAGCGACAGCGCACGGCGCAGGCCCGCGCGGTTGCGCGCACTGCCGTCAGACGTGGGAAGGGTGTAGCCTTCGAGCGTGCCGGGCAGGAGTGTGGCCTTGAACGGCTCCAGCAGTTCGGCCACGCGGCCCGTGGCCGGTCCCGGCTGCATCGCCAGCGGCGAGTTGGAGAAATAGGACGTGATCCGCGGTTGAGCGCCGCCGGTGAGCGTGTCGTTGATATATTCAAAGTTGAAGGCGGTGATCAGCGCTTCGCGCACGCGCCAGTCGTCAAAGGGGGCGCGGCGGGTGTTCATCACGAAGCCGGTGATGCCCGATGGCTTTTGGTGCGGGATTTCGGATTTTTGGACCTCGCCGTTTTGCGCGCGGGGGAAGTCGTAAGCGCTGGCCCATTTTTCAGCGTTGAATTCGCGGACGGCGGATACTTCGCCCGCCTTGAACGCCTCAAGCACCACGTCGGCGTCGCCGTAGAAGTCGATGGTGATTTCATCGAAATTGAACGTGCCCGCGCGGAAGGGCAGGTCGTTGCCCCAGTAGTCGGGATTGCGTGTCAGGGTGACAAAGCGCGCGCCCTCGTAGTCGGAGACCACGTAGGGGCCGGAGCCCACAGGGATGTCGTTGAGAGTGGAGGCGGCAAAATCGCGGCCGTCCCATTGGGATTTCTGCAGGATTGGGCGCATGCCCGCCAGAAGGGCCAGTTCACGGTTGTCGGAGTTGAAGGTGAACCGGACCGTGCGCGGGCCGGTCTGTTCGAGGGTTTCGATCTGGGACCAGAGGCTGCGGTAGCGGCCGTGCCCTTGGGTGCCCAGTGTCTCGTAGGACCACAGCACATCCTCGACCGTCACCGGGCTGCCGTCGGAAAACCGTGCCTCTTCGCGCAGGGTAAATTCGACCCAGGAACGCGCGTCGTCGGTTTCAATCGATTCGGCCAACAGGCCGTAGAGCGCGAAGGGTTCCGCGCGGCTGCGGCCCATCAGGCTTTCATGGGTGAGAAAGCGCAGCTGCCAGGGCACATTGCCCTTCTGGATGTAGGGATTGAGCGAATCAAAACTGCCCGTATTGGCCAGCGTAATGGCGCCGCCCTTGGGCGCGTCAGGATTCGCGTGGGGCAGGGACGCAAAATCTGGGGGCAGTTGCGGTGCGCCATACATAGCTATGCCATGGGACGGCTCTGCTTGTGTTATCTGGCCTGCAACAACCACGGCGCCGAGAATCGCGGAGAATCGACGAAACTGGCGGCCTGCGATGTGGAAAAAATCCTGCTCCATTTTGGCAACAATCCCTCATAGCCCTTGTTTTGTTAACCTTATCGGGCTTCGGACATTTACGCATTATCAAACTTTTAGCTTGGACTCTTTGCGCGGGTCGGCGTATAACAAGGGCACTGCTCGATAGGTTTCTTGCCTGTATGAAACCTGCCTCAATAACTTAACGCCAGCTTCGCGCTGGCGTTTTTTTTTGGCCGATGCGACGGGCAAAAGCGGGTTCAAACGAATGGTGTGAAAGGTCCTGCGCCCGCCGGTGGGGCCGGGTGTTATTGCGCCGTTTTCTCGTCGTCCGGCGGCGTCGTGGGATCCTTGCTGTTGGGATAGACGAGGCCCGCGGAGATCACCAGTTTCGCGGCGTCTTCAACCGACATGTCGAGCGGGATCACGTCCTCTTCGGGAAAGAACAGCAAAAAGCCCGAGGTGGGGTTTGGCGTGGTGGGCACAAAGATGCTGAGCAATCCGCCATCGGTGCCGGCGCGCGCGCTCACCTCGCCCTTGGCGCTAGTGGAAATAAAGCCGATGGCCCAGATGCCGCGGCGCGGGTATTCGATCAGGCACGCCTGTTCGAACGAGCGTTCGGACTGGGCAAAGACGGTTTCGGAGATCTGCTTGATCCCCGAGTAGATCGACCGCACGACGGGCGTGCGTTCCACCAGCCCTTCGGCCCAGCGGATGAAGGACCGGCCCAGATAGCCCTTGGCGACCCAGCCGACGATGATCGTGAACAGCAGGAAGATGATGACGCCGACGCCGCGCACGTTGACCTCGATCCAGTCGCGGTTGCGCACCTCGCCCGCGGGGTCGATGAATTCGGGGATGCCGAGCCAGTAGTTGACGATGCGGTCGGGGTGCCACGGGTCTGGCACCAGCGGCCAGACGATGTCGTCGACCCACCCGATAACCGTCCAGACCAGCCAGATGGTCAGACCCACCGGCGCGATCACCACAAGCCCTGTCAGGAACGACGCCCGAAGCCGCGAGAACAAGCTGGGGCGGGCAGGGGGTTCGGGGTCAAAGGGCGTGTTCATCGGCGTCCGGAAGGAGATCTTTCACGCCTAGTTAGGCGAGCAGGCGGGCAAGGACAATGGGCTGTGCCACGTCACGCGCGGGAATCGCCCGGCTTGCCCATTTGCACAGCGATTTCAGCGGCCAGCCGGGCGTTGTTGCGCACCAGCGCGATGTTGGCATCCAGCGACCGCCCATCGGTCAGTTCGAAAATGCGTTGCAGCAGGTAGGGGGTGACGCCCTTTCCGGTGATGCCATGCGCATCCGCATCGGCAGTGGCGCGGGCAATGATCGGGGCGAGTGTGTCGCGGTCAATCTCGTCGCCCGCAGGGATCGGGTTGGCGACCAGTTGGCCACCGGGCAGGCCAAGGGCGGCGCGCATCCGGTGGGCGGCGGCAATCTCGGCGGCGCTGTCCATGCGCAAGGGCGCCTTGAGGCCCGCGCTGCGCGACCAGAAGGCGGGCATGTCGTCTTGCCCGTAGGCGATGACCGGCACGCCTTGGGTTTCCAGCACTTCGAGTGTTTTGGGGATGTCGAGGATCGCCTTGGCCCCGGCGGCGACCACGGTGACGGGGGTCTGGGCCAGTTCGATGAGGTCAGCGGAGATGTCAAAGGACGTCTCCGCCCCTTTGTGCACGCCGCCGATGCCACCGGTGGCAAAGACGGCGATGCCCGAGACGTGCGCCGCGATCATTGTGGCGGCGACGGTTGTCGCCCCGGTGCCACCCGCGGCCATGCAGGCGGCCATGTCGGCGCGGCTGAGCTTGGCCACGTTCTTGGCCTGTGCCAGCGCTTCGAGTTGGTCGTCGTTCAGACCCACGTGCAGGCTGCCATCCATCACCGCCATGGTGGCCGGGGCAGCGCCCTGCGCGCGCACGTCGTTTTCCACCTGCCGCGCGACATCAAGGTTTTGCGGCCATGGCATGCCGTGGGTGATAATGGTACTTTCAAGCGCGACGATGGGCGTGCCGTTGGCGAAAGCGGCGGCCACTTCGGCGGAGGGCGTGTAGATCATTCCGGGGTCTTTCCTGAGACATAGGCCGCGGCAGCCTCAAGCGCTTGGCCCAACGCATCGGCGCCGCCCGCGCCGCGCAGCTCGGCCGAGATATGGGCGGCCATGAACGTGTCGCCCGCACCGGTAACGCGGGTCACCAGCACCTTGGGCGGCGTGCGGCTGACGATGCCGTGGGCGTCCCCGGACGCCGCCAGCCCGCCGCCATCGGTGACCAGCACGCGGGCAGCACCTCGGTCGAGCAGACCTGCGGCGGCGGCTTCGGCATCCTCGAAATTGCGCTGGCACAAGAGGCCCGCCTCTTCGAGATTCACATAAAGCGTCCCGCGCCCGGCGCTGAGGAAGGGCGCGAGGCGTTCCGCCTTGCCCGGTGATGCGGGCGCGATGCGCAGATCTGCCTGGGCCAGCACAGGGCCGGTGGCGATGGTGTTGAGCAGGTCAACCGTCAGATTGCCGTCGATGGCGGCGATGCCGGTAAAGGGCGCGTCAGGGCTGGCCAGCCCGCCATCGGTGAGCGGCAACAGGATCTTGGCGCCCGCCTGTTCCAGCGAATGCGCATCCGCGATGGCGGCGATCAGGCCGTTGGCGCCCTCGACGGCCATGTACTGGTCGGTGGGCAGATCGTCGGAGCGATAGAGGTGATCGGTGATCAACCCGCGCGCCGCACAGGCGTCCACCAGCGTGTCGCCTTCGGCATCGCGGCCAATGGCGCTGAGCAGGGCGGGGCGCAGGCCAAAGCGCGCCAGCGTCATCGCGATGTTCAGCGCGACACCGCCCGGCAGCCGGGTGATCCGGCCCGGCACGTCCGAGCCCTGGCGCATGGCGCGGTCGGAGCGGCCAATCACGTCCCAGAGGACCGAACCGATGCAAATCGTGTCTGCTGTCATGCAGCACTTCTTGCCGCTTGGGGGCGCGCTGTGCAAGCGGGCTTAGGGCACGGTAAAGGTCAGCGCGGCCCAGTAGGTGTCCCACGAGGCGCGGTCGCTGTCGGAGATGGGCGCGAGCGTGACCGCGTCAAAGAGGTAGTCGTGCCCGCGCGACACCGGGATCGTGGCCACACCGTTGGTGTCGGTGCGGTGGAGCGTGATGGTGACGTCGCCCGAT
>JBCBCR010000173.1:0-7026 GCA_038530495.1 Pseudomonadota bacterium | reverse complement strand
GCGCGATGCTGCGGCGTCCGCTGGGGTCGCGCCGTGTGCTGGCGCTGATCCATTGGCAGGCGCTGAAGCTGTGGTGGAAAGGGTCCAAGTACCGCGTACGTCCCACGCCCCCCAAGCAGGAGGTGAGCTGACGTGCGTCACGGCCTGCCGTCTTACGCGGTCTTTGCAGCACTGTTGAGTGCGGCGGGGCTGCCGATCTATATCCACGCGCCCAAATTCTATGTCGACGAATTTGGCGTGTCCTTGGCGGCGTTGGGGGCTGTGCTGTTTGGCTTGCGGCTGATTGATGTGGTGCAGGACCCGCTGTTTGGCCGGATCAGCGAAGCGCTGCGCGACCGGCGCGGGCTGGCCGTTGGCATCGGGGCCACTGTCATGGGGGTTTGCATGCTGGGCCTGTTCGCAGTCGAGCCGCTGTTGCCGCCGATCTGGTGGTTTGCGCTGATGCTGACCGGTGTCTTTTCCGGGTTTTCGTTCCTGACGATCAATTTCTATGCCCAAGGGGTGGTCAAGGCCGGGCGGCTGCCCGGGGACGGGCACCTGATGCTGGCGCGCTGGCGCGAGACCGGCGCGCTGCTGGGGGTCTGTGTCGCGGCGATTGCGCCGGTGGCTCTGGGGGCGGCGATGAACGCGCCCTTTGCCGGGTTTGCGGCGGGTTTTGCCATGCTGGCGCTGGTGGCCGTTGTGATGATGCGCAGCGAGTGGAGCAGTGTGGGCCTGCCGCCGTCTGCGGGGCTGCGCGTGGTGCTGGGCGACGCGCTGGCGCGGCGGCTGCTGCTGATCGCGCTGGTGAATGCAGCACCCGTGGCGGTGAGCTCGACGCTGTTCCTGTTTTTTGTCGAAAGCCGGTTGGAGGCGCCCGGGTTCGAGGGGCCGCTGCTGCTGCTGTTTTTCCTGAGCGCTGCTGTGGCAGCCCCGGTCTGGGGAAGCCTGGCCGAGCGATACGGGTCCAAGCCGGTGCTGCTGAGCGCCATGGTGCTGGCGATTGCCAGCTTTGGCGGGGCGCTGATGCTGGGGCCGGGCGATTGGCTGGCCTTTGCGGTGATTTGTGCCCTGTCGGGGGCCACGCTGGGCGCGGACCTGACGCTGCTGCCCGCAATTTTTGCGACCCGGATGGAGCAGATCAGCCCATCTGCCGCCGAAGGGTTCGGCCTGTGGTCGTTCGTATCGAAACTGACGTTGGCCTTTGCCGCGGTGGCGATGCTGCCCGCACTGGAGGCCGCCGGATACGATGCAGCGCTGGATGTTCAGCCGGTCGAGGCGCTGACGCTTTTGTCGCTGCTCTATGCAGGTGTGCCGTGCCTGCTGAAACTGATCTCAATCGCACTACTTTCTACCACAAACCTGACCAGCCCGGCGCGCGCAACGGGCCAGTTGAAGGAGATTTGATATGGACGCTGTGATCTATCTGCTGCTTGGTGCAGTGATGGCTGCGGCAGTATTCTGGACCCGCGGACGCTATGCCGGATTTCTGGCGCAGCGGCCCGCGGATTACGATTTCGGACCGCAACAGTTCGACATCCGGACGCATCTGAATGGTCCGATCATCTGCGAGGGCGTGATTTATGGCCCCACGGGGCGCGTGTCGTCGCGGTTCGTGGGTGAGTTCGACTGTTCGTGGGACGGCAACAAGGGCCGGATGGACGAGGTGTTCACCTATCAGGACGGATCGCAGCAGACCCGGTGCTGGGAGTTGAGCGTGGGCAATGACGGCAAGATCAAAGCGCTGGCCAATGACGTGGTCGGCGAAGGGTCGGGCCAGCAGATGGGCAGTGCGGTGCGGTTGAACTATCGCTACCGGTTGCCCGAGGACGCGGGCGGTCACGTGCTGGATACCGTGGACTGGATGTATCTGGCGCCCAACGGCACCATTGTGAACCGGTCGCAGTTCCGCAAGTTCGGCATCAAGGTGGCCGAACTGGTCGCGACGATGCGCCCGGCGAACCAGGAATTGAAGGACGCGGCATGAGCGACATAGACCTCGCGGGCAAGAAGTACTGGCTGGTAGGCGCGGCGGACGGCCTTGGCCGCGCGCTGGCTTTTCACATGAGCCGTGCGGGGGTCGAGGTCGTGGTGTCGTCGCGCAGCGAGGACAAGCTCGCGGCCTTGGTCGAGGAACTGCCGGGAAAGGCGAGCTATCAGGTCGTGAACATTTCCGACGATGACAGCGTGGCGGCGGCGGCTGAGGCGATCGGGGATGTCGATGGCGTTGTGCTGCTCGCGGGGGTCTACTGGCCGTTTTCGGCGCGCGAGTGGCACGCGGAGCAGGCCGTGGCGATGGCAGATGTGAATTTCACCGGGTTCATGCGCGTGCTTGGGCAGGTCGTGCCCAGCATGGTCGCGCGGGACGCGGGCCACATTGTCATCACCTCGTCGCTGAGCGGGTTCCGGGGGTTGCCGGGGTCCATCGGCTACAGCGCATCGAAGGCGGCGACCATGTCGCTGGCCGAGTGCATGTATGCCGATCTGCGCAACACCGGCGTGCGGGTGCAGGTGGCCAACCCCGGCTTTATCCGCACGCAGTTGACCGACAAGAACGATTTCAACATGCCGTTCCTGATGGAACCCGAGGATGCGGCGCGCGAGATGTTCGAGCTGATGCTGTCGGATACGTTCAAGAAAAGCTTTCCGGGCATTTTCGCATCGTTTTTCCGGATCGCGCAGATCTTTCCCGACTGGCTCTATTACCGGATCATGGCGCGCGGCTGATTTGATCCGGATCAAGGACGGCGCAGCCTGCCCCGGCGTATCAAAGGGGCAGGAGGTGAATGTCATGGATGTGGAACTGAGCCGGGAGATGCTTGCCCAGATGGTGCTGATGGGCCGCGAGATGCACCGGGGCGAGGCGGAGTTGCGCGCGATGATCGACGCGCTGCCCGAGGACGATCAGGCGCGGCTGGTGGCGATCATGTGGATCGGGCGCGGCGCGTTTGAACCCGAGGAATGGGCCGAGGCGGTGCAGACCGCGGCGCAAGAAGCGTCCACGCCGTGCGCCGACTATGTGCTGGGCACGCCGCATTTCACCGATCACATCGAGGCGGGCATGAGTGCCTTGGGATCGCAGATTTTTGACGAGGAATCGGGGTTGGTGCGGTTCGCCTGAGCCGCGTCAGAGCGTGGCCATGGCGCGGTCGAACTCTGCCTTGGCGCGGCCCCAGACACCTGACGTCAGATCGGTGAGCGTGTGCAGGCTGGGCAGGAGTTGTTCGGCGTAATCCTCGGCGCTTTCCACCGGCAGCATCGAGGGCAGGTTGTCGATGGCCACCACGTCGAGCGGCGGCGTGTCACACACGCGCAGGGCCGGTGCGGCCCACGTGGTGGCGCTGTCATAGACCTTGATCGGGGAAAAGTCGCTGTCGGGGTCGCAGGCGATGTCGCCGATCACCGACAATTTGCGCGGCGCCGTCAGCGCGGTGCGGGGCACGAAGACCGGCGTGCCGGGCCGTGCGAGGATGCAGTTGAAACACAGCTCGTGGGTCAGCACCTGCGGGAAGGGGCCGCCATGCGCGGTTTCTGCCATGTCCCATTTGGTGGTCGGCACGCCCATCGCGGTGCACAGGTCCGCCGCCCCGGTCCCGACACGGCCCAAGGCGCCGATGATCAGTGCGGTGGGACGGAACGCGCCCGCGGTGACCAGCGCGGTTTGCAGGTCGGCGAGCATGTGGTTGGCGCTGGCATAGGCATCGACTGGTCCTGCGATCTGCCCGCGCTGCTGTGCCGCCCATGCCAGCAGGGCCACGGCGGCCCCGGCATAGCCCGCCCAGTAGCCGAAGGCGGCGACGCGGCGCCCGCTTTCGTCCACCAGATATTCCAGATCATAGAGCGCGCCGCCGCCTGCCGCAAAGCGGCGCAGCAGGATCTGGCCCGCGGGCTGCCCCTTGTAGGCGTGGCCGAACATGATGTGGCGGTGGCGCAGGGGCGTGCCGTCGTCGGGCAGTTCCTTGAGGCCGAAGATGATCGCGTCGGCGGGGGCGTCGGGCCAGCTGCCTTCGGGTGCGATGGCTGCACCGGTGGCGGCGTAGGCGTCGGTTGCGATGCAGCGGGTTGTGCTGGCTTCGACCGTGACGGTGATCCCGGCCTGCATCAGCTGCGCCACCCCGTCGGGCGTGATGCCCACGCGGGTTTCATTGGCGCGCTGTTCGGCGCGGACCCAGAGGTGGGTCATGTGAGCAGCCCGTTGTCGCGCATCACCTCGACGCTGTGGCGCGCCTCCATTTCTGCCATAAAGGCGCGGATGCGGGGGAAGGGGGCCAGATCGACGCCGTCGCCGGGCAGCCACGTGCAGACCGTGAACAGGTAGAAATCGGCGATGGAGATATGCGCGCCCAGCACGAAAGGACCGGCGAGGGCGTTTTCCTCGATATAGCGGGCGCTTTCGGTCATGGTTTGCGGCACCTTGGCGGTCATGTCGGCCCAGCTCGCCTCTTGATCCGCCCAGCGGTGGCCGCGCATGCGGTGCGCGTGGTTCACGTGCATCGTCGAGGCGAGGTAGTACATCACGCTGCGCGCCTGTGCGGCATGGACCGGATCGGCGGGCATCAGGCGCGGGTCGTGGGCGGCGATGAAGTCGAGGATCGCGCCGGTTTCGGTCAGGATCGTACCGGTGTCGAGCACCAGCGCGGGTACCCGCCCCTTGGGGTTTATCGCGAGGTAGTCGGGGGCCTGCTGGCCTTGGGTCGCGAAGTCGATGAATTGCAGTTCGTGCTCGACGCCCGCCTCTTCCAAGGCGATGGCGCTGGCGAGCGAGATGGTGTTGGGGGCGACAAAGAGTTTCATGACAAGACCTTAGACATGGGTTTGGGCGTGGTGCCGGTCGGGATGGTCGAGATGCGGGACGGCGTTGAACATCACCGGCGCCCACGTGCCGCCTATGGGATGCAGCCGGTGCATGGAGCTGTTCATGATCGCAAGCCCGATGCGCGCGGTCTTTTCTGTGTTCAGTCCGAGGTGCATGCGCATGGTCATGGCGATAACCCCGCCCGAAGTGACCACCAGTGCCGGACCCGATCCGGCGCCAATCTCGTCCAGCGCGTCGCGAATGCGCGCCTCGAACGCGGAGAACCGTTCCGGCGCCCCTTCGAGCATGTCGCGTTCCCAGTGGTCGAGCACGACCGGAAAGTGGTGCACGAACTCGCTCGGATCAGCCGGGCCCGCGATGCCGTGTTCCGCCTCGAGCGCCTGGGAGAGCGTGAAAAACTCCAGCTCGTTCAGGCGGGGATCTTCGGTGCGGGTGAGGCCGGTGTCCATGCCATCGGCGGTCTCGCGGTGCCGCCGGAGCGTGCCGGAATAGAGCCGCGCGTGATGGGCGCGGCTGTCGCGCAGATGCGCGCCGAGCCAGGCCGCCTGCTGGTGGCCCAGCGGGCTGAGCCGGTCATAGCTGGCCTCGTCTGTGGCGTGGGCATTGGCCTGACCGTGGCGGATGAGGGTGATGTGGGACATGGGCAGCACTTTTTGGATCGGTTCCGCTGTTCTAGGGCGCGGCTGCGCGGGTGGAAAGTGTGGGAGCCTCCGGCGGGGATTTTTTTGAAACAGAGAAGGGGTGGGGTTTGCGCTGTGGCGTGGGTAAGGTCAGCGGCATGGACGTGGATGCGGGACGGTTTCTGGCGGATTTGCAGGCCTTGCGCGGGTTTGGCGCGCAGGGGCGCGGCGTGGTGCGGCCGGCCTATAGCGATGCGGATATGGGGGCGCGGGACTGGCTGGCGGGGCGCATGGCCGAGGCCGGGTTGCGCGTGCGGTTTGACGCGATGGGCAACCTGTTTGGGTTGGCGGAGGGGCCGTCACTGCTGCTTGGGTCGCACACGGACAGCCAGCCCGAGGGCGGGTGGCTGGATGGCGCGCTGGGCGTGATTGCGGCGCTGGAGGTGGCGCGGTGTGTGCCCGGCGTGTCCGTGGTGTCGTTTCAGGATGAAGAGGGCCGTTTTGGCGTGACCACCGGGTCGAACGTGTGGTCGGGCGGGCTGTCGCTGGCCGAGGCGGACGGGCTGGCGGATCATGACGGTGTGACGCTGGCCGACGCGCGGCGTGTGGTTGGGAGCCGTGCTGGCGGCGAGGTGGATGCGGGGGCGTTCACCGGGTTTGTCGAGTTGCATATCGAGCAGGGGCCGAAGCTGGATGCCGAGGGGCTGCAGATCGGGGTGGTGACGGATATCGTGGGCATTCGCGACATGGTGGTGACTTTCGCCGGGCAGCAGAACCATGCGGGCACCACGCCGATGAATTTGCGGCGCGATGCGTTTCAGGCCCTGTCGGCGTTCAATGCGGCGCTGAATGACCGGCTGCGCAACGTGGTGACGCCGCGGACGGTGTGGACCATTGGCCATGTGTCGCTGTCGCCGAATGCGTCGTCCATCGTGCCCGGGCGGGCGCGGTTTTCGGTGCAGTGGCGGGATGCGGATGTGGACCGGCTGGCGCGGATGGAAGGGATCATGCGCGAGACAGCCGAGGAGATTGCAGAGGCGCATGGTGTGGGCTGTGACTTTGGCCCGATGCTGGGGCTGGATCCGGTGGCGATGGACGGGACGCTGCGCGGGGCGCTGGAGGACGCGGCGGAGGTGGTAGCCCCGGGGCGCTGGTGCGCGATGCCGTCGGGAGCGCTGCATGACGCGACGAACGTGGCGCGCAAGATACCGGTGGCCATGCTGTTTGTGCCGTCGATTGGCGGGATCAGCCATGATTTCGCCGAAGACACTGCCAAGGCTGATCTGGTGGCGGGGGTGCAGGTGCTGGCACGGGCGGCGCGCCGTCTGACACCTGGCTGACCCGGGCGGCTTTACAGGCTGGCACAAAATCATCAATCTACCCGGGTATTTGAGAAAGGCCTTGGTATGAATGATGATGATTTGACCGCCGCGCCCGAGGCGGAACCGGAACTGAAAAGCAATGCGGCGCAGATTGTGCTTTTGCTGTGTGGCGGGGCGCTGATTTTGCTGGGTGCGGCAACGATTGGGTATGCCGCGTATCTGCTGGTGTTTTCTGAGCCGAATGACCTGAGAGGGTATCCTTTGAGCGAAAACACCAATCCGTTCACGG
>JBCBCR010000172.1:0-7128 GCA_038530495.1 Pseudomonadota bacterium | reverse complement strand
CCTCGGCCTCGGTCGGGGTGTGGGTCGGGGCAGGGGCGCGGCACGAAGCGCCCGAACAGAACGGCATCGCCCATTTCCTTGAACACATGGCGTTCAAGGGCACGGCGCGGCGCTCGTCCTTGCAGATCGCCGAGGAGATCGAGGATGTGGGCGGCTACATCAACGCCTACACCTCCCGCGAGATGACCGCCTATTACGCCCGGGTGCTCGAAGAGGACGTGCCGCTGGCGTTCGACGTCATCTCCGACATCGTGCTGAACCCCGCCTTTGACCCGCGCGAGATCGAGGTGGAGCGCGGCGTGATCCTGCAGGAGATCGGGCAGGCGCTCGACACACCTGACGACGTGATTTTTGACTGGTTGCAGGAACAGGCCTATCCCGAACAGCCCTTGGGCCGTACCATCCTTGGACCGTCCGAGCGCGTGTCGGCCTTTGGCCGCGAAGACCTGTCGCGTTTTGTCGGTCAGCACTACGGCCCCGAGCAAATGATCCTGAGTGCAGCAGGCGCTGTCGATCACGACGCCCTTGTCGCCATGGCCGAAGAGCTGTTTGGCCACCTCACACCGCGGCCCAAGGCGGTCATGGACGTCGCGCGGTTTCAGGGCGGCGAGGCGCGGCAGGAAAAAGCGCTGGAGCAGGCGCATTTCGCGCTGGCCTTTGAAAGCCCGGGCTACCGCGACGACGACATCTATACCGCGCAGATCTATGCCAGCGCGCTGGGGGGCGGCATGTCGAGCCGCCTGTTCCAGGAAATCCGGGAAAGCCAGGGCCTGTGTTATTCGATCTTTGCCCAGGCGGGTGCCTATGCCGACACCGGTATGACCACGATCTATGCGGGCACGTCGTCCGAACAGGTGGGCGAACTGGCGCGCATCACCGTCGAAGAGATGAAACGCGCCGCTGACGATATGTCCGCGGCCGAGGTGGAACGTGCGCGCGCGCAGATGAAGGCTGGGCTGGTCATGGGGCTGGAAAGCCCGTCGAACCGTGCCGAACGGCTGGCGCGCCTGATCCAGATCTGGGACCGCATCCCGCCGCTCGAGGAAACCGTGGCGCGCATCGACGCCGTGACTGCCGACGGCGTGCGCCGCTTTGCCGGTGAAATGGCGGCCTCCGCGCCCATGGCCTTGGCGCTTTACGGTCCCATTGCCGCGGCCCCCGATCTGACCCGGCTAGAGGACCTGCGCGCCGCCTGATGTTGCTTGCCAAGCGGAAATTGCGGATCGAGACCGAGCGCATGACACTGCGTCCGCCGACGCATTCCGATTTCCGCGCTTGGTCGTCCTTGCGTGCAGCCAGCGCCGAACATCTGGTCCCGTGGGAGCCGAGCTGGGCCAATGACCATCTGACGCGCAAGGCGTTCACCAATCGTGTCTACTGGGCGCAGCGTTCCGTTGCGTCGGGTACGGCGTTGCCGCTGTTCCTGTTCCGCAGGCGGGACGAGGAGCTGGTGGGCGCCATCACGCTGGACAATATTCGCCGCGGCCCGGCACAGGCCGGCACGTTGGGGTATTGGACGGGCGCATCTTTTGCTCGGCAGGGGTACATGCGCGAGGCGATCCTTGCGGTCGTGCACCACGCGTTCACCCGGCTCGACCTCAGCCGGATCGAGGCGGCCTGTTTGCCGGAAAACACGGCCTCCCGCGGGCTTCTGGAAAAGTGCGGATTCAAGTACGAAGGTGTCGCGCAAAGCTACCTTCAGATCGACGGGCGCTGGCGCACCCATGTGCTCTATGCCGCGCTACGATTGGACCGTCGGGGCAAGACCGAAGCAGGCTAGGCTCTGGACATGCTCGGTGGCGCACTAGTATTTGGTCATGCGCTATTTGATCCTCTGCCTGATTTTCCTTGCCGCACCTCTGTCGGCGCAAACCCGCACGCCCAGCCATTGCATCGCCCTTGCTGACGCGATCGACGGCGCGCAGTACATCCAGCGCGCCAGCTATAACGTTGATCTTGAACCCGAAACCGTACGCATTCACTACGTCGCGCATGCGTCTTTCCTGATCCGCACCGCGGGCGGGCTGAACATGGTCACCGATTTCACTGGGTTTGTCGGCAACGTTCCGATGATCCCCGATGTCGTCACCATGAACCACGCGCACGACACGCACTGGACCGCCAACCCCGATCCCGCCATCCCGCATGTGCTGCCGGGGTGGGGGCCGTTCGGCGAAGGCATCGACCACCGGCTCGACTTGGGAGAAGTTCTTGTGCGCAACGTCTCGACCGATATCCGGTCGCAGTGGTCGGGCACCGAACCCAATGGCAATTCGATCTTCGTGTTCGAAGTTGCAGGGCTGTGCATCGGCCATCTGGGCCATCTGCACCACGAACCCAATGACGCCCAATATGCAGCCCTTGGTCGGCTGGACGTGGTGATGGCCGCCGTCGACGGGGGCACCACCGTCGACCTGCCCACCATGATGCGCATTATCCGTCGGCTGCGGTCGTCGATTGTAATCCCGATGCACTGGTTCGGTGACTTCACCCTGCAGGCATTCCTGACCGGCATGGCCGATGAATTCCAAGTGGTCGAGGTGGGTGGCCCCGCGCTTGACGTCTCGCTCGACCGGTTGCCGGGACGGCCCACGATCATGGTGCTGCGGCCCCAGTGGCTGCGGGAAGCCGACTGAGCGCATTGGCATTGCTGCCCCTGCGTGGCAGGTATCGCGCAAGAGACACGGGAACACCCATGCTGCAATCCATCACGCCCGAGATCGAGGCGCGCCTGCGCGCCTGCCTGCCGGAGGACCGGTTCGCGGCAGCAGGCCCCGCCTATCTCGAGGAACCGCGTGGCCGCTATGCTGGTCAGGCGGGCCTGTTGGCCCGTCCGCGCAACACAAAAGAGGTCGCCACGCTGATCTCAGCCGCGTCCGAAACACGTGTGCCGGTGATCCCCTTTGGCGGAGGAACTGGGCTTGTCGGCGGGCAGGTGGCTCCCGACGGACCTGTGCCCCTGATCCTGTCGCTGGAACGGATGAACGGAATGCGCGGCATCTACCCCGAGGAAAATGTGTTGATCGCTGAAGCGGGTGTGATCCTCGCCGATGCCCAAGCCGCAGCGCGCGATGTTGATCGCCTGTTCCCCCTGTCGCTTGCCGCCGAAGGATCGGCGCGGTTGGGCGGGGTGTTCGGCACTAACGCGGGCGGCACCGGCGTGCTGCGCTACGGCAATGCGCGCGATCTGTGTCTCGGTGTCGAGGCGGTCATGCCGGACGGGTCGGTCTTCAACGGGCTCAGTCGCCTGCGCAAGAACAATACAGGATATGACCTGCGCCACCTGTTGATCGGGTCCGAAGGCACGCTTGGCGTGATCACCGCCCTGTCTCTGCGCCTGTTCCCGCAACCGGTCGAGCGTGCGGTGGCCTATCTGCAGGTGCCCTCACCGGCGGCTGCGCTGACCCTTCTGTCGCTCGCCCGTGATATTGCTGGTGACGGTGTCAGCGCGTTCGAACTGATGCACCGGCAGGGGTTCGACTTTCTGGCCGAAACCATGCCCGAGGTGGATATCCCGTGGGCAACGGTGCCCGAGTGGACGGTGTTGGTGGAACTTGGCCTGTCACGCGGTGCGGATACGCCTGCGGTGCTGGAACAGCTCTTTGACGCTGCCGTGTCGCAGGGGTTGAGCGAGGATGGCCTGATCGCCCAGAATGCGCGGCAGGCCGATGCGTTCTGGCAGGTCCGCGAGACCATTCCGCTGGCCAATCGCAAGATTGGTGCCATCAGTTCGCACGACATTTCGGTGCCGCTTGGCGCGATTGCGGATTTCATTCCTGAAGCAACAGAAGCCCTCGCCGTGATAGACAGCTACCGTATCAATTGTTTTGGACATGTCGGCGACGGCAATCTGCACTTCAATGTCTTTCCCGCACCGGGCAAGGCCCGCGCCGACCACGATCACCAGCGCGATGCGATCAAACGCTGCGTCCATGATATCGTGCACCGGATGGGCGGGTCGGTCAGCGCCGAGCACGGTGTAGGGCGGCTCAAAGTCGCGGATCTGGAACGCTACGCTGATCCGACCAAGCTGGCGGCGATGCGCGCCATCAAATCCGCACTCGATCCGCATGGCATCATGAACCCCGGCGCGGTGCTGCGTGGACCGGAGTGATGCGCCGGTTGGCCGACATCGCGCTCTTGCCGTTCATCGCGCCGCAGGCGCTGTGGGTCGCTGCCCGCGCCGCCCGTCTGCCCGAAGCTGCAGGGCCGCGCAGCGGTGAGGTCGGGCAAGGCGCGGCGCTGCGGCTTCTGATCCTCGGCGACAGTTCCGCGGCAGGTGTCGGCGTGGAACATCAGGAACAGGCGCTTGCAGGCAACCTCAGCCGTCTTTTGGCCGCGCATCATCGTGTCAGTTGGCAGGTGCAGGCCGTCTCTGGCGCGACGGTGGCCAGCACGCACCGCCTGTTGCGTGCGTCGAATGCGGCGCCTGCGGACATTGCTGTGGTTGCGCTGGGGGTCAACGATACCAAGAACGGCGTGCCCATGTCGCGCTGGCGCGCCGGGTATGCTGATCTCATCACCACATTGCAAACGGATTTTGGCGTGCGCCACGTCTACGTGTCGGGCCTGCCGCCGTTGGGTGAATTCCCATTGCTGCCGCAACCTTTGCGTGGCGTTCTGGGGCGCCGTGCCGTGCGCTTTGACCGTGCGCTGGAAACCCTGTGTGCCGCACGCGATGGCGTCACCTACGTGCCGCTTGATCTGCAAATGGACACGTCAAAAATGGCGTCTGATGGCTTCCATCCGGGGGCCGAGGTTTATGCCGCCTGGGCCGCGCTCATTGCGCGGCGCATGCTCGGTTCACAGCCCCTCGAACGCACATAGCGCGTGCACGTCCATCCCCATCGCCTCCAGCTTTTTGCGCCCACCGAGGTCAGGCAGGTCGATGACAAAGGCACAGGACACGATCTCGCCCCCAAGCCGTTCTATCAGCTGGATCCCGGCTTCGGCGGTGCCGCCGGTGGCCAGCAGGTCGTCGACCAGCAGTATGCGCTCGCCCGCGCTGATGGCGTCGTCATGTATCTCGACCACCGCCTCGCCGTATTCCAGCGTATAGGCTTGGCTGATCGTGGTGCCGGGCAGCTTGCCTTTCTTGCGGATCGGGACAAACCCGACCGACAGTTGGTGCGCAATCGCGCCACCCAGGATAAAGCCGCGCGCCTCCAGACCCACCACCTTGTCGATCTGCACGCCAGCGTAAGGATGCAGCATCTGGTCGATGGCCATGCGAAACCCGCGCGGATCGGCAAAAAGCGTGGTCACATCGCGGAACATGATCCCCTCGTGCGGGAAATCGACGATGGTGCGGATGTAGTCTTGGACGGTTTTCATGGCGCTCTCCGAAGCATGTTAAGCAGGTTGGCCGAGACGGCGCGGTGTATGCCCGGGCGCGAGCCCGGTCACAAGTACAAAGGTTGAAAGGTTCATCCCAGCATCCGGCCCGCTACGGCATCGAGTCTGGCGACAAGGGCTGGGTCGCGTGCTTCGGGTGCTGTTAGAATGGCATATTCCAGCGCCCGGTCGCAGCCATGCGGGCAGGGTGCTCTCTCCGCCCCGAGGAGCGCCGGCAGGCGCGCGACGAGGCTGCGGGCTTTTTCGGCGTTGCCCATCAGCGTCGCGATGATTTGTGTGACATCAACCTCGCCATGATCGGGATGCCAGCTGTCATAATCGGTGATCATCGCCACAGAGGCATAGCAAAGCTCGGCCTCTCGGGCGAGCTTGGCCTCGGGCATGTTGGTCATGCCGATCACGTCGCAGCCCCAGCTTTCGCGGTACATCTTGGATTCCGCCAATGTCGAAAACTGCGGCCCCTCCATCGCCAGATAGGTGCCGCCGTCATGTACGTTGATGCCCGCGTCACGCGCCGCCGTGGCACATGCCTCGCCCAGCCGGGGACAGGTCGGATGTGCGACGCTCACATGCGCCACGCACCCGGTGCCGAAAAACGACTTTTCCCGCGCAAAGGTGCGGTCGATGAACTGGTCGACAATCACGAAATCTCCGGGCGCCATTTCCTCGCGGAACGACCCGCACGCCGAAACCGAGATCACGTCGGTCGCGCCCAAGCGTTTGAGCGCGTCGATATTCGCGCGGTATGGCACCGTGGTCGGGCTGTGCACGTGCCCGCGCCCGTGCCGCGGCAGAAACAGCATCTCGACCCCATCCAGATGGCCCGACAGGATTTGGTCCGACGGGGCACCCCAGGGGCTGTCGACGGTTTGCCACGTGGCATCCGTCAGCCCGTCAATTTCATAAAGCCCCGAGCCGCCGATCACGGCGATTTTGGTCTGTGTCATTGCGGTCTCCGTTTACGGTACACCGCCACCATAGCCATCGGGCGAGGGCGCGAAAGCCCCGATTGTCACGCGGTTTCGTGCACCACCGGTTCGAACCCGCCAAACATCATGCGCGCCCCGTCAAAGGGCATGTTGCCCATCGCTTCCATGCGCGGGTCTTGCATCATCTTTTCCCACGCCGCGTCGCATGTGGCGCGGTCGGGCCAGATCGTCCACGACAACACCACCGCTTCGTCCTCTTGCAGTTTTACGGCCATGGGAAACGACGTGAGCTTGCCCTCGGGCACGTCCACGCCCCAGTTTTCGCGCACCTCAAGGCACCCGTAATCCTTGAACACGGCCCACGCTTCCTTGGCATGGGTGCAAAACGCGTCCTTGTTGGCTTGCGGTACGGCGGCCAGAAATCCCTGAACATAAACGCCGCGTAGAGCCCGACCAGCGGATGCACGCCCGCGACAAATGCAAAGGCGACCGCCTCGGGCACCAGCGCGAGGGCCACGGTCAGGCCCGACAAAAGCTCTGTCTTGATCTGGCTCGGGGTCAGTTGAACGTTACCGGGGGCGATGGAAAAATCCCCGAACCGCGTGGATTTGCTGAGATTTCCCAGTTCGAAAAAGGCCATGGCGGGCTCCGTCTTGTTGCTTGCGTTTGCCCTGCCGATGCGTTGGCCCATAGGGTCGCGTGAGACGCCGCATACCGAGCACCGCCTTGAACGCCAAGCCGGTTTTTGGTCGATGTAGATGAAAATACAGCGAATGCACGGTATATCTGGGCATACCAGCCATGCGCGTGCCGCCTGCCCAAGAGTTTTTGGATCAGCCGCTGC
>JBCBCR010000171.1:0-7222 GCA_038530495.1 Pseudomonadota bacterium | reverse complement strand
CAGGTGCCGTCGACCATCATCGTGATGGCGCTGGCGCTGTTTCTGTCGGCCTTCGTGTCGATGCCGGTGTTTGAAAGCTCGCTCTTTGCGCTGACCACCGCTGATCTCAGCCTCGAAACCGTGGACCAGATCCTGCCGGTGATGCGCCAGATCGCGGCGCCGTTTCAGGGGTTCGTGCTGGCCAATGTCGATGCCGAACAGCTCGCGTTCTTCACCACCATGGCCGAAGAGGTCTGGGAAGGGTCCGGCATGGAAGTGTCGCAGGACAATTTCTTTGTCCAAGTGCCCGCCTTCCTGATCTCGGAGCTGAGCCGCGGGTTCCAGATCGGGCTGCTGCTTTACCTGCCGTTCACGGCGATTGATCTCGCCATTACCACCATCCTCATGGCTCTGGGCATGCAGCAGGTACAGCCCTCCATGATCGCCGCCCCGTTCAAGCTCGTGTTGTTCATCTTCATCGATGGCTGGGACAAGCTCGTCGAGGGCCTCTTGCTGAGTTACAATTATGTCTGAAGTCAACTTCTCCGAATATTTCGTCGGTTTCCTGTCCGACACCCTGTACCTCGCCGGGATCCCGCTGTTGATGGCGACGCTGGGCGCGCTGGCCATCGCTATCTTTCAGGCGCTGACCCAGATTCAGGACCAGAACCTGAGCCAGACGGTCAAGATCGTGGTCATCGTGCTCGTGTTCATGGCCGTGGGCGCATCGCTGATCCAGCCGCTGGTGATCCGGACCGAAGCGGTGTTCGCCGACATCGCCAAGTTCTGACCATGTTCGGCGCGCTCGAAGGGATCGAGGTATACAAGTCCCTGGGCTTTTACATCCTCGTTGCCGTGGCGCGCCCGTTCGGCTTTCTGCTGGTCTTTGCTGTCTTCAACTTTGCCCTGCCCAATGCCCGCATCATCAAGATCGCGATTGCCCTTGGCTTTGGCGCGCCGGTGGCCATCGCCTACGAGGTGCCGCTATTTGACGTCTACACCGACGGCCGGTTCTTTGACCGAGTGTTCCTGCCGTTCAAGGAACTGATCCTTGGCCTGCTGATCGGCTTTTTCGCATCGCTGCCGTTTTACGGGTTCAAGTTCGCAGGCAGTCTGATCGA
Source organism: Pseudomonadota bacterium (assembly GCA_038530495.1). GTDB lineage: Bacteria > Pseudomonadota > Alphaproteobacteria > Rhodobacterales > Rhodobacteraceae > Tateyamaria. The sequence continues at coordinate 6,122 of JBCBCR010000171.1, read as the reverse complement.
CAACTACCGCGGCGAATCCAGCAACGGGTTGCGCATCGACGGGGGCGACACCACGACCACGCTGGGCCTGCTGTTTTACCTCGCCCTGCTTTATGCGTTCCTCACCAATGACGGGATGTGGCGGCTGATCGAGGTGGTCTATACCTCGTACACGATCTGGCCGATCGAAACCTATCTGCCGCCCATCAGCACCGCCGCCATCGGCGTCGCGATCAACCACGTGATCGACGTGTTCTTTATCATGGTGCAGGTCGGGCTGCCGCTGCTGCTGCTGTTGTTTCTGTGCGAGATGTTCGTGGTCCTGTCGGTCACCTTCGGGCAGCGGTTCGGCTTTGGCAATTCGATCTTTCTGACCAAAAACCTCGCCTGTCTCGCGATCCTGCCGATCTATTTCATCTACCTGACCCACGTGTCGGACACCTATGTGCCGCAGGTGTGGATGCCGCTGCAGGTGATCGAGGGGATCATCAAATGAGCAGCGAGGCCAAAACCCAGAAAGCCAGTAAGCGCAAGCTGAAAAAGCAGCGCGAAAAAGGGTCGGTCAGCAAGGCGCCGAACCTGTCCCTGTTCATGGGTCAGGCGCTGGCGCTGGGGGTGCTGATCGGCATGGCGCAGATCACCATTTCGGTGTTCCAGGTCGGCCTCGACAACGCCTTTGCGGTCATGACCCAGCCGGTGGACGCCGTCTTTGTTGAGGTGGTCGAGGACAGCCTGACCAGCTTTGTCACCGTGGCCGGGCCGATCTTTGCCACCGTGATGATCACCGCCGTGTTGATCAAACTGATCTATCAGGGCGGCTTTCTGTTCAGCACCGAACCTCTGGTGCCCAAGCTGGAAAAGATCAGCCCCGCCAAGGGATTCAAGCGCATGTTCGGCAAACGCGGCTGGGTCGAACTGGGCGTGTCGCTGGTGCGTCTGGCGGTGTGGGGCGGCGTGTTCTACGGGATCATGTTCGGGTTTTACTACCAGTTCCTCGGCGCGGTCATCTGCGGCACGTCGTGCCTGATCGACACCGCGTTCCGCGCGATCCAGACCCTGTTTTTCGCGCTGTGCGTGCTGTTCATCGTCTTTGCCGTGTTCGAAGGGCTGGTGCAGCGATCCCTGTTTGCCGACGACCAGAAGATGACCAAATCCGAGGTCAAGCGCGAACAAAAGGACCAGCACGGCTCCAAGGAGGTGCGGCGCGAGCGCAAGCGGTTCAGCAAGTACCTGCAAGAGGCCGCAGGCTCCACCGGCGTGGACAAGACAACATTTGCGATCTTTCACGAAGATATGGTGGTCGGCATTCTCTATGACCCGGACACCGAACCGGTGCCAAAACTGTGCGCCAAGGCCCGCACCCCGCAGGCCAGCAGCGAGATGCGGGCGCAGATGCGCGACATGGGCCTGCGCGAGGTCGACAGTGCCGAGGTCGTGCTGGGCCTGATCAACTGCAGCCCCGGCGAATACGTGCCGCCCGAACTGCACCCCGCGCTGATCGAAGCCATCGAACGGATGTACGGCATCTAGCCTTTGCGCGGTACGTAGTCGTTCCAGTGGCCTTGCCCATCGCTCTGCGTGACCACCCGATATGTGCAGACAATGCTGCACGTGCGAAATGCCCCCCACACTCACAGTCAAGCCAACCGAAAGGCATGTTCCGATGACCCAAGTTGACCCGTTTCAGGTAAATCTCGACGACCCTTATGCCCACTTGCCACCGGAACTGCGTGCCATCGTCGACCCACCGCCGCCCACCACCCAACCCGACAGCCTTCAGTCAACCGGCGGCACTGTCATCGACCTCAGCGTCGTTCTGGACAATGACGACATCCCCGAAGGCCAGAACATCACCCTGTTCATCCCCGCCGATCAGGTGCTGGAACATGGCACCATCACCCGCAACAGCGATGGCGACTATGTCTTTGTCCCGGACGAAGGCGCCGTAGGCACCAGCGTCTTTTCTTATTTCCTGCAAGATGAAGACGGCAGCTTTGTCGGCGGCGGCGTCGGCCAGATCGAGGTCGACAACGCGCTGCAGGTCACCGTTTCGCCGATCAGCGACACCGAGAACTACACCGCCTTTGGCACCGACGGCTCGCGGATCGACCTGAGCCTTCCGCCCGGCAGCGATCCCGTGGCCGAACTGATCGCGCTGGTCACCGCAACGCCGCAGCTCGAGGCCATTCCCGGCACCGTGTTGGAAAACTACAGCGAGTCGGTCGAAAACATCGAAGTGATCGACAACGGCGACGGCACGACGACCGTACGATTTGACGTGGACCACTTTGCGCTCGTCAAGGGCGTGGACGGGATGGTCTATGGCAATTGGGACGAGACTAACAGCTATGAATTCACGCTGGTGACCAATGGCACCACTACCGTGAACGCCGACCTCGAAGCCGGGGTCGAGATCGACATTCTGCCCCTGCTGGACGTGCTGCCCGGCCAAAGCGGCGACACCGTCTTGCTGGAAATCGACGGGACCGAGATCACCGGTGGTGACCAGGACGTCCTGCTGGACAGTGGCGCAACCGTCCGCTTTGACAGCGCCACCGGCACGCTGACCTACATCCCCGCCGAGGGTCAGACCACCGATGACCGGTTCGACGTGGTGGTTGAAAACGGCGGCTACCCGCGCACGCGGACCATCGAGATCATCAACGCCCCCGCCACGCTGGTCGCTCAGCGCGACAGCGCCGTGCTGTTCCAGCCCGAAGACGGTGACCCCGTCACCTTTACCTTTGGCGGTGAAACCTACACCGTGCCTGCCGGTTACTTCACCCCCGGAGAGCTGTCCCGACTTGAAGGTGTGGATTGGAGTGATGCGTTCGCCGAAGGCTACTTCTTCAACCCGGTTGGGCCCGGAAACGAGATCGTCCTTGGTCTGTATACCGCGTTGAGCGGTGACCGTGCGCTGACCGACAAAGTAATGAATCTGACGTTCTCGGACGGCACCAACAGCTTTACGATGCGCGACTATGTCAACGGCGGGGACACGCCTTTTGCCAATGACGCAGAGGCCGGACAGTTCTTCAGCGCTGCCTTGGGTGTCACCCCACGCGCCACGGCCACCATTGACCCGCTGGCCAATGACATCAGCCAGGGCGGCCTTACCCTGACCGACGTGTCGGTTGTGTCCGACAGCCCCGACGTCACGGTCAGCATCGTTGACAACCAAATCGTGATCAGCGCCCCCACCGGCATGACCGACGACATCACGCTGTCCTACACCGTCACCGACGACAGCGGCGCCACCTCAACCAGCTTTGTCGACGTGACCGTCAGCGAGTATTCCCAAGCCGAAGCGATCGAGCGCAGCTTTGCCGCGGACCGCCTGAACGGTGCGGCCAACATGCCGCTGGACGGGCTGACATTTACCCGCAACGCGGATGGCGACTATGTCGTGTCCATGGACGGCATCGAAAGCTTTATCGTCGACGGCGATTCCTTCCTGCTTGGACCGGACTTTATCGAACAGATGCTGATCCAGTTCGCGATCACGGGCGGCGCGCAGGCGCTGCAACAGCTGCACGGCGAAGAAACCCATTTCGATCTGTCGGACCCCGCCCAAAAGGCGCTGTACGAAATGTTTGTGACCGTCGCCGCCGAGCTGGGCCTGACCGCTGGCGAATATGGCGATCACTTCAACAACCTGCTCGACACCGACCGCGTGTTCACCGAAATGACCAACCTTCTGTTTGGCACCGACGCAGGTGACGCGTGGATCCGCGGCAATATCGACGATGCGGTGTCCTCGCTTCATGTCGAACCGGGGTTCGAGGCGCTCGAAGGGCTGGATGCGGAAGGCGTGCTTGAGGCGCTGACACAGTTCTTTACCGCCGAACCGCCGACCGAACTGCGCGGCGCCAATGGCGAAGAGCTGACAGCCGAGCAAAAAGACGTGATCATGGCGAATTACCTCAACCAGATCGGCTTCCTGTCCACCTATGGCGGCAGCACCCCCGACGAAGCGGCGCTGACCACCGGGGTCGAGGCGCTGCTGGACTATGCCACCGATGTCTACGCCCCCGACGCGGCAGAGGCGCTGCGCGCCGAACTGGTCGGCGACGGCACCATCGAGCTGGACCTGAGCACGCTGTTCAACGGCATGGATCAGGAAACCGCGATGGCCGCCCTAATCTCGGGCGATTACGAGGCGTTCGGACTGACCGAAGACGAGGTGATCGAACAGCTGGGCGATGCGCTCTTTGAACTGGCGACAGCCGGGCTTGAGATCCGCAACGCGGCCACCAACCCCGACCAGATCCAGGGCCTGCTGGGCCTGATGGCGCAGGTCTTCCCGCCCAATGCCACACAGGCCGAAATGCGCGCCTTTATCAACGACACCGTCACCCAAGCGGTTCAGACCCGACGCCTGGGCCAAGGCTCGGGCAACGTGATGGACGACTTCTTTAACGCGCTGGACGAGGTGGGCAAACGGCCCAAATACACCAAGTTCAAGAGCGCGGGCGCCAACTTCCGGTCCTACAGCGCAGCACTGACGGGCAACCGCCCCATCGCGGGCACCGTGCCCGGACCCGATGCAGGTGCGTTCCTGATGATCCTCGTGCTGGGGACAACGGGCCTGATCGCGGGCGGCGGGTTCGGCAAGGATGCAACCGCAGCCGAAAAGATGACAACCGCAGGCTGGCTGTCGCTGCTGATCTCGGGCGTGTCGACGTCGATCGACACGTTTATCGGACCCGCCGGGCAAACCGCCCTGCGCACCGGACCGCTCGCCGATCTGCTGGACACGCTGACAGTGGTTGGCCCGGCCCCATCGCGCACCCGGCTCAGCACCACGGTCATCGCGGATGACCTGCTGGAACAGTTGGGCGAAGAAGGGCTCGACGACGTGAGCAAGATCCTCAAGAGCCCCGCCGCACAGCGCCTGAATTCGGCGCGCGGCGTGCTGCGCCTGTTGGGCGCGCTGGGTCTTGCCGGTGGTGCCGGGTTGGTCGGCACATCGCTGGCCGTCCAAGCCAGCCAGACAGACGATGCCGCTCTCAAGGGAACGCTGGGGGCCACCGCGGGCCTGTGGCTGGGCACCTCTGTGGGTGCTGCGATTTCGGGCGGCGTGAACATCGCCCGCAGCCTGGGCGTGACCGTGGGCAGCACCGGCAGCAAGGTCGCCGCCGTCGCAGGCAAGACCGCTGGCATCCTCGCGCGGGCAACCGCGGTCGCCTATTTCATCGTTGGCGCGGTTCAGGGTGTCCGGGCGCAGGAAATCATGCGCAACACCTGGAACATCCTGATGCGCGAAGGCGGACCGGAGAACGAGGCGGGCTATTTCGTGAAACCCGAAAACCACGACCTCGAACCCTATGGCGACGCGGGTGCCGCACTTTGGGGCGGGCTTGCCTCGCTCTTTGGGTTCCCGCCGCCCACCGGGTTCCGCGACAATCCCCCCGCCACCATCGAAGAAGGCGGTGTCTTTGGTCCACCGCGTCCGGGTGGGTCGGACATCCGGCTCAAGACGGACATCCGTCAGATCGGCTTTGTCGCGCATCTGGGTCTGCCGCTTTATTCCTGGCGCTATGTGGATGGCGACGACACCCGCTATGTCGGCGTAATGGCCCAAGAGCTGCTGGCGCGGCCCGCCCACGCCCACGCGGTGGTCACCTACGAGGACGGGCCGCGGGCCGGGTTCTATGCGGTCGACTATGCCGCCCTGGGCATGCAGTTCATGACCGAGGCGGATTACGAAGCCGGCAGGCCGCTGTTGGTGGTGGCACAGCCGCGCGCGGCCTGACGACCCGCCTACGCAGGGATCTACGTATCCCCCTTGATCCCGCGCACCGCCGCGGTGACGCACAACCAAGAGGTGGCCAAGCGATTGGCCGCCTCTTTTTCGTTCCGCGTCTTGCCCGAAGGAGTCCCCCATGACCACGCAGCGCGCCCCGGTTGTCACCGATTTCGCCACCCTCGCGCGGCTGAAATCCATGCAGCAGACGGTGGACGGCTGGCATCACGAGGTCAGCGTGGGCGAGATCGTGGCCGTCGGCCCCACCACCCTGCGCGCCGAATTTGCCCGGCTGGGGCTGGGGTCGATCTGCAAACTGGTGACCGGCAAGGCCGCCGGCACCCTGACCGAGAGCGTGGCAAAGCGCCCGTCGAGCGCGATCACCTCGGTCAGGGTG
>JBCBCR010000170.1:0-7269 GCA_038530495.1 Pseudomonadota bacterium | reverse complement strand
CCGGGTGCAGGGATCATCCTGCTGTGGTTGCTGGCGCAGCCATTGTTCATTGATCGCGCAGTGTCCGGCATGATCAGCGACAGCGACATCCGCGACGGATCAAGCCGCAGCCTGGTGATGGCCGAAGTGCAACGTACGGCTGACGGGCTGGACGCTGCCGTAGCGTCGGGCGTCATCAGCGCTACCGATGCGCGCGACCCGCAGGCAGATGTCGAGGCGATCACCGATGGTCTGAAAGAAGCAGGGCAGGTGGTCACCAGCACCATCACCCGGCCTGTGCTGAATGCCGCGCAGACCTATCGCGCAATGGCCGAGAGGTCGAATCTCGCAATGTCCATCGTCGCGATTTTTGTCGCCCTCGCGGGGGCGGCGTGGGGGGCGATGCAGGCCAGCCAAACGTTTCGCGCGCGAAACATTGTCGAACAGGGGATCATGGCGTTGCTGATCGCTGCCGCCTCGGTCGCAATCCTGACAACCGTGGGCATCGTGCTGTCGCTGGTGTTCAACACCATCGAGTTTTTCCGCCTTTACCCTGCGGCGGAATTCTTTTTCCTGCTCGAATGGGCGCCCAGCTTTTCCGGTCGCGGCGGCGCGTCGAGCCTTGGCATTTTGCCGCTCCTGTGGGGGACATTCTACATCTCGCTGGTTGCGTTGCTGGTGGCCGTGCCAATCGGCCTTTTTGCGGCGATCTATCTAAGCGAATACGCCACACCTGCAGTGCGCAGCTTTGCCAAACCGCTGCTCGAGATCCTCGCCGGTATCCCCACCATCGTCTACGGATTGTTTGCGCTGCTCACCATCGGGCCGCTGCTGCTGAACGTGTTTGGCGACGACACCGGGCTGGGATGGATGCAGGGGCAACGCGCGGTGCTGACCGCGGGGCTGGCCATGGGCATCATGCTGATCCCCTTTGTCAGCTCGCTCAGCGATGACATCATCAACGCGGTGCCACAGTCGCTGCGCGACGGATCCTATGGCCTTGGCGCGAACAAGTCCGAAACCATCCGACAGGTGGTGCTGCCTGCCGCATTGCCCGGCATCGTGGGGGCCATCCTGTTGGCGGCCAGCCGCGCCATTGGCGAGACGATGATCGTGGTGCTGGGGGCAGGGGCCGCGGCGCGCCTGTCGCTGAACCCGTTCGAGGCGATGACGACTGTTACCGCTAAGATCGTCAGCCAGCTCACCGGCGACAGTGATTTCGCGTCGCCCGAGGCGCTGGTGGCCTTTGCGCTGGGGATGACCCTGTTTCTCATGACGCTCTGCCTGAACGTCATCGCGCTCTACATCGTGCGCAAATATCGGGAGCAATATGACTGATGTCTGATGCAACGCTGAACCCGAACGACGCCCCGCGCGCCCAAAAGTCGCTGATTGCCGACGCCCCGCGCACGCGCAAACGTGCTGCCGCCGAGCGTCGGTTCAAGGCCTATGGCATCGCGGCAATCGCAACGGGTCTGTTTTTTCTCGTGGCGCTGATGACCGCGATCCTGACCTCGGGCCTGCCTGCGTTCAAACAGGCCGTCGTCAAGATGCCCTTCACCCTGAGCCAGGAACAATTCGACGAGGCCGAAAGCGCGCTGCTGAAAACGTCGATCTATACCGGGTTTTTCATCGATGGTCTGTCGGCCAAGCTCGAAGCCGAGGGTGTCGAGGTCAGCTTTGACAACAAGGCGGTCGAACGGCTTTTGGGCAAGGTTGGCGGAGACCTGCGGGAGTTTTATCGCGCCAACCCGGATCAGTTGGGGCAGGTCGCAACCTTTGAGGTCGCTGCCGCCAGTCGCGTGGACCGCTACCTGAAAGGCACGTTTACGCGCGGGGATTTGGTCGAAGGCAACCGCTTCTTCATGCCCGAAGATTTCGACCTGATCGACGCGATGCGCGACGCAGGCATCATCAGCCAGGTGTTCAACTGGAATTTCATCACCGGCGTCGACACCGGTGTGGACAACCCCGGCGGGGCAGGGATCGGCGCATCAGTGCTGGGGTCTTTCTTCATGATGCTGGTGGTGCTGGTGCTGTCGCTGCCAATCGGTGTGGCGGCGTCCATCTATCTCGAAGAATTCGCGCCCAAGAACCGCTGGACCGACCTGATCGAGGTAAACATCTCGAACCTCGCCGCGGTGCCGTCGATCGTGTTCGGTATCCTCGGGCTGGCTGTGTTCATCCAGTTCGCGCATCTGCCGCAATCGGCACCGCTGGTTGGCGGTCTGGTGCTGACGCTGATGACTCTGCCCACGATCATCATCTCGACCCGCGCCTCGCTGAAGGCGGTGCCGCCGTCGATCCGCGACGCTGCATTGGGGGTAGGGGCATCGAAAATGCAGGCCGTGTTCCACCACGTGCTGCCGCTGGCGGCCCCGGGCATCTTGACCGGTACGATCATCGGGTTGGCGCAAGCGCTGGGGGAAACAGCGCCGCTGTTGCTGATCGGTATGGTCGGTTTTGTGGCGCGTTACCCGGAGGCGTTCCTCGATGGCTTTGTCGAGCCAAACTCGGCCGTGCCGGCACAAATCTACAACTGGGCCGCGCGGTCGGACGCGGTGTTTACGGAAAAAGCCTGGGGTGGCATCATCATCCTGCTCTTGTTCCTGATCACCATGAACACGATCGCCGTGCTGCTGCGCCGCAAGTTCGAGCGGCGCTGGTAAGGGGTTGATACCATGAATGACATGAGACTTTCGGAGAGAGACGTGGACACCGGCACACCCAAGATCGCGGCCCGCAACGTGCAGGTTTTCTATGGCGACAACCACGCCATCAAGGACGTGGACGTCGATATCGCCGACAAGACGGTCACCGCGTTCATCGGCCCGTCGGGCTGCGGCAAGTCGACTTTTCTGCGCTGTCTCAACAGGATGAACGACACAATTGATGTGTGTCGCGTCACAGGAGACATCCGTATCGACGACGAAGACATCTATGACAAACGGATCGACCCGGTGCAGTTGCGCGCCAAGGTGGGTATGGTGTTCCAGAAGCCAAACCCGTTCCCCAAGTCGATCTACGACAATGTCGCCTACGGGCCCCGTATCCACGGCATGGCGCGGAACAAGGCGGAACTGGATGAAATCGTTGAGAAATCGCTGCGTCGCGGGGCGATCTGGGACGAGGTGAAAGACCGGCTCGATGCGCCCGGGACGGGGCTATCCGGCGGTCAGCAGCAACGCCTTTGCATCGCACGTGCCGTCGCGACCCAACCCGAAGTCCTGCTGATGGACGAACCGTGTTCCGCGCTGGACCCCATCGCCACTGCACAGGTCGAAGAACTGATTGACGAGCTGCGCAAGAACTACTCGGTCGTGATCGTCACACACTCGATGCAGCAGGCCGCGCGGGTCAGCCAGAAAACCGCGTTCTTTCACCTCGGCAACCTCGTCGAATATGGTGAAACGGGCCAGATCTTTACCAATCCCGAGGATCCGCGCACCGAAAGCTACATCACGGGCCGGATCGGATAAGGGCAGGGACCATGCAGGATTTACACATTGCCTCCGCTTTCGACCGCGATCTCGAAGCGATCCAGGCGCAAATTATGAAAATGGGCGGGCTTGTTGAAAGCGCGATCATGGAAGCCGCAGTCAGCCTTGAGACACGGGATGAGGAACGTGCCGAGGCTGTCCGCCGCGCAGACAAGCAGATTGACGCGCTTGAACAGACCATCAACGAAGAGGCGGCACGGGTCATCGCACTGCGCGCGCCGACGGCGTCGGACCTGCGGCTGATCCTGTCGGTCATCAAGGTGAGCGCCAACCTCGAACGCATTGGGGATTATGCGAAAAACATCGCCAAGCGGACGTCTGTTCTGGCTCAGCTGACGCCCGTGGACGACAGCGCCGCCGCGCTGCGACGCATGGGCAAAGAGGTCGAGCGGATGCTCAAGGACGCGCTTGATGCCTATGTGTCGCGCGACGCCGAACTGGCGCACAACGTCATCGACCGCGACCGCGACGTCGACCAGATGTACAACGCGCTGTTTCGCGAGTTCCTGACCTTCATGATGGAGGATCAGCGAAACATTTCGGCCTGTATGCACTTGCATTTCATTGCAAAAAATATCGAACGCATGGGCGATCACGTGACCGCCATTGCGGAACAGGTGGTGTATCTGGTCACCGGGGAAATCCCCGACGAAAGCCGACCGCGTGCCGACAAAACTTCGGTCACGGTGCCGGAGGTGGAATAGACGCATGTCCAGCAGTCAGCCCCGAGTTCTGGTTGTCGAGGATGAGCCTGCGCAGCGCGAAGTGCTGGCCTACAACCTCGAGGCCGAAGGGTTTGCCGTCAGCCGCGCGCAGAACGGCGAAGAGGCGATGCTGCTGGTGCATGAAGATGCGCCGGACATCATCGTGCTTGACTGGATGATGCCGAACCTGAGCGGGATCGAAGTGTGTCGCAGGTTGAAGATCAAGCCGGAAACCCGTGGAATCCCTGTGATAATGCTCTCTGCGCGCTCCGAAGAGGTCGATAAGGTCCGTGGGCTTGAGACCGGTGCAGATGACTACGTGGTCAAGCCGTATTCGGTGCTGGAACTGATGGCCCGCGTGCGCAGTCAGTTGCGCCGCGTGCGACCGTCGACCGTGGGTCAATTGCTGGAGTTTGGTGACATCGTCCTGGATGCGGAAAGCCACCGGGTCACGCGCGGCAGCGATGAGGTCAAGCTGGGGCCGACGGAGTTCCGGTTGCTGAGCACATTCATGGAAAAGCCGGGGCGTGTCTGGAGCCGCGAGCAATTGCTCGACCGGGTTTGGGGCCGCGACATCTATGTCGAGACGCGGACGGTCGATGTGCACATCGGCAGATTGCGCAAGGCGCTGACGATGTTCGGTGGCAATGATCCGCTACGCACGGTGCGCGGTGCGGGCTATGCTTTGGGATAAGGTGATAGTCTGCCGCTAGGGCATTGATCCCGAATGGATTTCTATTTCTCTCCCGCCAGCTTGAAATTTACATAATGTGGATTATACAAATTACGCTAAGGCGGTCGTGCTAATCCTTGCGCGGCCGCATCAGGCCTTCTTGCGCGACTGAGGCCACCAGACGCCCCTCCCGGTCATAGATCATACCGCGGTTGAACCCGCGGCCACCACCTGCCCAAGGGCTGTCCATGGTGTAGAGATGCCAGTCACTGAATTCAGGGCTCGCGTGGAACCACATCGCGTGATCGAGGCTTGCGGCCATCACGCGCCCGGTGAACCATGTCTGGCCGTGCGGACGCAGCGCTGTGCCCAGCAGGTTCAAATCCGACGCATAAGCCAGAAGACAGTGCTGCATTTCCGGCCCCAACCCTTTGGCGGCGGACATGCGAAACCACAGATGCGCCACGTCATCCATCGGTTCCGGCGCGAAAAAGTCGCGCGGTGCAACTTCGCGGATGTCGATGGGCCGTGGGCGCAGGAATTCTTCGTGGTACTGTTCGGGGATGCGAGCCTTGACTGTCGCACGCAGAGTTGGCCGGTCGGCAAGGCCGTCGGGTCCCTCGACATCGGGCATGCCGTGCTGATGGCTCCACCCCTCTTCGTCGGCGTGAAAGGATGCGGACATGTTCAGGATTTGCCGCCCATGCTGCACCGCCACCACCCGCCGGGTGGTAAAGCTGCCGCCATCGCGCGCGCGGTCCACCTGGTAGATCACAGGCACCTCGGGATCACCGGGACGGATGAAATAGGCATGCAGGCTGTGGCACAGGCGTCCTTCGACAGTGTTGTAAGCGGCAGCCAAAGCTTGCCCGATCACTTGACCGCCAAAGATGCGCGTTGATGTCTCGCCGCCCTCGCCCGTGCCGCGGAAGAGATCAACCTCCAGCCGTTCCACGGCCAGAAGATCCAGGAGTGTCTGATGTGCGTCTGTCATGCCCCGATCTGTCACATCAGCGCGCCGTGCACCAGCGCCTTGAGTTCCGCGCGGGCAGGCGTGGCCGACGATGGGCTGAGTTGGGTAAAGAGCACGGTGGAGATATCGTGCACGCGGTCGATCCAGAAAAAGGTCGACGCCATGCCACCCCAGCTGAAGTCGCCAGGCGATGACGGCACGCGGCTGCGCGCTGGATCGATCACCACGGCACCGCCGATGCCAAAGCCCATGCCTTCCATCGGCTGTTCGGCAAAGCTGGCCGGGCCCATGCTCGCAATGTCACCGGGCAGGTGGTTGGCCATCATGAAATCGGCGGAAGACGGTGAAATCAGCCCCTGCCCGCGCAACCGCAACGCTTCGGCAAAGGCCATGTAATCGTCGATGCTTCCCACCAATCCGCCGCCGCCGCTGTAACAAGTGGTCGTGCGAAATGGCGACGCATCGGCATGGTCCACGGCGCGCAGCACACCCTCCTTGGGTGCTGTACCCAGCGCCATCGCGTCGCCTTCGAGCGGGGTATAGAGCGTGGCGCAGCGCGGCAGCATGGCCTCGGTCAAAGCAAATCCGGTGTCCTCCATGCCCAGCGGAAACAGCACGCGGTTGCGGAACACCTCGTTCAGTGGCGCGCCTTCGACAACTTCGATCACGCGGCCGACCACGTCGATCCCAACCGAATATTCCCACCGCGCGCCCGGCTCAAACGCCAGAGGGAGTTGTGCCAACGCCGCGCATTGCGCGGCAAGCGACGGCGCGTGCGGTTTGAAGAGCAGATCGGCCTCTTCCATCGCTTTCGGCAGGATGCCCGGGTTGAACGGATAGCTCATACCGGAGCGGTGTGTGAGCAATTGGTGCAATGTCGGCACCGCGCACGGCGTTGTGTGGTCGATCTCGGTGGCATCGGGGCGCAGGGCGCAGGGGTCGCCGAAGTCGGGCAGAAAGCGCGACAGCGGCGCATCGAGGTGCAGCCGCCCCTCCTCGACCAGCATAATCAGGATCAGCGATGTGACAGGTTTCGTCATCGAATAGATCCGCGCGACGGTGTCCCGTTCCCAAGGGAGATCGGCCTCGAGGTCGCGCTGGCCCGCTTGGGCATAGAGCACTTCGGACCCGTGTTGCCGGATCAGGACCGACAGCCCCGCGAAACGGCGGTTGTCCACTTGGGTCTGTGCCCATGTGGCGATGCGTTTGAGGCGGGTGGGGTCGAGGGTCAGGGCCATTGCGCCAGCTTACGGCCCCTGCCCCCGATGCCAAGGTCTAATGGCGACGGAAATCGACTCGATTTCCCGGTTTTCCGGACCGGAAAATCACACCTCGAGCCATTCCTTGCGTACGTCTTCGCGCGCTTTCAGGTCTTGTGGCGTGCCCTCGATATCGCGCACCGGGTCTATGTCATGGGACATGGTCGGGTCGTATTCGAAG
>JBCBCR010000169.1:0-7271 GCA_038530495.1 Pseudomonadota bacterium | reverse complement strand
CCGTTTCCGTCTTCGTCAAATTCGTAGACCATCACGCGCCGATAACCGGTCAGGACGTGCAGCAGTTTGACGCTTTTCTCAAAAAGCTGGGATTTGTTGTTCACCCCATGAATCTGCGAGGTCAAAAAAGCCAGCTGGCTGATTGCGCTGTTGGTCACGTTGCGTTGCTGGCTCAGGGGTTCGAATTCAAAAACGGTCGATGGGCCTGCCGCAGCGGCACAGGCAAAAAGCGCGTCGTCACTCAAAGCGATGTGTTCAATCAGCCGCGTCTTCTGGTTCAGGAATTCTGGCAGCAAGTTGTTGACCAGATCATGCCGCAACCCGCGGGGAAACACGTCATACAAGTGTAGCCCCAGCGCCGTCCGCGGGTCTATCCCGGTCAGCTCGGCCAAATTTTCGCTGGCATGTGTGACCATCAACGTCTCGTTGTCGACGGCTACCAGGGCGCCATGTGGTTGGATTGTACCCGGGACGCGAACCGGTTCGGCAGCGCATTTGTCCAAGGCGGCGGCGATGTCTTCCTTTGAATCCATGGTGCCCACTCCATAGCGACCGATCGCAGTTTGTTACCTATGGTGGCGCGCGCTTTGAGCAAGCGAGCGCGACAACACGGACTGTCCGACGCAATATGCCGCTGCACGCGGGGAGACTTTTTGTCAGCTCAAACTGTCATATCCGCACGCCCAATGTCATTTCGCCCATGGGCGGCTCGTACATATCGATTGTCTGTCCTTCAAACGATCCCTGTATACTTCGCCTCCCAAACGGCTAGTCTGCCAAAACACCAAGCAAAGGGTTCAAATGCCGACCATTTTCCGCAATCCATGGCGAAAAACCGCGCTTGGTCCGCTTGTTCCGTCGCAGCAAACAGAGACAGTTACACATCTGCTCCGTCAATGCCCGGCGCACGCCGAAACACCTTTGACAAGCGCCCCTGAACTCGCCGCACAAGTTGGCGTCGCTTCTGTGATGATCAAGGATGAGCGCGGTCGCATGGGGCTCGGTAGCTTCAAGGCGCTGGGCGCAGCCTACGCTATTGCGCACGAGGCGCAGGACGAGTCCGCTGACGATTTGCCCAATGCGCTGCGCGGACGGACATATGTCACCGCAAGTGCTGGTAATCACGGGCTTTCAGTTGCCGCGGGCGCCCGGATATTTGGGGCGCAGGCAGTGATTTTCCTGTCGGACACCGTGCCCGAGGCGTTTGCAGAACGCCTGCGATCACTTGATGCGGACGTGGTGCGCGCCGGTGCAGACTACGAAGCGAGTATGGTCGCAGCAGAAAAGGCCGCTGCAAAAAACGACTGGACGCTGTTGTCGGACAGCACGTGGGATAGATACACCCGCCTACCGATGCTGGTGATGGAAGGGTATCTTCAGCTGGCCAAGGAAGCCGCTGCACAGATGGACACACCGCCGACGCACATCCTGTTACAGGCAGGCGTGGGCGGTTTGGCTGCGGCTGTCGCCAGCTACGCACGCAAGGTTTGGGCCGATGGGCCGCAGATCATCGTTGTGGAACCCGAGGCCGCGCCCGCCCTGCGCGACAGCATTCAATCGGGCCACGTGGTTGATACGACTGGCCCGGTATCCTCCATGGGCAGGCTGGACTGCAAAACGCCGTCACTGGTTGCGCTGAACGGGCTTGCGCGGGATGCGGATGTTTTTGTCACGCTCTCGGAGGTTGAGGCCGCCGCGGCGATGCCAATTCTGGACGGGCTGGGTTTAAACACGACGCCATCGGGCGGCGCTGGTCTTGCCGCCTTGCTGGCGGGGCTGGACCTGCCATCGACGGCGCGGGTCTGGGCGATCCTGAGCGAAGGCCCCGAGGATGGCTGACCGGTCGCTGATCTTTCCGGCGGACGAATATCAACAGCGCACTGCACGTCTGCAAAGGTCAATGGATCAGAATGGGATTGACGCGCTGCTTTTGACTACGGCGCCGGATGTGTTCTACGTCACAGGCTTTTTGACCCGTTTCTGGGAAAGCCCGGCCCGTCCGTGGTACGTCGTGGTGCCCTCCCATGGCGAACCGATCGCTGTGATCCCAACCATCGGTGCCGACCTGATACAGCGGACCTGGATCAAGGACATTCGCACGTGGCAGGCGCCCAATCCACGAGAAAGTGGGGTGGCGCTTTTGAGCGATGCACTTCGCGATGTGGTTTCCGAACGCGGTTGCATCGGCGTTCCCATGGGGCTTGAAACGCAGCTTCGCATGCCGTTGGCGGATTATTTTGAGCTTGAGAAAACAGTGACGCCGCGGACGCTCGTGGACGCAACTGCGTGTGTTCAACGCGTGCGGGAACGCAAATCCGAAGCAGAGATCGCCAAACTGCGCCACATATGCAATGTCGCGGGACAGGCATTCGATACCGTGCCGTCTTTTGCGGCAACGGGCGTCGGCCTCGACCAGGTCTTTGCCGAGTTTCAGATCGCTTGTCTGTGCGCGGGTGCCGACTGGATCAGCTATGTCGCAGGCGCCGCGGGGCAGGGGGGCTATGGCGACGTGATCTCGCCCGCGGATGCGCGACCACTCGTGGCTGGCGACGTCCTTATGCTCGACACCGGCGCGGTATGTGATGGGTATTTTTGCGATTTCGATCGGAATTATGCCATCGGTCCGCCGGGTGACGCAGCAGCGCGCGCCTACGACGCGCTGTGGCAGGCGACGCAAGAGGTTCTGGGTACCATCACCCCGGGACAGCGTGCTTGCGATGCGCACCAAATGCTGTGTGATGCGTTGGTGCGGCAGGGAGCCGAGCCGGGAGGCGGGCGTCTGGGCCACGGGCTTGGCCTGTCGCTGACCGAATGGCCATCGATCAGCGCCGTGGATGAAACCGAGCTGGTGGAGGGCATGGTCCTAACCCTTGAGCCGAGCGCAATCATCGCCCCCGGCAAAATTATGGTGCACGAAGAAGTCGTGGTTCTGCGCTCTGACAAGGCCGAGTTGCTGTCCCCACGCGCCCCGGCACAGATGCCTGTGATTTTGCCATGACGCGCGTGCCCTACACACTCAAAGCGGACCGGCGACCCCGTCTGGGTCTGATCGTCCTACAGGCGGATGAAACGATTGAGGACGAGTTTCGCCAGATATTTGACCCCACGCAGGTGCGGTTGCACGTTAGCCGCGTGGCGTCTGGCGCAGAACTGACCCCGGAAACGATCCACGCAATGGAGACCGCACTGCCAAAGGCGGTGGGGCTGTTTCCAAGAGGGACACGCTTTGACGCGGTCGGATATGCTTGCACATCAGGTGCCAGCCTGATCGGCCCGAAAAGGGTCGCGGCGCTGGTGCGGTCTGCGTGTGATGCCGCTGCAGTGACCGATCCGCTGACTGCGGCATTTGCAGCGTTGCATGCGCATGCTGCGCGACGGATTGGAATCGTCTCACCCTACACGCCGCAGATCGCGCAAGGGGTCTGCGCCGAGTTCGAAGCGGCCGGGTTCGAAGTGGCCGCAAGCCTTTCCTTTGGCGAAGAGGTCGAAGCGAACGTGGCGCAGATTTCTCCGGCGTCCATCGACGCCGCAGCACGGCGGTTGATCGATGAAAGCCCGCTCGACGCGGTGTTTCTGTCCTGTACCAATCTCCGCACCATCACGGTGTGCGCGAACGTTGCGCAGGATACCGGGGTGCCAGTTCACAGTTCCAACGGGTGCCTGGCGTGGCACATGGCCAATCTCGCGGGCCTCGAACCCAAACCGGCGACGTGAGGGCCTGCAAAGGGCTAAAGCAAACTCAGCCGAGCTATGCGCCACGCTGCATAAAGCGCATTGGAGGCGGGCGCAGGCCCGCCTGACCCAACCATCAGTTCATGTCGATCTTCGATCCTTTGAACTTGATATTGCTTCTGGCCTTGCCGTTGATTTTGCCGGTGGCGTCAATCTTCAGGTCCTTGCAACTGATCGTGACCACGCCGTTCTTTTTCATGTTCAGCTCGGACTTGCCGACCTTGATGTGCAGTTCATCACCGACCTCGATCGAAAAGGTCTTTCCGATGTCCATGGTCTGGGCTTTGCCGACCTTGATGTCGGACGTGCTGCCGACGTCAAAGCTGTGTTTCACTCCGACCTTATCAGCGATTTCTACGCCAACCTCGCGCTTGGCGTTGATGCCGACGGTCACGGATTCATTGGTGCCCACGATCACGGTCTTGGCCATCTGGACGGTCTGGTTGTAGTTCCCTTCGCCTTGGATGATACCGCCCAATTTACCCAAGCCTTCGGCAAGGCTGGGCAGCGATGTGTAGTCGCGGATGTCGTTGATCGCCTTGACCACCGACCCCATCGACTGGGGCCCGATGCTCAGGTCCATGTTGCCGCCGATCTGTTCCTTGTGATCGTTCTGGATTTCCAGCGACTTGTTGTGACCGACCGACTGCACCCAGTTGTTGTCCACCCGTTCAGTGTGGTTGTGCAGGGTGCGTTCGTTGCGGTCCTTTTGGGCGTGGATAAATATCTCTTCCTTGCCGCCCTGATCCTCGAACCGCAGCTCGTTATAGCCTTCGGTCTTGTGGCTGTCGGTTTTGAATGTTGACCGCGTCTTGTGATCGGGCAGGGGGTAGGGCACGTCGTTCTTGCCGTTGTAGACGCAGCCTACGACCAGCGGTTTATCCGGATCGCCTTCGAGGAATTCGACAACCACTTCCATCCCGATGCGCGGGATAACCATGCCGCCCCAACCCTTGGACGCCCAGTTTTGCGCCACGCGGCAGCGCATGGAATTGGCGCCTTCGAGGTCCCAGTGAAAGCGGACGAGGATCCGGCCGAATTCGTCACAGTCAATCTCTTCGCCTTCGGCACCGACGACCATCGCCGTTTGCGGGCCCTGAATTATGGGCAGCGGCGTTTGCCGTGGTGGTTGCATCGGGGCAGAAACGGGCGTCAGTACATATTGCGCCTGAAACGCCTTTTCATCAGATGCCTGGCCGCCCGTCGCATATCCTTGGCCAACGCATGAATAGCGCGCCGCAAGGCACAGGTAATCAGACCCGTCGCCGGGGCAAGGGTCGCCGCCCTGCAGCGTGAAAATCGCGCCGGGCGTCAGGCTGGCGCAATCGCCCTCGGCGCCGTACCTTTTGTCGCCTGCTCGTTCCTGGTTGGTGCGCAGCCGCGCGACGACGTCGCCTTGACCCTGCGCGAGGTAGTCGCCCGGGTAGTCATAGCTTTCTATTTGCCCTTCTTGGTAGGTCGCATCGCCCTCAAAATGCGTCTCCATCGACGCGGCGGGGGTCTTGAAGTTGAAATCCATCAGGCGGATCGCACCGGTTGTAAACCGGCGCTGCGGCTCCCACTGCCAGATGTGCATCTCGTCGGTCTGGTGGCTTTCCGTGATGGGATAGAAGGGCAGCGTCAGGTTGTTCTCGTGACCGTCCGGGTGGTCGGTAATCATCATCTTGTGGTTGCCCACTTCGTGCACAAAGTGGAAGCTCATCCCGAACCGTTCCATCAGCCGCCGCACAAAAGCCAGATCGCTTTCGCGATACTGCACCGTATATTCCAGTTCGGCGTACGAGTTCATCAGTACATCTTCGAAGTGCGGCGCGCCCAGATGCGCATATTCCGACAGGACCTTCGAGATGATCGCAGGCGCGTCCATATTGTGGAAAATACGCTGCGCGCGCCGTTTGCCGAGCAACCACAGCCATGGCCGCAGTACCAGTTCATATTCCCACCCATTTGGCCCCTGACCGCGCCACCGCGCTTCGGTGATGATGCCATCGAACGGAATAGGCTTGTCCTTTGACTCGATTTCGACCGTGGCGTGGGTGCCGATCAACAGGTCAAAGTCGATATCCCGTTCCATTGAAAAGGCCTGGACCCGGTATTCGAACAGGTTGTTCATAAAGTCTTCGCCGTCGAAACGATTGAGGACGAGAAAATCTTCACCCAAGTCGGTGGTAAGCCGTGCGAGGCGGGATCGTTGAGAATATACATTCATGGCCTGGACCTAATCTAAATGCTGCGCAGCCCCCGTGGGGGCGGCCGGTTTCAGGTAACCTCTTCGAGGGGCGGCGGGGCGTCTTCGGTGTCGTCTTCTGGATCTTCGTCATCATCGAAAAAGTCGTCTTCTTCGACTGTTGGTGCGTGTAGTCCGAACAGGCGAATGGGATTGGTTTGCGCCACGATGGCTGCGCGCGATTTCGACCATGTGGTTGATGACAGGATCAGCGCCTGCAACGGCTGTTCGACGCTTGTTGCTTCGGCACACAGCTGCGCCATCGCAAGGCCGAAATAAGCCGCTCCGCAATCGCCAAAATCGAGGGCGGGATAGAGCGGTGCGATATCCTCGGCCAGATATCCTTCGACCAGCCGATGCAGGCAATAGGCGCCTTCGCTTGCGCGGTAGCGGCTGTTGTTGAAATCGGTCAAGAACCGATCCACCGGGCGGCGCCCCGCACCAAGGCTGTCGAGCGCCGCGAGCGCGCTATCACTGATCGCTTGGGACAGGGTATCGACATTGTCCATCTCGCCCACCGGTTCCGGCGCCGATGACGCGGCGCCTATATAGGCCAGTGGTTCGCCCATCCGCATCGCTTCTGGCAGGATCAGCATGGCCGCGGCCGCTTCGCCCGGGATCAGGCTGTAATTGGCGATCTCATCCGCAAACAGCCGTTTTTGACCCAACAGTGCGTTCAGCCGGTCGCGGTCGCTGTAACTGTCAGCGCAGATAAAAAGAAACGCGCGGTCGGCACCCTTGCGAAAGATGCTTTGGATCACGCGGGCAGGACCCGATTGCGCGTCGGTGACCAGCCGCATGTCATTTGCTTCGATGCATGTGTCGGCCAGCGTCTGGTAGATATACGGTGGCAAGGTCTCGCCAAGCGCATTGAGCCGCACGCTGGGCATTCCGTCTTCGGGTGCGGTTTCGGGCAGGCACAGGATCACGTCCACCGGCGTCGGAGATGCATCAGGGCCCAACCTTTCGATCAGATCCAGCAGCGCCTGTTCGATCAGCCGTTGCAACGCGTCGCCGAGAATGTCGACATCCTCGTTATCCTGAAAGGCGCAAACCTGTTCTTGAAAATCGGCGCCGACAAACCGGATATTGCGTGCCAGGCAGCGCTCCTGGTCCAGTTGCGCCTGGATCGCGGTTGCGAGGCTCGGCCCAAAAGCCGACGCAAACCCCATTTCTGCCAGCAATAGTGTCATTCCAGCGTCACCTCCGCCCGCGCCCGACTGATGTCGCCGCCATTGAGAGTGGCCAGAAGCTCGAACAGGTAGATCTGCTCGATCGAGATGTTGTGCACCACCGCGCTGCCCCGGTTTGG
>JBCBCR010000168.1:0-7274 GCA_038530495.1 Pseudomonadota bacterium | reverse complement strand
CTGGCGCAACAACTCCATTCGCCTGAGCTATCGTGCCCGGCGGCCCGGTCCAAGCCCCCGCGCAAAATTCCTTTGCCCGCACCACAGCACAGGCGCCGGCCTGCCATCCCGACCAACCTCTGGCCGCGAAACGTACCCGGTCCCTTCTCTGTTTCAAAAAAATCCCCGCCGGAGGCTCCCGCAATCTGCCACGCGCGCTAGACTTGCCCAAAGGGAGGATCGATCATGAACATCATCTGGCTGGGCCATGCCAGCTTTCGCATCGAAATCGCGGATCAAGTGCTGCTGGTGGATCCGTGGCTTGAGGGCAACCCGATGCTGGAGCCCGCGCACTACGACGCGGCGATTGCCGGGGCGACGCACATTCTGATCACCCACGGTCACTTTGATCACGCGTCAGACGTGCTTGAGATCAGCGAGAAAACCGGCGCGCCGGTGTCGGGCATGCTGGAACTGGCGTGGCATTTTCACGACAGCGGCGCCAAGGAGGGCCACGCTTGCAACCTCGGCGGCACCATACCGCTCGGCGATGCCAGCGCCACGCTTGTGCCCGCATCGCATTCCTCGTCGTGCAAGGTCGAGGGCAAGCACACCTATGCTGGCGCACCCGTCGGGTACATTCTGCGCGGCGAGGGCAAGGTGATCTATCTGTCGGGCGACACCGGCATCATGGCCGACATGGACTGGATCGGCGACTATTTCAAACCGACTATCGGTATCCTCGCCGCAGGGGGCTATTACACCATGGACATGGCGGGCGCCGCCTACGCGGCCAAGCGGTATTTCAACTTTGACACCGTGATCCCCTGCCACTACCGCACCTTTCCCGCGTTGGAACAAAACGCCGATGCGCTAAAGGCCGGACTGCCCGGGGTTGATGTGATCGAGCCTCAGTTGATGGTGCCGATCACGCTTTGACCGGGTGCCATTAACGGCGCGCGGCAAAAAATTCTTTGAGCAGCGCTTCGGCGGCGCTTGAGGCGATGCCGTCGTAGATTTCCGGCACGTGGTGCGCTTGCGGATGGGCAAAGACCCGCGCGCCGTGCGCCACGCCGCCAGATTTGGGATCGGCGGCGGCGTAATAGAGGCGTGAGATACGTGCAGCGGCGATGGCGGCTGCGCACATCGCGCAGGGCTCGAGCGTGACGTAGAGGTCATAGCCCGGCAGCCGCTCCGACCCGGCAGCGGCGCAGCCCGCGCGGATGACCTGAATTTCCGCGTGTGCCGTGGGATCATTTCCCACACGCGTTGCGTTTCCGGCCCGCGCGACCACGTCACCTGACGGCGCCACCAGTACGGCGCCCACCGGCACTTCGCCGCGTGCGCCCGCGGCGCGCGCCTCGTCCAGCGCCTGATCCATGAAGCTGCGAAAAGCCATGTCTTTGCCTGCCCCTTTCCAAGCCCGCGCGCAACCGCTATGGCCCGGCCATGACCGAAACACCCCCAAAAGGTGACCGCATCGCCAAGGTGCTGGCCCGCGCGGGCCTCGCCAGCCGCCGCGGCGCAGAGGCGATGATCGCGGCGGGCCGCATCAGCGTGAATGGCAAGGTGATCACCTCGCCCGCGCTGAACGTGACCGCGCGCGACAAAATACTTGCCGACGGCAAACCCCTGCCCGACGCCGACCCGGAACGCATTTGGCTGTACCACAAGCCCGCCGGCCTCGTGACCACGACGAGCGACGAAATGGGGCGCGAGACGATCTTTGACCACTTGCCCGAGGATCTGCCACGGGTGATGACGGTGGGGCGGCTTGACCTGAATTCTGAGGGCCTGCTGCTTTTGACCAATGACGGTGGGGTCAAGCGCAAGCTGGAATTGCCCAGCACGGGCTGGATGCGGCGGTACCGCGTGCGGATCAAGGGCACGCCCAAGGACACCGATTTCGAACGCCTGCGCGCCGGCACAACGGTCGAGGGTGTCCGCTATCAGCCGATGCAAATCACGCTCGACCGGCAGCAGGGCGCCAATGCCTGGCTCACTGTGGGCCTGCGCGAGGGCAAGAACCGCGAGATCCGGCGCGCCATGGAAAGCATTGGCCTGGTCGTCAACCGCCTGATCCGCGTCAGCTATGGACCGTTTCAGCTGGGCGAGTTGAAACAGGGTGCTGTCGAAGAGGTGCGCCGACGCATCGTGCGCGACCAGCTGGGGCTGGCCCCGGACCCGGCGCCAAAACCCACCGGCAAACCGCAGCGCAGGCGCCGCAAGCCCGGGCCACGGGGCTAGTCCCGCTGCTGCAATGCCTGCCGCAACGCAACACTAGCGCTGCGGGTGCAAAGCGCCTACAGTTCCGCCAACAGGTGGGAAAACAATGCAGCCGACGGCATTTCAGAAAATCACGTTCGTGGTGTTACTTGCCCTGATGCTCGGGGTGACAACTGGGCTTTTGGGAGGGCTCTGAGCCATGGCCAAACGGTTTGGCGGGAAATACTCCCCCTCCGGTGCGTCCGAAGGGTCGACAGAACGGCCGGCATTGGCCCGCCCACAGGTCGACCCGGTAGGTGCGCGCGCCAACCTGATGTTCCTGCCACCCATCCCGCTTTTGTTCTTTGCACTGAGCGGTGGGGCAATCTCACTGGTGCTGGGCCTTGTGGGCGCGGCAGTTCTTGCGCTTGGGGCGTGGCTTTTGCGCGAAGGGTTGCGGGCCGAAGCGGCCTATGCCGAACGCAAGGTGGCCCGGCGGCCCAAGCTGCCGCGCAAGTTTCTGGCCGCGGCGCTGGCCGGTGTGGGCATCACCATTGCGGGCTATGATCTCAATGGCGGTTTGATCGCCCCCGCGCTTTTCGGAATTGCCACGCTAGGTTTGCATCTCGCCGCCTTTGGCTTTGACCCGATGTCGGACAAAGGCATGGAAGGCATCGACACCTTCCAGCAGGACCGGGTGGCCCGTGTGGTCGACGAGGCCGAGGCGCATTTGAGCGCTATGACCGACGCGATGAAACGCGCGGGCGACCGGCAGATGGAGTTGCGGCTGGAACGTTTTCAGGGGGCTGCCCGCACGCTGATCCGCACGGTCGAGGAAGACCCGCGCGACCTGACGGCGGCGCGCAAATACCTGGGCGTCTACCTGTTGGGTGCGCGCGATGCGACGGCCAAGTTCGCCGACATCTACGCCCGCAACCGCGACCCGCAGGCCCGTACCGATTACGAGACGTTGCTGAACGATCTTGAAACCGGCTTTGCCCAGAAAACCGAAACGCTGCTCGACGGTGATCGCAGCGACCTGAACGTCGAGATCGACGTGCTGCGCGAACGGCTGCAGCGCGAAGGGGTGCGCATCGCCCCCGAAGAGACCTGACCCCATTTAGCCAAAAGGGAATTCACCGATGTCCGAACTTGTCCGTCAAAAGGCGCAGGAAGCCCTCGCCGAGATCGAGGAAACCACCGCCGTTGTTCTGCCGGAACCGGCCGACGCGGGCGCCATCGTGCCTCTGGCCGATGCTGACGCCCCGGTCAGCGCCGAAATTCGCGCCCGCATGGACGAGATTGATATGGGCGACACCAATTCCATCGTGTCTTTCGGCTCTGCCGCGCAGGCCGAATTGCAGCAGATCAGCCAAGCGATGCTGGCCGACGTGCGCAACAAGGATGTGGGTCCGGCGGGCGACGGTCTGCGCGATATCGTGTCGACCATCCGCGGGTTTTCCGTGTCGGAACTGGATGTGCGCCGGGAGCGCACGTTCTTTGAAAAGCTGCTGGGGCGCGCGGCACCGTTCGCCAAGTTCACCGCCAAATTCGAGACGGTGCAAAGCCAGATCGACAAGATCACCGATGATCTGCTGTCGCACGAGCACACGCTGCTCAAGGACATCAAGTCGCTCGATTTGCTCTATGAAAAGACGCTGCAATTCTATGATGAACTGGCGCTGTACATCTCGGCGGGCCATGAAAAGCTGAAGGCGCTCGATGAGACGGACATTCCCGCGATGGATGCCGCGGTGCAGGCCGCGCCCGAAGATGAACAGGTGCTCAAGGCGCAGGAACTGCGCGACCTGCGCGCCAGCCGCGACGATCTGGAGCGCCGGGTGCACGATCTGAAGCTGACGCGGCAGGTGACGATGCAATCGCTGCCGTCGATCCGGCTGGTGCAGGAAAACAACAAGAGCCTAGTGACCAAGATCAACTCGACCCTCGTGAACACCGTGCCGCTGTGGGAAACCCAACTGGCGCAGGCTGTCACCATCCAGCGCAGCGCCGAAGCGGCCGCCGCCGTGCGCGATGCCAACGATCTGACCAACGAGTTGCTCACTGCCAATGCCGCCAACTTGCGCGAAAACAACAAGATGATCCGGCAGGAAATGGAGCGCGGCATTTTTGACATCGAAGCGGTGAAACAGGCCAATGCCGACCTGATCGGCACCATTCAGGAAAGCCTGCAGATCGCCGACGAGGGCAAGGCCAAGCGCGCCGCCGCCGAGGAAGAGCTGAAGAAGATGGAATCCGAGCTGCGCGATACGCTGGCATCGGCCAAGGCACGCAAGGATGGCGTGGGCGATAACGCCGCCACCGCCGTGCCGGAGGCAAGCTGAGCTGGCGATGCGATGGGCACGCGGCGTTCGGGCAGGGTTGAGCGGCATTGCCGCGCTGACCCTGCTGGCCGCATGCGAGATGCCGGTGGCACCGCCCCTTGACGATCCGGGGCAGCGCCCTCCGCCAACCGTTCCGGACCGGCCTACCCCGTCACCCGAGAGCGAGGCGCTGCGCGCCTATTTCAGTGCAGTGCAGGCAAGCCAGTTGCGGCAAGGTTTGTTGCGGCGAGACGGCGGCGGGCCGGACACGCCCTACACCGCCACGATGCTGGCGCGCAATTTTGAACAGATCGCCTTTTTCAACGAGGTGTCGTTGCCCGGGCGCGGTGCGGGCAGCGAGACGCGGCTGCGTCGCTGGGCAGCGCCCGTCCGGCTGAAGCCGGTCTTTGGCCGCACCATTCCCACCGAACAGCGCATTCAGGACCGGCGCGACCTGCGTGCCTTTGCCAGCCGGTTGGGGCGCCTGACCGACCATCCGATCAGCGTGGGTGCAGCGAACCCAAATTTTTACGTGGCGTTCGCCAGCGAGGATGACCGCGCCGAGGTTCTGGACGAGATCAGCGATGCGCTTGGTGTCTCTCTCGACGTGTTGAGCACGCTGTCGCGCGACACCTACTGTGCTGTGGTCACCTTTGGCGGTGACAACGGCGTTGCCTACGAGGCTGCGGTTGCCTTGATCCGGGCCGAAAACCCCGCGCTGCTGCGCCTGTCGTGCATCCACGAGGAGGTGGCCCAGGGCATGGGGCTGCCGAATGACAGCCCGTCGGCGCGGCCATCGATTTTCAACGACGACGATGAATTTGCATTGCTGACCAGCCACGATGAGGCGTTGCTGAAAATGCTGTACGACGATGCGTTGCGCCCCGGCATGCGCCGCGATGAGGCGCGCGAGATCGTCTTGCAACTAGCGCGGCAGATCACCGGCGAGGAACCGGCAAGCTAGGATAACCGGCGCCACCCCCTTGCCATCGCGCGGTGGTTGCCCCCACATAAGACAAGCTGACGAAAAGGGTGTGCTATGGGTATTTTCGACTTTCTTTCGGGCGAGTTCATCGACGTCATTCACTGGGTCGATGACAGCCGCGACACCATGGTCTGGCGGTTCGAACGCGAAGACCACGAGATCAAGTACGGCGCCAAGCTGACGGTGCGCGAAGGCCAGGCCGCCGTGTTCGTACACGAGGGCCAGTTGGCGGATGTGTTCACTCCCGGTCTCTACATGCTCGAGACCAACAACATGCCCATCATGACGACGTTGCAGCACTGGGACCACGGGTTCAAAAGCCCCTTCAAGTCCGAGGTCTACTACGTCAACACCACCCGCTTTAACGGCCTGAAATGGGGCACCAAAAACCCGATCATCTGCCGCGATCCCGAATTTGGTCCGGTGCGCCTGCGCGCCTTTGGCACCTATTCCGTGCGGGTGATGGACCCCGCCAAGTTCCTGGTCGAGATCGTCGGCACCGATGGTGAGTTCACCATGGACGAGATCAGCTTTCAGATCCGCAACATCATCGTGCAGGCGTTTTCGCGTGCGCTGGCGCAATCGGGCATTCCCGTGCTCGACATGGCGGCCAACACACGCGAGCTGGGCCAGTTGGTGGCCAAGGATATCTCGGGCCAGATCGCGGAATACGGATTGAGCCTGCCCGAGCTATATATCGAAAATATCTCTCTCCCGCCCGCGGTCGAAGAGGTGATGGACAAGCGGTCGTCGATGGGTGTCATCGGCAACCTCAACGAATACACGCAGTTTCAGGCCGCGGAGGCGCTGGGGCGCGGTGGGTCCGCAGGTGCAACGATGGAGGCTGGTCTGGGCGCCGGGCTGGGCATGCAGATGGGTCAGGCGATGGCCGCGGGCATGGCCGCACCGGCGCAACCCGCGCGTGGCGCTGTCGCAGCCCCGCCCCCGCCGCCGGTTGAACATGTCTGGCACGTCGCTGAAAACGGTGCGACCAAGGGGCCGTTTTCAAAGGCACAGCTGGGCCGGATGGCCGGAGCCGGTGAGATTACGCGCGAAACCTATGTCTGGACCGCGGGTCAGGATGGCTGGCTCAAGGCCGAGGACGTGACCGAACTGGCGCAATTGTTCACCATCCTGCCGCCGCCCCCGCCGCCCGGTATCTAAGCCCACAGTTGACGCGCCGCACGGGCACGCCAGAATATAGGTATGTACGTGCGCGCCGCCCTTGCCCGCAGATTGCCCGCCCGGCGGGTTGCCCTGAAGTGGTTGCACTGGGGCATTCTGCCCCTTTTCATCTGGTTCCTGCTGGTCACACCCGATGACGTGCGCCCATTTGGCCCGCGCGCATTTCAGGCGCATTCGTTCCTCGCGTTGATCTTTGTGACGCTCAGCCTGCTGTGGTTTGCGGGCCTGCTGCGCCGCGGTCTGGCCAGCCGGCCTGGCCCCAAGCTGACAGGACGGCTGCGGGTGCTGCACCGGGCGCTACACCTCGTCCTGATCTGGGGGCTGTTCGGTGTGGCGTTAACCGGGTTTCTGCTGGGCCTGACATCGCCCGTTCTGCTCAAGGCAGGTGGGTTTCTGCCGATCGCACCGCCCATGGGCTGGCGCGACCTCAATGACCTCGTGGGTCTGATCCACATCTACGAATACTACGTGCTGGCCGCGCTGGTCGGCTTTCACGCGCTGTTTCACATCTGGCGGCACATTCGTTTGCGCGACAATGCGTTGCGCATCATGGCCCCGCGCATTTTGCACCGGTTCCTGTGACAGTTATAGCCATC
>JBCBCR010000167.1:0-7276 GCA_038530495.1 Pseudomonadota bacterium | reverse complement strand
CTTGGGGTTCGTCAAACGGTTTGATCAGGGTCAGCCCGCGGTCGCGGGCCAGCGCCTCTCCGGCATCTTCGCGTTTCTCGGTGGCACGGTCATAAAGCACCACCTCGCCACCCAAGGCTCGGGTGTTGTCGATCTTCAACTGCGGCGCATCGCTGGGCATCACGATCACCGATGGCGCACCGTGCTGTGCGGCGGCGTAGGCGATGCCTTGGGCGTGGTTGCCGCTGGAATAGGCGATGATGCCGCGGGCACGTATGTCGGGGTCCAGCGCCGACACCGCCGACCACGCCCCGCGAAACTTGAAGCTGCCGGTGTGCTGCAGGCATTCGGGTTTGACCCAGACGCGCCGGCCCGCGATCTCGTCCAGATAGGGCGAGGTCAGCAGTGGCGTGCGCCGCACGCGGCCCTCCAGCCGCGCATCCGCGGCGCGGATCATGTCGATGTTCACTGCAATTGCTCCATCCATGTGGTGAGGGCGGCAACCGCCTCGGGTTCGTCCAGAAACGGTACGTGGCCGCGCCCGGGCACGTCGGCAAAGACCATGTCGGGCCGCCTGCGCTGCATCTCGGCGGCGGTGGCGACGGTCAGCAGGTTGGACCCCGCGCCCCGGATCAGGCAGGTCGGCTTGCCTGCCAGCGCGTCAAATAGCGGCCAGAGGTCGGGTGTCTCTGCCTGCATCGCAGCCAGTGTCGCATCGCGCAGGTGTGGGTCATAGGTGATGTCGAGGCCGTCCGCCTCCTCGACATAGTGCAACCGCGCCTCGGCCAACCAGCGGTCGCGCGGCACGTTTGAAAAGCCGGGCAGGGTGGCGGCAAGCGCGTCGGCCATCTGCTCATGGGTGCGCGGCAGGGGCGGCAGACCCAGATAGGCCGCGATGGCCGCCAGCCCCTCGGGCGCGATCTCTGGGCCCACGTCATTGAGGGCCGCACCCAGCACCCGGTCCGGTGCCATAGCGGCCAGCCCCATGGCGATTAGCCCGCCGCGCGAAGTGCCGAGGATCGCCACAGCATCGAGCGACAGGTGACCCAGCAATTCCAGCACGTCCCGCATTTCGATCGGCAGGGTGTAGTTCTGCCAGTTCGGGTCAAACTCCGACTGCCCGCGTCCGCGTGCATCGAGCGTGATGATCCGGCAGGACGGCAGGTGCGGGCGGACATAGTCGAAATCCCGCCCCGTCCGGGTCAGACCCGCAAGGCACACCAGCGGCAGGCCCACGCCATCATCGGTGTAGTGCAATTTCAGGCCGTCAGTGGTGGTGAACTGCGCCATCAAAGGCCCGCGATTTCAGGAATCTCGCGCAGGTCGCTCAGGATGTGGTGCGGTGTGGCGGGCAGCCGATCCACCGGGTCTAGCCCACGGTTGACCCACGCGGTCTGGAACCCGTACCCGGCTGCCCCCGCCGCATCCCAACCGTTCGCGGAGACAAAAAGCACGTCGGCGCGGTCCACGCCGAAATGCGCACCGACAAGGTCATAGACTGTCGCATGCGGTTTGAAGATGCCAACGCTGTCGACGGACAGACAGGCGTCGAGCACATCGCCGATCCCCGCCGACTGCACCGCGGCGTCCAGCATCCGGGCTGACCCGTTCGAAAGAATGCCGGTCTGGCGCCCGCCCGCCTTGAGCTGGGACAGAACATCGGGGACCTCCGGATAGGCGGCCAGTTCCCAGTAAAGCGCCAAAAGTCGCTGACGCAGGGCGGCATCGCCGCTGAGCCCGGTCTTGTCGAGCGCCCAGTCGAGCGCATCTTGAGTGACCTGCCAGAAATCCGTGTGATCGCCGGTGATGGCGCGCAGCCAGGTGTATTGCAGCTGCTTGGCCCGCCAATGCTCCGCCAGAGCAGGCCAGGCATCGGCGAGGGCTGCGTGCTTGGGTTCTGCGGCGGCTTGGCGGGCAGCGGCAGACACGTCGAACAGCGTGCCGTAGGCGTCGAAAATGCAGGTGGTGATCGGCATTGTGCCCCCCTTTTGCGCTACACTGGCACGCGGGCGCGCGATCGGGAAGGGGGGCGGTCTCCGTGTCGGAGGCCGATCGGAAATCGACGCGATTTCCGGGACCTAGAGGTTCGCCTGCTGCGGCATCCCCAGCACATGGAACCCGCCGTCGACGCGGATCACTTCGCCGGTGGTGCAGGCACCCGCATCCGAACACAAGTACACCGCGGTGCCGCCCACCGCCTCGAGCGTGGCGTTGGACTGCAGGGGTGCGTTCACCTCGGTGTGCTTGTAGGTCTTGCGCGCGCCACCAATCGCGGCCCCGGCCAGCGTCTTCATCGGCCCGGGCGAGATCGCGTTCACGCGAATGCCGTCCGGCCCCAGATCATTGGCCAGATAGCGTGTGGTCGATTCCAGCGCCGCCTTGGCCACACCCATCACGTTATAGTTCGGCACCACGCGGTTCGACCCCTGATAGGTCAGGGTGAGCAGCGTGCCGCCGTTTTCGATCATCATGGGATGCGCCCGCCGCGCGCATTCGATGAAGGAATACACCGAGATATCCATCGAGTTCTTGAAGTTCGCGCGTGAGGTGTTCAGGAACCGCCCCGTCAGCTCGGACTTGTCCGAAAACGCAATCGCGTGCACCAGAAAGTCGATGCTATCCCAGCGCGCGGCCAACTGGTCAAATGCCGCATCCAGCGACGCATCATCCGTCACATCCACATCCACCATGAAATCCGACCCGACGCTGGCCGCGAGCGGCTCCAGCCGTTTGCCAAACGCTTCGCCCTGATACGTAAAGGCCAGTTCCGCCCCGGCCTCGTGCAGCGCCTTTGCAATGCCCCACGCGATCGAACGGTCATTGGCCACGCCCATCACGAGGCCGCGCTTGCCGGTCATAGAATGCGTCATCGTAAAATCTTACCCGTGAAATTTAGAAAGGATCATCGACCCGTTGGTGCCGCCAAAGCCGAAGGAATTGGTCATCACAGCGTCCAGCCCGGCGTTTTCGATCAGCTTGGTCGCGATCTCACCGTCGCGCAGCGCCGGATCCAGCGTTTCGACATTGATCGACGGAGTGATGAAATCATTGTCCAGCATTAGCAGGCTGAAGATCGCCTCGAGCGCGCCCGCAGCCCCCTGGGCGTGGCCGGTCATCGACTTGGTCGAGCTGATCAGCGGGTGATCGTCGCCAAAGACGCGGCGCACCGCCTCAACCTCGCCCACGTCACCGACGGGGGTCGAGGTGCCGTGCGCGTTGATGTAGCCAACCTTGCGCCCTTCGGGCAGCCCGTCCAGCGCCAGTCGCATCGCGCGCTCGCCGCCCTCGCCCGACGGGGCCACCATGTCGTGGCCGTCGGATGTGGCGGCATAGCCGGTCACCTCGGCGTAGATCTTGGCCCCGCGCGCCTGCGCGTGTTCCAGCGATTCCAGAACCACGATGCCGCCGCCGCCCGAAATCACGAACCCGTCGCGGTCCGCATCGAACGCGCGGCTCGCCCGATCTGGCGTGTCGTTGTATTTCGACGACATCGCCCCCATCGCGTCAAAGAGGCACGACAGGGTCCAGTCCAGCTCTTCTCCGCCGCCGGCAAACATGACGTCCTGCTTGCCCAACATGATCTGTTCGGCCGCATTGCCGATGCAGTGCAGCGACGTCGAACAGGCGCTGGTGATGGAATAGTTGATGCCCTTGATCTTATAAACGGTGGCGAGGTTCGCGCTGATGGTCGAGGACATGCATTTCGGCACGGCAAAGGGGCCGATCCGCTTGGTCGCACCCGATTTCAGCACGGTCTGGTGCGCGGTCAGCATGGCCGAGGTCGACGGCCCGCCGGAGCCCGCGACCAGCCCTGTGCGCGGATTGACGATGTCCGACTCTTCGAGCCCCGCATCGGCAATCGCCTGCGCCATTGCGATATGCGCATAAGCTGCGCCCGGCCCCATGAACCGCAGCGTGCGCTTGTCCACGTGCTCGGCCACATCGATGTCGATGGTGCCCGCGATCTGGCTGCGAAAGCCGTGTTCAGCCATTTCGGGGCTTGCCGTGATGCCTGACGTGCCTGCCTTGAGCGAGGCGAGAACCGCATCCGCATCCGTCCCGATGGACGACACGATGCCAAGGCCCGTGACGACAACTCGTTTCATCGGCTTGCCTGTGATGTGAAACGGCGCATGGCGCACTCCTTCGCTGGTTCACTGCTCCTTACGGCAACGCGGTGATGGGGTGCAAGCGATGAGCAGCGCGCGGTGGGTTACGAAACCCTTAATCAAGGCCGTGCGATACCCTCGCCCCGTGATCACCGGGCTGTCAGCAGTCCGATTGCGAGGCCATATCCGGTCGCCCCGGCGACCGAGGGGCACCCGCTTGGCAGATATGGCCGCACGTTGTGCGGCGCCGCGCAATTTCCAACGAAACAGACAGAGATGCTGTGCCCGACCCGGAGGTATCCGGGCGCGGGGTGGCGGTGTTGTTCGGCTGCACAACGGCTGAGCGGGTGATCCACGTTGCAATTTGGAAATGCGCCTGGGCGTCGAGCGATCGCAGCATTGCCCGTGAGCCTAACTTGCCCAACTGAACCAGATGCAGCGAATGTCCATAAAACGGCAGGACGGATGAATGAATTCCAGGTCACAAACCGCCAAGCGAAGCGTTGTGTTCGCCTTTTCGGGATGCAATCGTTGCCTTCACACTTCATGTATTTTGGAATTCACAATGAAATTTCTCCTCATCTTTCTGACGTCCCTCTGTTTTTCGGCGACGACAGCAGTCGCACAAACTTCGATGGCCGACGGCTTTTCGTTTAACCTCGAAAAGTCACCAGCGAAGCACGCTGTCCAGCGGGTGCGCTTCCAAGACGGGACCAAAGCCGAACGCTTTGAACTCAGATCAGGGGATTGCAACCAACGAAGCGGCGATTGCAAGAACGATCGCGAGCGCGTTGAGTTCATTGAAAAAGGAAAACAGCAGAAAATCGGCAAAGAGGTCTGGGTTGGATGGTCAGTCTTTGTTCCCAATGATTTTCCACGCCAAGGAAAAAGAATGAACGTCAAAGTCGGGCAATTTCATCAGCTTGGTGGCAATGGTCCTCGACTGTTGTTTGAGCTGAACGATTCAAACCTTGTGGTGAAGCTGCAAAATCCGTTCCAGAAGGACTCCGATCCCATGCGACCCGTCGGCGATTTCAAAAGCGCTAAACTCGCATCAAGAAGCAGCGTCTTGGGAAAATGGGTCCGTATTGTTGTTCACGCAAAATGGTCGCTGGGTGCAGACGGGTTTGTGAATGTCTGGGCCGACGGTCAGAAAAGGTTCGCTTACAGTGGTCAAACGACCCATAGCCCGGGGAACGTTTACTTCCGATATGGCTTGTATCGCAGTTTCGTAAGCCGTTGTGGTGGTCAATGTCCGACACTGGTGGCCTACTACAAGGACGTTGTCAGGGGGCAAAACCTTGGTGCAGTGCAATAGTGGCCTTGGCATCAAGATATGCTTCAAACTTTATCACCGTCAGAGAGCGTCTCAAGCTCTCCGATTTCAGGGGCTCCAACAGTAAGCGAACACGACAGCCGTCTTTCGCGACGGCATATTGATTTGTCAGGAAAGCGCTGAAAGCCGACACTGGCGCAGCCGCAGCGAAATGGCGCTTCGTCGGCCGAGCCGCCGTGCGACCATTCCGCCTCAGCTTTCGCTCAGCGCGACTTTCATGTCCTTGACCTCATAGATCACCTCGCCGTCGGCCTCGACGATGCCATCAGCCACGCCCATGGTCAGGCGGCGGGTCTGGATGGCCTTGGTGAAGTCGATCTTGTAGGTCAGCATCGTGCGGTCGGGCCGGACCATGCCTTTGAGCTTGACCTCTCCGACACCCAGCGCATAGCCGCGCCCGGTCCAGCCGCGCCAGCCGAGGTTGAAGCCCGTCAGTTGCCACAGACCATCAAGGCCGAGGCATCCTGGCATGATCGGGTTGCCGGGAAAATGGCAGTCGAAAAACCACAGCTCTGGGGTGATGTCGAACTCGGCCAGCACGTGGCCCTTGCCGTGCGCGCCACCGTCTCCCGAGATATCGGTGATCCGGTCCATCATCAGCATAGGCGGTTCGGGCAATTGCGCGTTGCCGGGGCCAAAAAGCTCGCCCCGCGCACATCTGAGCAGGTCGTCCTTGTCGAAATGCGTTGGATAGTCGGCCATCGTGTCGTCTTCTCGCGCGCTGTCGGTTTCAAGTCGCGTTCGTCTAGCACCGCGCATCTACGACGCGCAAGGGCGCCACGTGACGCGTGCACCTGCCATGGTTTGCAAGCTGCACATCTGCGGCACAACGCACGCATGCGGGTTTTTTGGTTGAATACGTTGCTGTGCAAGCCCTATATATTACCGAGAGAAACGAGTGACCCATGCTTGATGCGACCCATAAAATAGGCAGCGACTGGTTGGCTGGTGCGGGATTGCGCCCGACACGGCAGCGCGTGACGCTGGCGGCCCTTTTGGTCGGCGACGGCCAAAATCGGCACGTGACCGCCGAAAGCCTCTTTGCTTCGGCCAAGGAGCAGGGCGAAGCGGTGTCGCTTGCGACCGTCTACAACACGCTGCGTGCGTTCTGCGATGCGGGGTTGATGCAGGAGGTCACCGTGGACGGGTCAAAGAGCTACTTTGATACCAACGTGCACGACCACCCGCATTTCTATTGGGAAGACGAGGCGCGCCTCACGGATGCGCCGTCAGACCAGCTGGTGATTTCGCAGATCCCCGATGCCCCCGACGGAGCAGAGATTGCATCTGTTGACGTTGTGATCCGGTTGCGCCGCAAGGCGTGATGGTCGCCCCGACCGCGTCCCAAATCGACACATTCCAGGGCGACGGTGTCGTCTGCATCCGCGGGCTGTTTGCCGACCAGCTTGATTTGTTGCGCGCGGGTGTCGCGCGTAACATGGCAGACCCCGGTCCCTATGCCTCGACCAATGACAAGGCGGGCGAGACGGGGCTATTTTTCGACGATTACTGTAATTGGCAACGCATCCCCGAGTTTGAAAAGGCGATCCGGCACAGCCCGGTGGCGCAGGTCGCGGGCGCGCTGATGGGGTCGGACCGGGTGCAGCTTTTTCACGATCACGTGCTGGTCAAGGAACCCGGCACCTCGATGGCCACGCCGTGGCATCAGGACGGGCCGTATTATTTCGTCGATGGACGCCAGACCGTCAGCTTCTGGTCGCCGCTTGATCCGGTAACCGACGCGACGCTGCGCTGCGTTGCAGGCTCGCACCTGTGGCCCAAGGACGTGGTGCCGACCCGCTGGGTGTCCGAGGCCGCGTTTTTCGAAGGCGACTACATGCCCGTCCCGGAC
>JBCBCR010000166.1:0-7298 GCA_038530495.1 Pseudomonadota bacterium | reverse complement strand
TTCAAACGCTACGGCGCCCCGATGAACGACCTGATCCAAGAGGCGGGTCTGGGCCTGATGAAAGCGGCCGACAAGTTCGATCCGGACCGCGGCGTGCGCTTTTCCACCTACGCCGTGTGGTGGATCAAGGCGTCGATCCAGGATTACGTGATGCGCAACTGGTCGATGGTGCGCACCGGCTCAACCTCGTCGCAGAAATCGCTGTTCTTCAACATGCGCCGCGTTCAGGCACGGCTCGAGCGGGAAAGCGCGGCCGCAGGCGAGACGCTCGACAAGCACCAGCTGCGCCAGATGATCTCGACCGAGATCGGCGTGCCGCTGCACGATGTCGAAATGATGGAAGGGCGCCTGTCCGGCTCCGATTATTCCCTGAATGCCACGCAATCCGTCGATGACGAAGGGCGTGAGTGGATTGACGCGCTCGAGGACGACAGCGAACAGGCTGCCGAAACCGTCGAGAA
Source organism: Pseudomonadota bacterium (assembly GCA_038530495.1). Lineage (GTDB taxonomy): Bacteria > Pseudomonadota > Alphaproteobacteria > Rhodobacterales > Rhodobacteraceae > Tateyamaria. Next base: position 6,837 of record JBCBCR010000166.1, on the reverse strand, counting down.
CCGGCATGACAACGACCAGCTGCGGGAATGGCTATTGCAAGCGCTGGGCGCGCTGAACGAACGCGAACGCTTCATCGTCCGCGAACGCAAGCTGCGCGACGAACCCCGCACGCTGGAAAGCCTCGGTCAGGAACTGAGCCTGTCCAAGGAACGCGTGCGCCAGCTCGAAGCCGCCGCCTTTGGCAAGATGCGCAAGTCGCTGGAAAACCAAAGCAAGGAAGTACACCACTTCCTCGTATGATCCACACCTGCCTCAGGTTTGTCTCCCCAATGGCCGCGCTGATCGCCAGCGCGGCCTTTTGCATGGCGGCGCCGGACTGGGACACGGTGACCGCTGACGTCGTCATCCTCGGCGAATACCACGACAACCCGACGCATCACGCGACCCAAGCCGCAGCGCTTGCGGCATTGGCCCCGCAGGTGGTGGTCTACGAGATGCTCACCCCGGACGAGGCCGCGTCCCTCACCGATGTCCCCCGCACCGCTGACGCCATGCGGGCCGCCACGACCGGCTTCACGTGGTCCAACATCACCGATTACGCCGACGTGCTTGCCGCCAGCCCGGTCATCCTCGGCGCAGCACTGCCCCGCGATCAGGTGCGTGCCGCGTTCACTGATGGCGCTGCGGCGGTGTTTGGCGATGCCGCCGCTAAGTACGGCCTGACCACTGCATTGCCCCAAGACGAACAGGCCACCCGGGAACAGATGCAGTTCGACGCCCATTGCGCCGCCATGCCGCTGGCGATGATGGGCGGCATGGTTGCCGCCCAGCGCCTGCGCGATGCCCATTTCGCCCGCACGGTGCTTGCCGCGCTCGACACCTCTGGCGCGCCCGTGGTGCTGATCACCGGCAATGGCCACGCCCGCACCGATTGGGGCGTGCCGCTCTACCTGTCCCGCGTGCGCCCCGACCTCGCGGTCTACAGCCTCGGTCAGGGCGAAGCGGGCAACTCGCCCACCGGCACGTTCGATCACATCGACGTCACGGCACCCACACCCGCGCGCGACGACCCCTGCGCGGTCTTCGGCAACTAGGTGTTCCTTCACTTTGCAAATTAAACTCCGGGGGTCCGGGGGCTGGCCCCCGGTTCCAACCACTGGCGCCCGCACCCCCATCCGCCTATTGTGCCCCGACTGAACCAGCAAGAGCGCGCACATGCTGCAGGACAAACGCATCCTCCTGATCATCACCGGCGGGATCGCGGCCTACAAAAGCCTCGATCTGATCCGCCGCCTGCGCGAACGCGGCGCGTCCGTCACCCCGGTGCTGACCCGCGCCGCCGAACAGTTCGTGACCCCGCTCGCCGTGTCGGCCTTGGCCGGGGAAAAGGTCTATCGCGATCTCTTTGACCTCACCGACGAGGCCGAGATGGGCCATATCCAGCTGTCGCGCGCCGCGGACCTGATCCTCGTGGCCCCCGCCACCGCCGACATCATCGCCAAGATGGCGCAGGGCCGCGCCGATGATCTCGCCTCAACCCTGCTCTTGGCCACCGACACCCCGGTGATGCTGGCCCCCGCGATGAACGTGCGCATGTGGGACCACCCCGCGACCCAGCGTAACCTGACACAGGTGCAAGCCGATGGCGCGCGCCTGATCGGCCCAAACGAGGGCGACATGGCCTGCGGCGAGTTCGGCCCCGGCCGCATGTCCGAACCGCTGGAAATCGTCGCCGCGGTCGAGGCGCAGTTCGGCGCAGGCCCGCTCTCGGGCCGGCACGTGCTCGTCACCTCCGGTCCCACGCATGAACCCATCGATCCGGTGCGCTACATCGCCAACCGCTCTTCTGGCGCGCAAGGCGCGGCCCTTGCCCGCGCGCTCCTGTCGCTGGGGGCCGAGGTCACATTCGTCACCGGCCCCGCCGACGTGTCTCCGCCCCAAGGGGCCAAGGTGATCCCGGTGCAAACAGCCGAGGACATGGCGCACGCCGTGGACGAGGCCCTGCCTGCCGACGCCGCCATCTTTGCCGCCGCCGTGGCCGATTGGCGCGTCGCCACCGCCTCGGACCGCAAGCTCAAGAAGTCCCGCGACGGCCTGCCCACGCTCACCTTCGCCGAAAACCCCGACATCCTCGCCACCGTCGCGCAGCGAACCACGAACCGCCCGCCCCTGGTCGTGGGCTTTGCCGCCGAAACCGACGACGTGCAGGCCAACGCCACCGCCAAACGCGCGCGCAAGGGCTGCGACTGGATCGTCGCCAACGACGTCTCACCCGAAACCGGCATCATGGGCGGCGCGGAAAACGCCGTGACCCTGATCAGCGCCGATGGCGCCGAGACGTGGCCACGCATGGGCAAGGACGCGGTGGCACAAAAGATCGCCCACCGCATCGCGGACGCGCTGAACAAAGCATAGCACTGCTGGCCCCGTCGGGATTTGAGTTTATTTGGCAAGATGAAGATGCAGACACCACCGCTCCAGATCATGCGCCTGCCCGGGTTTGACCCGGAAATCGCGTTGCCCGCCTATGAAACCGCGGGTGCGGCTGGGGCCGACCTGCGCGCCAACTTCGAGGATCGCAGCGGCGTCACCCTCGCCCCCGGTGCACGCGCGCTGATCCCGACAGGCCTCGCCATGGCGATCCCGCAGGGGTTCGAGGTGCAGGTGCGCCCGCGCTCGGGCCTCGCGCTGAAACACGGCATCGCGCTGGTCAACAGCCCCGGCACCATCGACAGCGACTATCGCGGCCCGGTCGGGGTGATCCTGCTCAACACCTCTGACACCGAATTCACCGTCGCCCATGGCGAGCGCATCGCCCAGATGGTCATGGCCCCGGTCGTGCAGGCCGCGATCCACGAGGTCGACAGCCTCGACACCACGGACCGTGGCACGGCTGGGTTCGGTTCCACGGGCCGCGGATGATCCTTGTCCTGATCCTCGCCGCCACCCTTTGGGGTATTGGCCGGTTGATGGGCGCGCCCACCTCGGCGCGCTGGCTGATGATCGGCCTGCTCTACGTCGCGGTCCTCGCCCTGCAGATCGCCCTGCCTCCCACGCATCCCCTGCGCCTCGCCACTGGGGAAAGCCCGGCGCTCTGGCTGCTGGTCGGCGCCTTTGCCGCGCTGGCGTGGCTCTATTCGCGTGGCCTCACATGGCTGCGCGGTGCCGCAGGCAAATCACGGGACACAACCACCGACACGCCGCCCCCCTCCGGTCCGTTTTCCGATACCGAACTCAACCGCTACGCCCGTCACATCGTCCTGCGCGAGGTGGGCGGCCCGGGGCAGGTCGCGCTCAAGAAGGCCAAGGTGCTGGTGATCGGCGCAGGGGGCCTGGGTGCGCCCGCGCTGCAATACCTCGCTGCCGCTGGCGTTGGCACCATTGGCGTGATCGACGACGACACCGTCGACGGCTCCAACCTGCAACGCCAAGTCATCCACCGCGACAGCGACATCGGCATGCCCAAGGTTTTCTCGGCCCAGGCCGCGATGGAGGCGCTCAACCCCTTTGTCACCGTCCGCCCCTATCACCGCCGCCTGACCGAAGAGATCGCCGCCGATCTGGTGGCCGATTATGACATCATCCTCGACGGCACCGACAATTTTGACACGCGCTACCTCGCCAACGCCGCCGCCACGCGCGCGGGCAAACCGCTGATCTCCGGCGCGCTCAGCCAGTGGGAAGGCCAGCTGAGCGTGTTTGACCCGGCAAACGGCACCCCCTGCTACCAATGCATCTTCCCACAGGCCCCCGCCCCCGGCCTCGCCCCCAGCTGTGCCGAGGCGGGCGTGATCGGCCCGCTTCCGGGCGTCGTTGGGTCGATGATGGCGCTGGAAGCGGTCAAGCTCATCACTGGCGCGGGCACCCCCCTGCGCGGCCAAATGGCGATTTACGACGGGCTCTACGGCGAAAACCGCACCATGCGGCTGAAAAAGCGCCCCGATTGCCCTATCTGCGGATGACACCGCGCCGCACAGGAGACGACGATGACCAACCCGCTGCTCACACCCTGGGACACCCCGTTCGGCCTCGCCCCGTTTGACACCATCACCGACGACGATTTCGCCCCCGCGCTGGACGCAGCACTCGCCAATCACAGTGCGGAGATCGACGCCATCGCGCAAAACCCCGAAGCGCCCACATTCGCCAACACGATCGAAGCGCTGGAAGCCGCGGGCGCAGACCTTGACAAGGTGCTGGGCGTGTTCTTCAACGTCGCAGGCGCGGACAGCAATCCGGCCCGCGAGGCGCTGCAACGCGACTTCTCGCCCAAACTCGCCGCACACTTTGCCGACATCGCGGGAAACAAGGCGCTCTTTGCCCGGGTCCAGGCCGTGTGGGACGCCCGTGATGACGCCGATCTGACCGACGAACAGGCCCGCGTGCTGATGCTCACCCACCGCGGCTATGTGCGCGCGGGCGCCGCACTCACCGGCGATGACGAGGCGCGAATGAAAGCGATCAAGGGGCGGCTCGCCGAACTTGGCACCGCCTTCACCCAGAACCTGCTGGCCGACGAACGCGACTGGTTCATGCCGCTGACCGAGGCGGATATGGAAGGCCTGCCCGATTTCGTGCGCGCCTCGGCCCGTGCCGCGGGCGAGGAAAAGGATGCAGGCGGCCCCGTCATCACCCTGTCGCGCTCGCTCATCGTGCCGTTCCTGCAATTCTCGCCCCGCCGCGAACTGCGCAAGAAAGCCTTCGCCGCATGGACCAGCCGGGGCGCAAATGGCGGGGAAACCGATAACCGCGCCATCGCCGCCGAGATCCTGAAACTGCGCGAAGAACGCGCGCAGCTTCTGGGCTATGACAATTTCGCCACCTACAAGCTCGAAACCGAAATGGCCAAGACGCCGCAGGCCGTGCGCGACCTGCTGATGGCCGTATGGGAACCCGCCCGCGCCCAGGCGCAAACTGACGCAGCCGCACTCGAGGCGATGCTGCACGCCGACGGCTTCGACGGCCCGTTGGAACCCTGGGACTGGCGCTACTACGCCGAACGCCGCCGCAAGGACCTGCACGACCTCGAAGAGGCGCAGGTCAAACCGTATTTCCAGCTCGACCGCATGATCGAGGCCCAGTTCGACTGCGCCACCCGCCTCTTCGGCCTGTCCTTCACCCCGCTCGACGTCCCCCTCTACCACCCCGACTGCCGCGCATGGGAGGTCACCCGCGATGGCCAGCACGTGGCGGTGTTCATCGGCGACTACTTCGCCCGTGGCTCGAAACGGTCGGGTGCGTGGTGCTCGGCCATGCGCAGCCAGGCCAAGTTCCCCAAGCCCACGACCCCCATCGTGGTCAACGTCTGCAATTTCGCCAAATCCGACCCCGCCCTGCTCAGCTACGATGACGCGCGCACCCTGTTCCACGAATTCGGCCACGCCCTGCACCAGATGCTATCGAACGTGACCTATGACAGCATCTCGGGCACGTCCGTCGCACGCGATTTCGTCGAACTGCCCAGCCAGCTTTATGAACATTGGCTCGAGGTGCCGCAGGTCCTGCGCGACTTTGCCACCCACGCCGACACCGGCGAGGCGATGCCTCAGGACCTGCTCGACAAGGTGCTGGGGGCGGCCACCTACGACATGGGCTTTCAGACGGTCGAATACGTCGCCTCCGCCCTCGTCGATCTGGCCTTTCACGACGGCGCCGCCCCCGCCGACCCGATGCAGAAACAGGCCGAAGTGCTCGAAGCCCTCGGCATGCCCCGCGCCATCACCATGCGCCACGCCACCCCGCATTTCGCCCACGTGTTCGCAGGCGACGGCTATTCATCGGGCTATTACAGCTACATGTGGTCCGAGGTGATGGACGCCGACGCCTTCGCCGCGTTCGAAGAGGCCGGCGACCCCTTCGACCCCGACCGCGCCGCAGCGCTCGAAACCCACATCCTCAGCACCGGTGGCTCGGTCGACGCGGGCGATCTCTACCTCGCCTTTCGCGGCCGCATGCCGGGTGTCGACGCCCTGCTCAAAGGCCGCGGCCTCGCCGCCTGATTCAGCAGAGCGCACCACCCCAAAGACCGCGCCCGCTTCATCTTGCCCGATAAATTCCTCCCGGAGGGCCGGTCTGCAATCCAATCCCCACGCCCGATCCAAACTTCATTTCGCCAAATAAACCGTACCCCACTGCCCGGCAGGCGGCTTTCGCCGCCGAGAGGGGAGGGCCGGGTGGCCACCCGTGCGCCCTTCATCTTGCCAAGAAAACTCCCCCCGGAGGGCCGCTCAGCCACCCGCGCCGTCGCTCTGGATCAATACCCGGCGTCCCGATCCACCACGTGCAAAAACGGCTCCCCGGCCTCCCCACGCCGCATATTCTCGGCCAGGGTTTTCACCGAATACGCAGGCCGGGTTTCGGACGCGATATGCGGGGTCACGGTGATCTTCGGATGATGCCAGAACGCATGTGCCGCGGGCAGGGGTTCCTCGCGAAACGCATCCAGCGTGGCGTGCGACAGGTGCCCGGCATCCAACGCTGCAATCACCGCGTCATCGTCAATCAGCGGTCCGCGCCCGGGGTTCAGCAATGCGGCCCCCGCGGGCAGCATGGCGAGCGTTTCGGCATTGATCACCCCGTCCGTCGCGGGCGTGTCCGGCAGCAGCAGCACGCAGTACTGCGCGCCTTCCAACGCAAGCGGCAGACCGGCCTCGCCCGCAAAACAGGTCACACCCGGCACATCCTTGGCACTGCGCGACCAGCCTGCGACTTGAAACCCGATGGCCGCCAGCGCCAGCGCGCAGGCCGTGCCCAGCGCCCCAAGGCCGAGGATCGCCACCTTGGTGTCGAATGACAAGGGCGGCGCGACAGGCTCCCATGTGCCGGGGGCGGCGTTGATATGTCCGTCCATTCCCAGATGCAGACGCATCACGTGGCCCACGACCCATTCCACCATG
>JBCBCR010000165.1:0-7351 GCA_038530495.1 Pseudomonadota bacterium | reverse complement strand
ATCCCTGTCCCCCTGGGCCGAGCCGCAGATGAAACGCTTTGCCGTCGGCTTTGTGCTGATGCTGATCGTGGCGGTGGTGCCGATCTGGTTCTGGCGCAACATGGCAGGCGTGGCCTATGCGGGCACGCTTCTGCTACTGGTGGGGGTCGAGTTCTTTGGCTCGGTCGGCATGGGCGCGCAGCGCTGGATCGACCTTGGGTTCATGCGCCTGCAACCGTCCGAGCTGATGAAGGTCAGCCTCGTTGCGATCCTTGCGGCCTACTACGACTGGCTGCCAAGTCACAAAAAATCCAAGCCGCTGTGGGTGCTGATCCCCGTCCTGCTGATCATCCTGCCGGTGTTTCTGGTGCTGCGACAGCCGGATCTGGGCACCTCGATCCTGCTGCTGGCCGCCGGGGGCGGGCTGATGTTTCTGGCGGGCGTGCACTGGGCCTATTTCGCCGCTGTCATCGCGTCGGGCGTGGGCCTGATCACGGCGGTGTTCCAGTCGCGCGGCACGGAATGGCAGCTGCTCAAAGACTATCAGTACCGGCGCATCGACACGTTCCTTGACCCCTCCAGCGATCCACTGGGCGCGGGCTATCACATCACGCAATCCAAGATCGCGCTGGGGTCCGGTGGCTGGACCGGGCGCGGGTTCATGCAGGGCACGCAGAGCCGGCTGAACTTTTTGCCCGAGAAGCACACCGATTTCATCTTTACCACCCTGGCCGAGGAGTTCGGGTTCATCGGGGCGTTTTCGCTGCTGGTGCTCTACGCGCTGATCATCATCTTTTGCGTGGCGTCGGCGCTGGCCAACAAGGATCGGTTCTCGTCGCTCCTGACCCTGGGGATTGCGCTGAACTTCTTCCTGTTCTTCGCGGTGAACATGTCGATGGTCATGGGCCTTGCGCCGGTTGTGGGGGTGCCGCTGCCGCTGGTCAGCTATGGCGGATCGGCGATGCTGGTGCTGATGCTGGCCTTTGGCCTGGCGCAAAGCGCCCATGTGCACCGCCCGCGCTGACCCGGCCGAGGACATCTGCGCATGACATCTGACGCCCCGAAATCCCATGGCCGCAAGGCGATCCGCCCGACGCTGAAACCGACCTCTCTGATGGACGAGGCACCGGATCTGGTTGGGGTGTTTCAGGCGCGGGTGATCACGCTGTTTCCCGATGCTTTTCCGGGTGTTCTGGGCGCATCGCTCACCGGCAAGGCACTGCAGGATGGGCGCTGGCAGCTGCACACCCATGACCTGCGCGGGCATGGCGTGGGCAAGCATCGCAACGTCGATGACACGCCCGCCGGTGGCGGTGCAGGGATGGTCTTGCGCGCCGACGTTGTCAGCGCCGCCATCGCCGAGGCGCAAGGCCATGCGCGGGGGCGCTGGCCGATCCTCTACATGTCGCCGCGGGGGCGGCGGTTCGATCAGGCGATGGCGCGCGATCTGGCGCGGTGCGACGGGGTGACGATGCTGTGCGGGCGCTTCGAGGGCGTTGACGAGCGGGTGCTGGGGCACTGGGGCGTGACCGAAGTGTCATTGGGCGATTTCGTCATGACCGGCGGCGAAATTGCCGCGCAGGCGATGCTGGACGCCACCGTGCGGCTGCTACCGGGTGTGCTGGGCAATGCGGAAAGCGCGGTCGAAGAAAGCCATTCCGCGGGTCTGTTGGAGCACCCGCAATACACGCGGCCTGCCGTTTGGGAGGGGCGCGAGATACCTGCGGTTCTGACCTCGGGGGATCACGGCAAGGTGGCCCAGTGGCGGCGGGCGCAGGCGGAGGCGTTGACCAAGGCGCGCCGCCCGGACCTGTGGGCGCGGCACAGGGGCGAGGAGAGTTGACCGCGCGGCACGGCGGGCCTATACGCCCCCTGTTCGCCTCCCTTGCGGGATTCGGGCCGCTTGGGATGTGGCATGTCTTCTTCGGCATGGGGGATCGTTCCGGGTGCGAAACAGAAACGGTGACCTGATCTCTGGCGGGCGCGGATGCGGACCCGGTGAAGACCAAGAGCTCTGAGGCGCGGACACACCTTCACGGGAAAAACCGTGAGCAAAATGAGGAGCTTAGGTCAATGGACCTGATTGCACAACTTGAGGCGGAACAGATTGCCGCCCTGGGGAAAGACATCCCCGACTTCAAGGCCGGGGACACCGTTCGGGTGGGGTTCCGGGTGACGGAAGGGACACGGACGCGGGTGCAGAACTATGAGGGCGTCTGCATCGCGCGCAACAACGGCAGCGGGATTGCCGGGTCGTTCACCGTCCGCAAGATCTCTTTTGGTGAGGGCGTGGAGCGGGTGTTTCCGCTGTATTCGACCAACATCGACAGCATCACCGTGGTCCGCCGCGGGCGGGTGCGTCGCGCCAAGCTGTACTACCTCCGGACCCGCCGCGGCAAGTCGGCGCGGATCGCGGAGGTTACGAACTACAAACCAAAAAAGTCTGAAGGAGCAAAGGCATGAAGGCCGATACGCATCCCGACTACCACATCATCGAAGTGAAAATGACCGACGGCACCGTGGTCCAAATGAAGTCCACATGGGGCGCCGAAGGCGACCAGCTGGCGCTGGATATCGACCCGTCGGTGCACCCGGCATGGACCGGCGGCGGCGCGCGTCTGATGGACACCGGCGGCCGCGTTTCGAAGTTCAAGAACAAGTACGCGGGCCTCGGCTTCTGAGCCTTGCGAACCGCACGAAATGCCAAGCCGCCCTCCGGGGCGGCTTTTTCGTTAAGGGGGCGTACGGTGGGGGTTTTGGGCCGTTTTGATGAAAACGGGGGGCGTTTTGTACAAAACCGATGGGCCCCAGATGGCCCCTTTCCCCCCTTTTCGGGGGTTTTGTTCAAAATGGGGGGTGTTTTGTACAAAACGGGTCGGGGGGAGCCGTTAGGAAAGCGTTAGGATTCTTGGGGCGTTAAGGTTTGGGGAGACGCGGTAACTGTTGGGTAAGGTTTGGGGTAAATCTGCGAGCATTCCGTTATGACTTTTTTGGCCGTCACACCAAGCCTGCTGGTCAATCTCAGAAACCAAATAACTTACGCCAAGCAAAGAAATCGGTTTGCGCTGTTCGCGTCGCCGCTGATGTAAGCGAAGCACCGCAACCAGCTAGGTTCTTTCTTCAGCAACCATCACGTTGCACACTACATCCGTGTTGGCTACCGTTTAAATTGTACTTTAACACGGCAGGTTTCATTTCATGAAAATTGAATCGCATGACGAAACAATCGAACAGTTGCTCAAGCGGCACCAGTTTTTCATCCCCCGCTTCCAAAGAGCCTACTCATGGGAGGGAGAGCATGTAAGCGAGTTTTGGACCGACATTCTAGCCAACCTGTCTGATAACTACTTCATCGGATCAATGGTGGCATATGAAGTAGGACGATCTCGGCTAGCCGTCGTAGACGGCCAGCAAAGGCTTACAACGATTACCATCTTACTGTGCGCGATCCGTGAGGGGTTCAAAAGAATAGATGCGCTCGACCTTGCTGAGGGGCTTCAAGCATACATCGCGCAAAAAACACGCGACAATAAAACAGCCTACGTTTTGCAAACAGAAACATCTTATCCTTTCCTGCAAGAGGAGGTCCTGAAAGACGGCCCGGCCGATGCTCCGTACGACGTCGGACATGAAGAACAAGCTATACAAAAAGCGTATGATATTTTTATTCAAAATATTAATGATCAGCTGCAAGAAATTCTATCTAATCGGGAGCATGACCCGGAAACCAACACAAAGAAGGCACGAGATTGGCTTAAGGTGCTGCGCGACACTGTCTTTGATTTGAACGTCATAATGGTGAAACTTGACAATGAGGATGACGCGTATCTGATTTTCGAAACTCTTAACACACGCGGAAAAGATCTGGCTCTGGCAGATCTTTTGCGAAATCATTTCACAAAATTTATTCGATCAAATGATGACGTCGATCAAGCCAAAGAAAAATGGAACAGAGTATTAGACACGATTCAGGGCTCGACTGTTTCACTTAATCCAGACACCTTCATTGTCCATTCCTGGCAATCGCGGTATGATTTTGTAACAAAAGCCAAGACTTTTCAAAAAGTTAAGGATCGGATAGTCAACGAAAATGCCAAAGCCCATCTCGACCGATTTTTATCGGACTCGGAACATTGGAGATCGATTTTCGATCCGGAATATGGATGGAAAAAAATCGAAAAAGAAGCGGCCCGTTCGTTGGCAGCACTTCGCGTCTTTAAGGTGGTGCAACCAACTCCCGGGGTTTTGTCGCTAATTCGTGCTTATCGGGATGGCTTCATAAAGTACAAAACCCTACGCGACGCGCTTAGTGATATTGAAAAATTTCACTTCACTTTCAACGCTATCACTTCGTCTCGCTCGTCGGGCGGCATATCTGGAATGTACTCGCTCTTAGGACGACAGGTTTTTGATGCTTCAGACCCGCATAAGATATCGAACCATCTCGCCGATTTTAGACAAAAACTGCGTGATAGAGAGGTTGAAGACAGCGAGTTTGACGTGTCATTTTCACAAGTAATACACACTAAAGCTAACTCTTCTCAAAAATCCTTGGTCCAGTATATCCTTCGCAAGGTTGCCGCACATGAGAAACAAATGTTCATTGGAGAAACAGACGATCTGACCATTGAACATCTTTTGCCGCAATCGACAATCAAGTCCGACGAAGACGCAAAAGTTGTAGGCCAAATCGGAAACTTGATGCTCATTGACGCTGAAACCAACAACCTACTTTCATCAAATGACTTTTCCCAGAAGAGGGCTATCCTGTCCGATCGCGGCTACAAGCTACCGGAGCTCTTCGATGGCGAAAAGAAGATTACCCGTGACCTGATTGAATTGAACACGTTGAGGATTTCTGAAATGGCACGCGAGCAGATTTGGAAAGTCTGAACGTAGGTGTGCGGTACCTCAACAGGGTAGTATTACCCCCCCCCCCTTACCTCGCCAACCCCGGCACCCCGTACGCCTCCGGGTAGGGCATGGGCCGCAGCGGGCCGAGGGGGATTGTGCCGTTCCAGGAGCGGCCGAAATAGCCTTGGCGGCAGTGCAGGAGGGACCCGGAGGCGGCCACTCCCGGCAGGGCGTAGACGCGGCAGAGCCAGCGCCAGAGGTGTGGATAATCAAGGATGCGGGCGCCGTTGAGCTTCATGCGGACATAGTAGACCGGGTCGTGGCGGTAGAGGGTCGGGAAGAGGCGCAGGTCGGCTTCGGTAAAGGCGTCGCCTGCGAGGTAGGGGCGGCCGTCGGACAGGTGCACTTCGAGCCACGCAAGGGCGTCGAAATAGGCGGTGAAGGCGGCGGCATAGACGGCCTGATCAGAGGAGAACCCGGCCTTGTAGGCGCCGTTGTTGATGGCGGTGTAGATGCGGTCGTTGAGCGTGTCGATGGTGTCCGCAAGCCCAGAGCGGCGGAGCGTGGGGCGGTCGGGCGCTGCGCTGCCCAAGGCGTGGGCGTGGGCGTCGAGCATGCGCACAATCTCGGCGCTTTCGTTGTTGACGATGCGGTGGGTGTGCTTGTCGTAGAGGATGGGGACGGATTGTTCGGCGGAGCCGTGCCGCGCGTAGAGGTCGCGGGCGAGGCGGAGGCTGTCGCCGGTGGCGGTTTCGGGCGTGCATTCGGGGAGCGGTGCGCCGGTGAGGGACGCAGGCCGATCCGGTGCGAATTGCCAGAGGTTGGGGCCTGCGGGGTCGGTGTCGTCGGTGCGGTTGGGAAAGGCCACGTCCATGGTGATGGCGTCCGAGAGACCCAGGACGGCGCGGGCGAGGGTGACGCGGTGGCACCAGGGGCAGTTGAGCGCGACATAGAGGTGGTAGCGGCCCGGTTCGGGGGCAAAGTCCGGGTCGCCGATGGCGTGGCGAAAGCCGCTGACGCCGCGGACGAACTCGCCGCTGGCGCGGCGGGTGGCGGCGTTGGTCTGGTCCTCTTGGGTGCTGGTGTCGGTCATGGTTGTGGCCCCGTGGTTGCGGCCATGACGATAGGGCCCGCGCGCGCAGGGGCCAAGGCGTGCGGCGCGGGCGTTTGGTGCGAGAGCGCGGTGGCGCTGTGCGCGGGGTCAGAAGTCTTCGGCCGGGAATTGCGGCAGGCGGCCGCGGTAGATGCGGTCGCCCAGCATGGTGGTCCACCAGGCGTAGGTGTCGTTGGCGCGGACGGCGCGGTTGTGGTTCCAGTCCTTGCAGCCGCGGTTCATGCCCAGCCACACGGCGTCGTCGTCATAGAGCGCGCGGACCCCGACATAGCGGCGGCAGCTGCGCCAGAAGTCGTGGCGGTCGGCGACCCAGTAGATCGACTTGGGGATTTTCATCCAGTGCAGCATTTCGTGCGTGAGGATGGTGACCTGGTCGTTAAAGACGCCGTTGTCGAACCAGCGCTGGCACAGGTTGATGGTGCCGTAGAAGGAGTGGTTGGCGTTGGCGTTGAACGTCTCGCAGGGGTGGGCGCCGTCGCTGTCGCGCACGCGGCATTTGACGCGGAACGTCTTGCCGCGGAAGCGTTCGACAAAGAGCTTGTCGATGACGCGGCGGGCGTCGTGAAAGCGGCTGTGGTCGTAGCGGCCAAAATAGGCGCGCGGCGAGATGTTGGTGTAGCTGGGCGAGGTGCCCATGCGGTCGTTGAAGGACCAGGCCCACATGTCGGCCCGGCGCCGCTGGGCGTTGAGGTGGCTCATCACCTGGCGCGCGCGCCAGACGTTGTAATGCGCCCGCACCCAGGCGCGGCGGATCAGGGCGCGGTCGTCCTGGCTGCAGCCTTGCCAGTTCACTGGAAAGCGCACGTTGGGCATGTCGGCGGGATAGGCGTCGCCTTCGATCCGGTTGCCGGGGTCGTTGGGTGAAAACACCATCCGCAGGGGCACCGCATCGGGTGCGGGAACCGAGGGCGGTTTGCTGTTGGGGATCTTGGAGATGTTGGTGCAGCAGTCGTCAAAGACGTTGGTGGCCAATGTCTGCTTGAGATTGCAGCGCGCCGATCTGTTATCGGTGGCGGGCTGGACATTGGCCGACACGCAATTGGCATCCCGACCGCAGGCCGCCGCACAGAGCGACACCGCATCCGCGTGCGAGCGCACGTCAAGCCGGATCCGGCGATAGTTGGGGGCCGTATTACGCACACCGGGCCGCGGGGGGCGCATGTTCAGATCGGGCGAGGCGCGTTCATAGGTCGAAAACCCGTCATCGGACGCCACCGACATGGGGCTGTCACCCGAGATGACGCAGCGCCCCACCGCGCGGGTGGCGGAGGTCTTTTCATAGACGGCGCGGGTGCAGGTGTCATCGGCGCGGCACAGGTCAATGCAGGCGCGGACATCCGTGACCTCGATCGGGGTCTGGACTGCGAAGGTGACGCGCGTGTCACGGCTGCAGCGGAATGCCTG
>JBCBCR010000164.1:0-7370 GCA_038530495.1 Pseudomonadota bacterium | reverse complement strand
GGGGAGTGGCACACGCCGTGGCAGACCTCCTTGGCGCGGGTGAACTGGAACAGGCCAACCACGATCAGCAGCCCGCCCGACACCCACCACGATTTCGCAATCCCCAGCATGTCCACAACACCGCCAAACAGCAGCGCCAGCTGCACGCCCGTGATCAACGCGGCAAAGGCAACCCACACGATGAAATAACCCAAGAGCACGCCCAGCCAACCGGCCCGCGTGCCATTGGCACTGACCATCAGGTCCTCGTAGCTGCGCAAGGTCGGCACCATCGTCGGCAACATCATCGCCGCCATCATGATCGCCCACATCCAGAACAGCGGGCCGAAATTCGCCATCGGCATGTACATCGGCATGCGCGGGTCCATCGCCGCCATGCGCGCGCCCATCTCGCCGGGCCGGCCCAGCAGGTCGACATCCATGTCGACGCTCATCATGTACATCCACACCCACGCCAGCAGGATCAGGGCAAAAAAGCCCAGCCAAAGCGTGGACCGGATCAGATGCGGCATGACTTCTCCCCTTGGTGCGCGGTGACGTTCAGCGTCGACTCGTGCAGATATAGCTTGGCAGATTAATTGTCAGACATTAAAATGCCAGACAATTAAAAAAGTGCGCATATGAAAATCGATCCAACCAGTTCCAAGGACCTCTCCGCCCAGATCGCTGACGCGATCCGCGAAGAGATCGTGGCAGGCCGGTTGATCGTCGATCAGCGCCTGCCCTCCGAATCCGAGCTGGCCGACTACTTCGACGTCTCCCGCCCCACCGTGCGCGAGGCGCTGAAACGGCTGGCGGCCCAATCGCTCATCCGGACCCAGCGTGGGGCCACCGGCGGCGCCTTCGTCAACCGCCTGCGGTTCGAGGATGCCTATGACCAGCAAGTCACCACCGCGTCCCTCTTGCTGTCGATGAACGCCGTCAGCTTCGATGTCGCCTGCGAGGCGCGCTACGCGCTCGAACGCGCCTGCGCGCCGCTCTCGGCGGCCCGCCGCACGCCCGATCACCTCGCCACCATGCGCGCCGAAATCCACCGCCAAGGCCAGCCCGGCCTCACGGACGAGGCGTTCTGCGCCTCCGACGTCACCTTTCACCGCGCGCTGGTCGATGGCGCTGGCAACAAAGTGCTCAGTTACCAGCTCGCCGGCGCGGTCGAGGCCATGCAACCCCTTATGAACATGATCACTTTCACCGCGCGCTCGCGCGAAGAGATCATCGCCCTGCACACAAAGATTGCCGATGCAATCGAAGCGGGCAATGCTGACGCCACCGAATCCGCATTGAACGCCCTCGAAACCTATACCCGCGAGCTGGCCCATTCCGTGGTCACCGCGCGCGCATCCAAGACAAAGGAAAAAACCGCCTGACCCCGCACCAGACCCGCAAAGGGCACCGGGGACCGATATTCAAACCAAGCACGTCCAAGGGAGAACGTCATGAATTTAAGACCCGACAACACATTTTACCCTTCGCCCAATGATGCGATCAACGCACCGGTCGAGACCCTCGCCTTTACCCTCATGCTCAGCCCCGATGGCTCCAAACCCGATGGCCTTGCCGTGGTGGACGTGGACCCGAGTTCTGGCACCTACGGCCAGATCATCTCGGAACTCTATGTCCCCAATCTCGGCGACGAATTTCACCATTTCGGATGGAACGCCTGTTCCTCGGCCCTCTCGCCGCTCACCGGTCACGCGTTCCTCGAACGCCGCTACCTGATCATTCCGGGCATCCGGTCGTCGCGCATCTACATCATCGATGTGAAGGACCCGAAAAACCCCGCGATCCACAAAACCATCGAACCCGAAGAGCTGATGGCCAAGACCGGCTATTCGCGCCCCCACACCATCCACTGCGGCCCCGAAGGCATCTATGTCTCGACCCTCGGCGGCGGTGGCGAAGACGGCACCGACGGCCCTCCGGGCATCTTCATCATGGATTGCCAAAGCTTCGAGATCCTCGGCCGCTACGAAATGGACCGGGGCATTCAGGACAAGCACTATGATTTCTGGTGGAACCTGCCGCGCGACTACATGGTCAGCTCCGAATGGGGCCTGCCGCCGCAGTTCGAAAACGGCGTGGTGCCGGACGATCTGCTGTCGAACAAGTATGGCCACACGATCCACTTCTGGGACCTGCGCGCGCGCAAGGTGACCAAGAGCATCGATCTGGGTGAAAACCACCAGATGGCGCTGGAAATCCGCCCCGCCCACGACCCGGTGAAAGAGTATGGCTTCTGCGGCGTGGTTGTCGACACCACCAACCTGCAAGGGTCGATCTTCACCTGGTGGCGGGATGAGAACGGCGAATGGCAGGCCAAGAAGACGATCACCATCGACCCGGTGCCCGCCGAGGCCGACGACCTGCCCGACCTCTTGAAAGGCTTCGGCGCCGTGCCCCCGCTGGTCACCGACATCGACCTCAGCCTCGATGACAAGTATCTCTATGTCTCCTGCTGGGGCCTCGGTGAGATGCACCAATACGACGTGTCCGACCCGATGAACCCCGTCCTCGCCGGCAAGGTCGAGATCGGCGGCATCGTCGCCAACCACAAGCACCCCAACGGCAAGACCTTCGGCTACGGCCCCCAGATGGTCGAGATCAGCCGCGACGGCAAGCGCGTCTACTGGACCAACTCGCTCTATTCGACCTGGGACGACCAGTTCTATCCGGGCGACCGCGGGGCTGCGATGGTCATGGCGCGCGTGGGTGACGATGGCTCCTTTGCGCTCGATCCCGACTTCTGGGTCGAGTTCCCCGAAGGCTACCGGTCGCACCAAATCCGCCTCGAAGGCGGCGACTGTTCCACCGATAGCTTCTGCTATCCCAACGTCGGCTAGGCCGCGATGGACCTGACAACGACCGCGGCGGGCCTCTGGCTCGCCGTGATCCTTTCCGGCCTCTACCACGGCCTCAACCCCGGCATGGGCTGGCCGCTCGCGGTCTCCTCCGCTCTGTTCGAGCGTCGTCGAAGCGCCCTATGGCCCGCGCTGGGCGCGCTGTCGCTGGGGCACTTTGCGGCGATGCTGGGGATCCTCTTGCCGTTTTCCATGATGACCCTGCTCATCGACTACGAACGCGAGATCCGCCTTGGCGCGGGTCTGATCGTGCTCGCTATGGGCGCTTACCTCGTCATCACCCGCAAACACCCCCGCTTTCTCGCCCGCATCCCGCCGCACAAGCTCACACTCTGGAGCTTTCTCGTGGCCCTCGCCCACGGCGCCGCCCTGATGCTGGTCCCGATCTACCTCGGCCTCTGCGCCATCGAGGAGCTTGACGCCGGCCACCGCGCGGCCTCCGCGCTCATGGCCACAACGGCCTTGGCCCTCGCCGTGGCGCTCCTGCACACCGCCGCCATGATCGGCTCCGGCGGCGCACTGGCCTATGCCACGCACCGCTGGCTGGGCCTGAACTTTCTGAAAAAGGGCTGGTTTGACCTCGAACTGATCTGGGCGTTGAGCCTCGTGATCGTCGGCGTCCTCGGCATCTGGTCCGCGCTCTAAGCCGCGCATCGACGGGCCAGGTCATCACTCAGTCCGGCGCGGAATCAAGGGCGCAGCCCGCCGCGCATCGCCGGGCCGCCCCCCGGCACGGCGATACTTTGACCGCTTGCATTCAGCTGACCGCGAAGATGTACATGGCCGCCATAAAGCACTTCAGCGGATCAGGACGGCCGCCGCACCGCGGCCCGACGACGCGCTCCCTTCGGCGTCCGCCATCACTTCCGGCTCAACACCATCTCATTCGCCTCCAGCGCCTCACGCGGCCCCGTCCACGCATAGGCCAGCAGCGCAGGTTCCGTATCCGACACCGTGATCCGATGCTTCGCCCCGGCGGGGTTAAAGATCATCGACCCCGGCGCATAAACCCCCTGGTTGTTCTGGCTCACCGCCCCTGACAGGCACACGTAACTCTCCGTGATCCCCGCATGCGAATGCGCCGGATAAATGCAGCCCGGCGCAAACAGCACCACGCCCACGATCAACTCGGATGTGATCACCGGCCCCCGCGGCCCCGCAATCTCGGCATATCCATAGGACCGCGCCAACCCGCGCGGCATCTTCTCATAGCCGTATTCCCAATCCAGATGCCCGGCGACCAGTTCCAACGCCCGCACCGCAGGCGACGTGGCCCCCTGCACCCCCTCGCTCAGTGCGCGGGGCAGATGCGCCACCACCGGCAACCGCCGCGGCACCGGAAACGCCACCTCAGGCTGTGCGCGCAAAGCCCGGTTGATCGCCTCGCGCACGGCCCGCTGATGCGCCCGAATGGGCTTTGATCCGCCCGACGAGGTAAAACGATAAAGCTCGTACACCTCGCGCAAAAGATACCGCCAGTCCGGCACCTCCGCGATCGGCACACGCGTCACAACCTGCTCATTCATCACGGCCTCCGCCAGCACGCCTGCCCGGCGCATATGTGACCCGACCCGGTACCGGCAAGAGGCGGGGCCGGATTTTCACCCGACCCCGCCCCGATGCGCACAAAACAGTGCCAAAACAGATGCAAAAATGACCCGACAGCACGCGATTGCACAGGCGCGCGGCACCCGCAAAACGGGGCCGCGCGCGCCCGTCACCCGGCGGCGCTTTGCTCCACGCCATTGGCTTTCACGAACTGCTTTTCCTTGCCGTCATTGGGGTTGAGATAGGTGGTGATCAGCCGCCAGATGACCCGGCAATTGTCCTGCAACATGACCGATTCGCGGTACCGCGCCCGGCCCGCCACTTCGACCCGCGTGTCGTTGCTGGTGTCCTCGGTCTTGTAGAACACATAGTACTGCCACGCGACGCCCAGCTGCAGGTCCTTCGGCCCGACAAATTCGCCCGTGTCCTGCAGCGCCTTGGTGATCTTTTGCGCCGACAGCTCGAACAGCGGCCCGCCGGACGGCCCGTACGAGACGAAATCCAACGTCCCCGGCCGCGTCGGCGCCGGCAAATCGCCAAAGCCGAAATCCAGCCCCTGCGATGCCAGCTCCGGCACAAGCGCATCCATGAACGCCCCAACCGTGGGCGGCTGCGCGATGGTCAGCTGCGGCACCTCCACCGTGAACGGCACAAACCCCGGCGCCGGAACCGCCGTGTAGGGCTGGTTGACCCGCATAAAGGTGCCCACCACCCGGAAAGAGACATTGTTCAGCGTAATCGTGTCTGCCATTTTCGTAATTCCCATATGTAATTAAAATCTGACACCTCTAGTGTCAGTTGCAAATTACACGCACAGGTTACCGTGTCAAAAGAAATCCGCAGATGGCCCCGGCCCCAATCCCGCCGTTGCATTGGCTGCGCAATCAGGTGTCAATGGTGCGCACAAAAGGACCCCGCATGCGCCGCTTTCTCGACGCCACGCTCGGCAGATGGACCCGCCACTTTTTCTTCATCGTGGTGCGCGGCTATTACGCGCTGTTCTACAATGTCAGCTGCTCGGGCAAGCACCTGCTGCAGGAACATCCCGGCGCCCTGATCCTCGCGACCCACGTGTCGCGCCATGACGGCCCGCTGGTGGCCTCGATCCTCTACACCACAACCCGCGTCCGCCCGGTGGTGCACTACGACGAATACCACAACCCGGTCCAGAAACTGCCGATGTTCGTGATCTCGGCGATCCCGGTGTCCTCGCCCAAGGACTGGCCTGCCGACCGCCGCGCCGCGCAAAAGGCGTGGAGCCTCGACACCATCGCCAAGGTCATCAAGGGCGGCAGCGCCGTGCTGCTCTTTCCCGCCGGCAAAACCCGCCGCCAGCCCGAGGAGATCATCGAACCCTACTACTCCGGCGCTCACGACATCATGCGCGCCCATCCCGAACTGCCGGTGATGCTTCTGCGCCTCGACGGGCTGGGCCGGTTCCAACGCGCGGTCTATGACGGGTTCTGGAGCTTTCTGGGCCGCACCGATGGCCGCCGCCATGTCAGCGTCGACATCCGCCCCCTGCCCGAGTTCATCGATCCGATGGCCGATCTCGCCACCTTTAACGCCGCCCTCGAGACGGCGTTCAACACACCCATTTCGACCGACTGGCAGGACGCCACGCCGCCCAATCCTGACCCAAAGGTTAACGCGCCTGAGAATGGGTTAACGGAGCAGACATTCCTGCCAAAAAGTTAACGCCGCCCAAGGGCCCGTTTTGTACAAAACAGCGGCCATTTTCATCAAAACCCCAAAAAAGTCCAAATAACCGCCCCGTTCCGGGGGCACGTTTTGTACAAAACCCCCGCCTCATTGAACAAAACCCGGCCCAAACCCCACCGCACGCCGCGTTCACACATCTTGCCCCGGGTCACCGCGACGCTACCTGCGCCGCATGACGGATACCATAAATCTCATCGCCGCCCTGCTCACCATCGCCTTCGGCCTCTTCGGCTTTCTGGCCCCCCGCTACACCGCCTCCGCGCTCGATCTGGCGCCGACCGACAGCACCATGGGCCTCAGCGAGATGCGCGCCAGCGTCGGCGGGCTCTTCGTGATCGCCGGCGGTGCCGCGATCCTCATCGCCCAACCGCTGGCCTTCGCGATGATCGGTTTTGCCTTTGCCGGCGCCGCGCTGGGCCGCCTTCTGTCCCTGATCTTCGACAAACCGCCACTGGCTAAGCTGTTGATTTTCGGCGGAATTGAGGTTGCGCTCGCCGCCTGGCTCATCGCCGCGAACATCTGACACCGGGCACACCGGACAGCCCCCAATTCACCCCCGGTCGCCCTTCTCTGTTTCAAAAAAATCCCCGCCGGAGGCTCCCTCACGTTGCAATGCGCGGCGCGGGTTCGTATATCTGCAATGTCCTTCGGGACTATGGACATAAACGCGCTCGCAATAAACGGATCGGACCCGGGGGCGGTACCCGGCGGCTCCACCAAAAATCCTTTCGTTTGAAGGACTAAGGGGCCGAAACAGGATCGACGGACGTCTAAAGGGGTTAGCTTTGTCTCGGCTGTCTGCCACCGTTACCGGCGAAAACAGTACAATTGCAAACGACAATCGTGCTCCGGTTGCTCTGGCTGCGTAAGCAGTCCGGGTCGAACCGAACTTAAGCCCTCTCGCCTAGCCGCGTGAGGCGGGGTCCGCAGGCACCTGGCAACAGAAGCCTGCACTAAATTTTCCCATGATTTACAACGCGTTCTACGACAATCCTCATGTCGCAAATCCGTCCCGCATCACACGAGGATTGACCGATCCGCCCCCGCGCGCTACCCATATGCGCGCGGGGCAAACGCGGCTGCCCCATCAGGTCACACCCGACCCAAAGCCGCATCCTTTCACTTGTCTCAAAGGATGCGACATGGACCTTCACACTTCGGCCCCAGACCTGCTGCGCCAGCTCGGCACCGCGCAAGCCCCTCAAATCATTGATGTTTGCATCCCCGAGGACGTGGCAGACC
>JBCBCR010000163.1:0-7442 GCA_038530495.1 Pseudomonadota bacterium | reverse complement strand
CAAGCGCGTTGACCGTTCCCGCGCCAGTGATGACAACGCGGTGCATCAGCCCTTTTGCTCGGCAATCAGGGCTTCGATGCCTTTGGTGATGGTTTCGACACTCGATATGTCGAAATCGCTCGCCGTGGGCTCATTGGCGTTGAAGGGAATCTGGATGTCGAACTCTTCTTCGATGGCGAAGATGCTTTCGACAAGGCCGAGACTGTCGATGCCGAGGCTTTCCAACGTGCTGTCCGGGGTCACATCAGATGGCTCCAGCACCGCTTGTTCGGCGATGATTTCGATCACCTTATCCTTGACGCTCATGCCCTTGCCCCTTCTCGACTTCCGGCCCCGATTTAGTCGCTGGAACTGCTCTTGAAAACCGATTTTTTCAGGGCTGCCACGTCGTCAAGCAGGCGCGGCAGGCGGCGGATGTTCTTGTAGGAACTGATGTTCGATTTCATTTCGGTCGCGGGATAGCCCAGCATGACCTTGGCTTCGCGCACCGACGTCATCACCTTGGATGCAGCGCCCAGAACCACACGGTCCGCGATGGTCAGGTTGTCCGAGATGCCGCATTGGCCCGCAAAGACGCAGAAATTTCCGATGACCGCACTGCCTGCGATACCGACCTGTCCGCAGATCAGATTATCCTCGCCGATGATGACGTTGTGGGCGATGTGGCACAGGTTATCGATCTTGGTGCGGTGGCCGATTTGCGTTGGGCGAATAGTGCCGCTGTCGATGCCGGTGTTGATCCCGATCTCGACATCGTCGCCGATCACCACAGCACCGAGCGAGGCGATACGCGCCCAGGCCTGCGCCTGTGTGTCGCTTTGGTCGCCAAGCGTCTCACGCACCTCTTCGACACCGCTTTTCTCGGGCGTGACATAGGAAAAGCCGTCACCGCCGATGCGCACGCCTGGCTGCGCGATGAAACGGGCCCCGATGCGGACGCGGGCGCCGATGCTGACCTGCTCGCGCACAAAGGCATCGGGACCGATCACGGCCCGCCAGCCGACAAACGATTGCGCGCCAATTACAGAGTTCTCGCCGATCTTGGCCTCGGGGCCGATCACGGCATTGGCCCCGACCGTCACATTGTCACCGAGCGTGGCCGTCGGATCGACCACGGCGCTGGGGTGAATGCCGGTCCCGAAATTGTGGCCGGGGTCCATCATTTGCGTCAGTCCCGACATCGCAAAACGGGGCCGCGCGGGCAGAATGGCGCCGGACAGGCCTAGAGCTTGCCAATCCGCACCGTCCCAAAGAAGCGCGGCCTTGGCGCCCCCTTGCGCGAGGCTGTCTGCGTATTTGGGCGTGCTGGCCAGCGCCAGATCGGTAGCGGTGGCGCGCGCGGGCTCTTCAAGCCCCGTGATCACGAGGCTTTCATCGCCAACCACCGCAGCCCCGATGGCGGCGGCGATCTCACCCAAGCTGTAGCGCATCTGCTGCTCCTTACCGTCGGAGCAGGATTTACCCCTGAACGGCGCGCAGGGCCACCCCGGCATTTGACAGGGCGCGCCATACCTTTGCGTCACGACCGTAGATATCGCGGCGGTACTGGGTGTGCCCCTTTGGTGTGGTAAAGGCGGTGCGATAGATGATGTGCACCGGCACGGGGTTTTTCAGGTTCACGCGCGTTTCGCGACCAGTGCGCAGGACCCCTTGGAAGTACTCTTTGGGGTTGCTCTCCTGTTTGGCGAGCAGCGTGTAGGCGAAATCGAACGGATCGGCGAGCCGCACGCAACCGTGGCTGTAGGCGCGGACTTCGCGACCAAACAGGTTCTTGGCCGGGGTGTCGTGCAGGTAGATGTTGTACTTGTTGGGGAACATGAACTTCACCAGCCCCAGTGCGTTGCCTTTGGACGGCGGCTGGCGCATGGCAAACGGAAAGTTCTTGCCGTTGTAAGCGGCAAAGTTGATGTTGCCCCGGTTGACCTTGCGTCCACGGCTATCGGTAATCTCAAGGTGGCGGACGGCATTGGCGTTGCGCTTGAGCGCTGGCAGGTACTCCTTGGCGATGATCGAACGCGGCACGTACCAGCTGGGGTTGATGACCATGAACTCCATCACGTCCGAAAACTCGGGCGTCGGGCGGTCATCACTTTTGGCGCCCACCACCGAACGGGTTTCAAAGGTCAGCTTGCCGTTGTCCATCACCTTGGCGGTGAAGTCGGGGATATTAACCAGGATGTGGCGTTTGCCGCGTTCCTTGTTCACCCAACGCTCACGTTCCATCGCAACGATGATGGATTGCAGGCGGGCGCTGACGTCTTTGTTGATCTCGGCCAGGGTGCCCGCGCCGGCAACGCCGTCCGGCGTCAGACCGTGTGCCAACTGGAATTGCTGTACTGCTGCTTCGATCTTGGCATCGTAGCTTTGCGTCGAAGTCCGCTTGAGAAAGCCCATCGCGATCAGACGATTGCGCAGCGCCACAACCGCCGGTCCGGACGCACCGGGTTCGAGCGCCTTGCCCGGCACAGTCGCGCCCCACCCGCCTTTGGCCAAAAGCCGCTCAAGCCGCAGCTTCTCTTTCATCAGCGCCTTGTATTCGGTGGTTTTCGGCGCCAGCGCCTTGAAAAATCCATTGGGCGAGGATTTGACAAAGTTGACGAGGTACGAGGTCCGATCACGGTATGGCACCTGCCGTACAATGGCGCTGTCGATACGCGATGGGATGACAACGCCCGTCTGCAGATCACGCGAATATTGCAGGAACGTCTTGCTCAAGGCCACTTCGACCTGCCCGCGGGCACGGGGGTCGGTCGCGGCTTTCATCTGTGCTTTGAGACCCGCGGCGTCATAGCGGGCGGCAGGCAGCCCATGGTGCCCGGCCTGCTCCAGCGCCTTGAACAGCGCAACGCGCCGCTGACGTTCCTTATTCGATTTCCCGGTCCAGACGCTTTTATAGTCATTGGCGCGGTAGAACGCAGCCACATCCCCGTCGCGCGCCGCAGCCTCGGCCACCGCCTGTTTGAACGCGGTCACCTGCGCAAAGGCGGGCGTCGACAGCATCATGCCGACGGCAAGAAACAGCACCAAAATCCGGCTGCGGCGAAGCGTGGAAATCATGAGGGTCCTCGTAAAAGCGAATGTCCAATCTGGCCAGAATACTCGGTTTGTGCGCAAACAGTGTCCATTCACAAACCGCTGATAAGGTGACTGCCCGCCCGCCTGATGCAGTTATGCATCGGGTCAAAACAAAAAATTCGCGTTTTCCACGATACTGGCAAATTTTCGCCAAAGACTGTTGCGAGTGTAAAAATCCGGATTCAGCGCTTGGTAAATGATTCGCGTTATGCCATAAGCATGTTGCATCTGGGGATGAGGTTAAGACGCCCGTGTAACATCATGGGTGAACAGGCGTACGGGACGGCGCAGTATATGACGGATGAAATCTCTACGGGCTGGACCCGCCGGGCATTGCTCGGCGCATTTGCAGCAACAACCATAGCGGCAGCGCCCACATATTCCAAAGCGGCAGGGTTCTTGCGCGGGTCGGGCGATATCCGCCGGTTGCAGATGTATTCCGGGCGCACAGGTGAACGGATCGACATGATCTACTGGCTCGAGGGCAAGTACATCAAAGATTCTGTCAAAGAAATCAATCACTTCATGCGGGACTGGCGCACGGGTCAGGTGAAATCCATTGACCTGCGCACCGTTGATATCATGGCCGCGGCGCACAACCTTCTGGATGCAAACGAGCCATATATGCTGTTGTCGGGCTACCGTAGCCCGCAGACCAACGCGATGCTGCGCGCCCGCGGTCGCGGCGTGGCCAAACGGTCGCTGCACATGGAGGGTAAGGCTGCCGATCTGCGCCTGTCGTCACGGTCGGTTGCGCAGATGGCGCGCGCGGCGCAAGCCTGCCGCGGTGGCGGCGTGGGCAAATACTCACGGTCGAATTTCGTGCACATGGACTGCGGTCAGATTCGGACCTGGGGTCGGTAGACCGGCACGACCCATCGTGGAACGTCGCATAGAAACAGCGCTCCCAGACGGAGCGCTTTCTTTTTTCCGGTACTCAAACGTCGGGAAAACAGTGGCGGACCGTAGAGGATTCGAACCTCTGGCCTCTGCCTTCGGAGGGCAGCGCTCTATCCAGCTGAGCTAACGGTCCACATCGCCGCTATAGCGGGCGGGCAAGCGCGCTGCAATTGCAAAACGCGCAGCGCGTCAGGCGAAGAGATCGTGCGCCAGTTCAAGCGCGCCGATCAGCGTGTCGACCTCGGCCTTGGTGTTGTACATGCCAAAGCTGGCCCGGCAGGTCGCGGAGAGCCCCATGTGATCCATGAGCGGCCCGGTGCAATGCTGGCCTGCCCGTACGGCGACGCCTTTTTTGTCCAGAATGGTCGAGATGTCATGCGCGTGCGCCGCACCGTCGAGCGTAAAGGAGAAAATCGCGCCCTTGTCCGGCGTGGTCCCCTGCACCTGCAGCCAGTTCAGACCACCAAGCCGTTCGACGGCATAGTCGCGCAACGTGTCCTCGTGTGCGGCGATCGCCGACATGCCGTGTCCCATCATGTAATCAAGCGCCACGCCCAGACCGATCATTTGCACGATCCCGGGCGTGCCGGCCTCGAACCGCATGGGCCCGTCCTGATAGGTCACGTGATCGCGGTGCACTTCCTTGATCATGTCGCCGCCGCCGATGAAGGGCTGCATTTCCGCCATGCGGTCACGACGCACATAAATTGCGCCTGAGCCCGAGGGCCCATAGAGCTTGTGGCCGGTGATGGCGTAAAAGTCGGCCCCCAGATCCTTGACGTCGACGGGCATGTGCACGGCTGCCTGACTGCCATCGACCAGAACTGGCACACCCAAGGCATGCGCCCCGGCGCAGATCGATTTCGCATCGACCTTGGTGCCCAAGACGTTCGACATGTGCGTGATCGCCACCAGCTTGGTGCGCGGGGTGATCGCGTCGATGACCTTTTGCGGATCCAGCGCGCCGGTGGCATCAACATCGACCCATGTCAGCTTGACCCCCTGCCGTTCGCGCAGGAAGTGCCATGGCACGATGTTGGCGTGGTGTTCCATCACGCTCAGCACGATTTCGTCGCCTGCCTCCATCCGCGGCATAGCCCAGCCATAAGCGACCATGTTGATCCCTTCGGTGGTGCCGGAATTGAATATAATCTCGTCCTCGTCCGCGTTGAGGAACGTGGCAATCTTGCCCCGCACAGCTTCGTAGTTTTCGGTCGCGAGATTGCTGAGATAGTGCAGCCCGCGGTGCACATTGGCATATTCGTGGGCATAGGCGTTGCTGATCGCGTCGATCACCACCTGCGGTTTTTGCGCGGACGCCCCATTGTCGAGATAGACCAGCGGTTTGCCATTCACTTCACGCGACAGGATGGGAAAATCAGCGCGGATTGCGTCAACGTCATACATCAGGCACCTCCTGCCAATCCAAGCAGTGTAATCAGGAACATCAGGCCAACCAGCAGCCCGGCCACCACGGCCATCAGGATACCAAACGCCTTGAGCAGCGAATTGATCCTGAGTGCGGCGGAAATAAAGTTGAGCGTCAGCCAAAAGGCGAGAACGGACACCAGCAGCGCCACAAGCGCCGCAACGCCGGGCACCGCAAAGCTGAGCACCAGAACGCCTATTTGCGCCACGACACGCAGCGCTTGCAGCCACGAAAACAGGGCAATCAAATCGCCCAGATCACCGCCGCCGCCCATTGCACTGCCGGTCCAATATATGGCGTGCACCATGACAACCAGACCGCCCGCCAACAGCACGAACAGGGCCAAAGGGCGTTCAAAGAGCGCAAGCACAGGCATCTGTGCCATCTGTTCCGGCGGCACAGGCGGGCCGAGCATGGCGCTGACACAGGCCAGCAGCGCCGTCAGAGCGGACACGGCGACAAGCGCGACATAAAGTTCTGATCGCGGGAGCCGCAACCCGATGATTTGCGCCGCCGCCTCTTGCGGGTTGGTCACCGAAAGGATCGCCAGGTCTGTCCAGTACTTCATGCGGCGCGCTCCATCGCAAAGCTGCCGCCGATCCAAAACCACATGAAACACAGGAACCACGCAAGGCCGACAATCTGCAATTCAAGGCCGGGACCGACAAATCCCGCCGTCAGTCCGCGCAGCAACACCAGCGGTGATGCGGCGAGAAGCGCCCAGAACAATACCAGCCGCGCCCCATAGGGCGTGCCCTGCCCGCCAAAGATCCGCCCCACAAGCCGCGCCAAAAAGGCAATGCCATAAAGCAACAGTGGCGCAATGAAGATCCACGCCATCAGGCTGCCGCCCATCAGCATGTCCAATTCCTGCCCGGACAGGTGCGCCTCGCGCGCCAAACGGGGCAGATCGGCAATGAAAAACAAACCGCACGCGCCCATCACATAGGCCAGTGCGCGATCTTCGCGTTGGCCCATGCCAAGCAGACGTTGGATCACAGCGCCCGGCCCGCGATAGGTGGCGACGATGTTGCGAGATATGGACATGCGTTAGCCGCGCCGCCGCTCCAGCCAACCGGACAGACGGTCGACAAGGATCTCGCGCAGGCGCTCATCCTCGATCTCTTCCACCGCTTCGGCAAGAAAGGCGAGTGTCAGCAAATCGGTCGCCAGCCCCTTGGGCACACCGCGCGAGCGCAGATAAAACAGCCCCTCCTCGTCGATCGCACCCGACGTGCTGCCGTGTGAACAGGCAACGTCGTCGGCGTAGATCTCAAGCTCGGGCTTGGCCAGGAACTGGCTGTCGTCGTCAAGCAGCAGAGATTGGCTGATCTGGTAACCGTCGGTTTTCTGCGCGCCTTCCTTGACCAGAATTTTACCTTGGAACACACCCACAGCGCCATTGCGCAGTACCTTCTTGAACACTTGCCGGCTTTCGCAGCCAACCGCGTCATGGGTGACAAACACCGTGTCGTCATGATGAAATTCACCATCACCGACACAGGCTCCGGCGACATGCGCCACAGCGTTGTCACCGGTAAGGGTCAGCACGCTTTCGTTTCGCGTCAGGCGGCCGTTCACCGTCAATGTGAAGGACTTGTACGTGCTTTCCGTCCCAAGCCGCGCAAAGGCATGCGTGACCGCGCGCCGTTCATGATCACGGCCTTGCGCGCGCACATGGTGGAATGTCGCCCCATCTCCTGCGTCTACTTCCATGCACTTGTTAAATCGCGCGGCAGCAGGACCATTTTCCAAAAGGGTGAGCGATGCCCCTGCGTCCAGCTTGATCACGTGGTGCAGGACGGCGTCCGATTGCGTATCGCGGTGCAGGTAGGTGATGCAGATCGGCTTTGCGGCGGTGCCGGTGACGTGGATCAACATGCCATCCGTCGCAAACGCCGTGTTCAGCGCCGCCAGCGGGCGTTCGACAAAATGACCATCGGCCTCCAACGACCCATAGAGATCGCTGGCCCAGTGAATGTCGGCGCTGTCGGCAAGCCGACCGATGGACACCCCGTCCATCGCGAGATCGTCCGAG
>JBCBCR010000162.1:0-7515 GCA_038530495.1 Pseudomonadota bacterium | reverse complement strand
TTCTGTTCCCGCCGCCCGAGCCGGAACAGCCACTGACCCCTGAGACCGCGGAACTGACCGCCCCGGCACCGGCAACGGGCGAGGCCAGCGTGCCGCAAGCCATCGACACGGGCACCACCGATGCGACGGCCGCAACGACCGAGGCACAGGCTGACACGATCGACGCCCCCCGCGTAAGCATCGAAACCGACCGGCTCACCGGCTCCATTTCTTTGCAGGGCGGGCGCATCGATGACCTGCTGCTCAAAGACTATAACGTGTCGCTGGACGAAGGCGCCGACATCGTGCGCATGCTGTCGCCGGTGGGCGAGGCGGATGCGTTTTACGCGCTTTACGGCTGGGCGCCGGGTGCTGGTCTGACCGCCGAGCAGGTCCCCGGGCCGAACACCGTCTGGTCGCTTGGCGCAGGTGACACGCTGACGCCAAGCACCCCGATCACCTTGACATGGGACAACGGCGCTGGCCTAACGTTCCAACGCGAGATCGCGATTGACGAGGATTATCTGTTCACCGTCACGCAGTCGGTGACCAACACCGGCGGCGACACGGTCAGCCTTGCCCCATACAGCGTGCTCGCGCGCCACGGTTTGCCCGATGACCGCACCAACATATTTGTCGTCCACGAAGGCGCGGTGCAGTTCGCGGGCGGTGAGTACCTAGAAACCGACTGGGACGACTTCGACAGCTTTGCCGAGCGCGACACTGAAGCCGGGTTGGACGCCCGCTGGGCCGGATTTACGGACCACTACTGGCAAACGATCCTGATCGCACCGCAAGGTGTCGCGACCCGGGTCGAGACGTTTTACGACGCCACCCGCGACATCTACCAGACGACATCGAAACAGGCGACGCAGAGCCTGGCCCCCGGCGCGTCGGCCACCATCACCAGCGAAGTGTTTGCAGGCGCCAAGGAATGGGACGTCATCAAGCGCTACCAGAACAACCCGTCGCTGGTCGAACGGCTGTTTGGCGACGAAGTTGACCCCAACCGCCCCGAGATCGAAAAGTTCATCGACAGCATCGACTGGGGCTGGTTCTTTTTCCTGACCAAGCCGATCTTCTGGATGCTGCACGAGTTGAACCTGCTGATTGGCAACATGGGTTGGGCGATCATCGGCCTGACACTGATCATCAAGGCCGTGCTGCTGCCGCTGGCGTACAAATCCTACGTCTCGATGGCCAAGATGAAAGAGCTGCAGCCGCAAATGGAGGCGCTCAAGGAAAAGGCGGGCGACGACCGGCAGAAGCTGCAGCAAGGGATGATGGAGCTCTACAAGAAGGAAAAGGTGAACCCCGCCGCGGGCTGTTTGCCGATCCTGCTGCAGATCCCGATCTTCTTCTCGCTCTACAAGGTGATCTTTGTCACCATCGAACTGCGCCACGCGCCCTTCTTTGGCCCGTTCCAGGACCTCAGCGCGCCGGACCCGACGTCGATTTTCAACATCTGGGGCCTGCTGCCCTATGCCGGACCCGAGCCGGGGTCGATCATGGCGCTGATCTTTATCGGCATCTTGCCGCTGCTCTTGGGCATTTCGATGTGGCTGCAGCAAAAGCTGAACCCGGCGCCGACCGATCCGACGCAACAGATGATCTTTGCGTGGATGCCGTGGGTGTTCATGTTCATGCTGGGCAGCTTTGCCAGCGGACTGGTGGTGTACTGGATCGCCAACAACGTGATCACCTTTGTGCAGCAATACGCGA
This sequence comes from Pseudomonadota bacterium, assembly GCA_038530495.1. Classification (GTDB taxonomy): domain Bacteria; phylum Pseudomonadota; class Alphaproteobacteria; order Rhodobacterales; family Rhodobacteraceae; genus Tateyamaria. Next base: position 5,814 of record JBCBCR010000162.1, on the reverse strand, counting down.
TCATGCGCAGTCAGGGGTACACACCCGACCTGTTGGGCAACATCCGCTCTGGCTTCAAAAAGAAGGCTGAAGAGGCCAAGAAGTGACCGCAACGCTGGCCCATATCTGGCGGCACCCGATCAAGGGGATCGGCAGTGAGGCCCGGCAAAGCGCAGACCTGACGCCCGAGGCGGCACTGGTCGGGGATCGGGCGTGGGCGCTGTTGAACGCCACTGCGTCGGACATCGATGATTGGCAACCGCGCCGCAATTTTCTGCAAGTGGCGTCCGGGCCCGCGCTGTCGGCTATCACCGCGGAAACCATGGACGACGGGGTGCGCCTGTCGCATCCAAAACGCGATGTGCTTGAGTTCCGCCCGGACAGCGCACCAGACGCCTTGGCGGACTGGGTTGGTGACCTGTGGCCCGCCGACCGTCCCGGGCCAGCGCGGCTGGTCAGGGCGCCCGAACAGGGTATGACCGATGTGCCTTTTGCCTCCGTCTCCATTGGCAATCTCGCCTCATTGCGCGCGCTCAGTCAAAAGGCGCAGATGGACATCGACATGCGCCGGTTCCGGATCAACCTGTGGCTTGACGGTCTGGCCCCGTGGGAAGAGATCGACCTCTTGAGCCGCGACATCACCATCGGCAGCGCGACGCTCAGCCCGGTGGAACCGATCGAACGTTGCCGCGCACCGGACGCCAACCCGGTTTCTGGCCTGCGCGATATCGGCATGCTGTCGTTCCTTGAGCAAGGTTGGAATACGCGCGATTTCGGCGTCTATTTCAAGGTGAGCAGCGCGGGCACCGTGTCCGTCGGCGACACGATCACATGACCCTCGCCTTTCCCCTCGCCGAAGCGCCCGACGACGCGGCGCGCGAACAAGGCCGCCTGTTGTTTGCCGGGGAAACCGAGTTCGTCAAAGGCGTGGTGGCCATGTCCGGCCTGCCCCCGGCGGACCGGATGGAGGTTTGCTTTGCCGGGCGATCCAATGTCGGCAAGTCGTCACTGATCAATGCGCTGACCGGGCGCAAGGGGCTGGCGCGCGCGTCGAACACGCCCGGGCGCACGCAGGAGATCAACTATTTCACTGCAGGAGAGGGCCATTACCTCGTCGATTTGCCGGGATATGGCTATGCCAACGCGCCGCTGCCCGTGGTCGAGAAATGGCAGCGCCTGCTGAAACAGTACCTGAGCGGGCGACAGACCCTGCGCCGTGCCTTTGTCCTGATCGACGCGCGGCACGGGATCAAGACGGTCGACGAAGAGATCCTTGGCCTGCTCGACACCTCTGCGGTGACGTTCCAATGCGTGCTGACCAAGGCGGACAAGGTCAAGGCCAAGGACCGCGAGGCCGTGCTGTCACAGGTCCGCGGCGCGCTGTCGAAACACCCCGCGGCCTTCCCCGAGATCATCCTGACATCTTCGGAAAAAGGGGACGGGATCGAAACGCTGCGCAGCATAATCGCGACGCTGGAATAGTCCCTGTCGCACGCGGCTTGCGCCACCGCGTGGGATTGCCCATAACCGGCTGAGACCGCGCAAAGCCTGACAGATGAAGACCCAAGACATGAACCGCGATTGGATCGCCACCGCCCGCACGCTGTCCCAGGCGCTGCCCTACATGCAGCGGTACACGGGTGCGACGATCGTCATCAAGCTGGGCGGCCACGCCATGGGCTCGGACGAGGCGATGGAGAGCTTTGCCCGCGATGTCGTGCTGATGCGGCAGGTTGGCGTGAACCCGGTGATCGTCCATGGCGGCGGGCCCATGATCAACCAGATGCTGGACCGTCTGGCCATCACGTCCGAGTTCGTGAACGGCAAGCGGGTCACCGACAAGGCCACGATGGACGTGGTGGAAATGGTGCTGTCGGGGCTTGTGAACAAACGCATTGTTCAGGCGATCAACCGGGCGGGCGGCAAGGCCGTCGGCCTGTCGGGCAAGGACGCCAACCTGATCACCTGCGATCAGACCGATCCGGCCCTAGGTCTTGTCGGCACGCCGTCCCAGATGGACCCCAGCCTGCTGCATTCGCTGTTCGAAAACGCGATGATCCCGGTGATTGCGCCGCTTGGGGCGGGGCGCAAGGGCGAGACGTTCAACATCAATGGCGACACCGCTGCGGGTGCCATTGCCGGTGCCTTGAAGGCAGACAGATTGCTGCTGCTGACCGACGTCGCCGGGGTCAAGAATGCCGAGGGCGCGGTGCTGACCGAGATCAGCGCTGACCAGATCCGCGAGATGACCGCTGCGGGCACGATTGCCGGTGGCATGATCCCCAAGACCGAAACCGCACTGGATGCCATCGCGAGCGGTGTGCGGGCCGTTGTGATCCTTGATGGGCGCGCGCCCAACGCCTGCCTGCTCGAGCTGTTTACCGATCACGGTGCGGGCTCTCTGATCCGCCCGCGCTAGCGTATTGCCATGCCGGATCTGATATGATGCGCGAGACACTGGCAACCGGCGCCGCACCTTACGGTCTGATCACCATGGGGGTTGTGGCCAAAAACGAAACGACGCCGCAGACACTGTACCTGCTGGGCACTGGTCCGACCTTCTGGCCGATTTTCACAGCGTCGCCAGAGTATCGTGATGGTGCCCCTGACCCCTTGGATCGCTGGTCCATGCGTGTCCTGCCCGAGATCGCCGCCCACCTGCCAGCGACCGTCATGGACATCGTCTACCCCTTTGGCGGGCCGCCTTACGCGCCGTTCCTGCGTTGGGCAACCGAGACGGGCGAAGCACATCAAAGCCCGGTCGGGATGCTGGTGCACAAAGAGGCAGGGCTGATGATATCGTATCGTGGCGGCATCGTCGTTGAGGGGGCGCACGACACGGCGCGTGGCCCGGCCCGCGCCCCGTGCGACACATCCTGCCCAAACCAACCCTGCACAACAGCTTGCCCGGTGGATGCGCTCAGCGCTGCGGACGGGTACGATGTGGGTGCCTGCCACGCCTATCTGGACACCGCCGCGGGACAGGACTGTTTGCAAAACGGCTGCAAGGCCCGTCGCGCCTGCCCGATCTCGCAACGGTTCGGGCGTGACCCGGCGCAGTCCGCCTTTCACATGAAATCGTTCCACCCATGACGCGTACGCTGATCCTCATGCGCCATGCGAAATCCAGTTGGGATGATCCGACGCTTTCGGACCACGATCGCCCGTTGAACAAGCGCGGGCGCGCCTCGGCACGCGCGATGGCAAAGTGGCTGCGCGAGATCGGGCAGGTGCCGGATGCCTGCATCAGCTCGGACAGCGCGCGCACACGTGAGACGTTTGAAAGGCTCGGCTTCGCCATCCCGGTGCAGTTCACGCCTGCGCTCTACCATGCGGGACCGGCTGCGATGATGGCCGAACTTACCAGTGCGACAGGCGAAACAGTTCTCATGATCGGGCACAATCCGGGCATCGCGGAATTTGCCGAACGGCTGGTCGCGGCGCCACCGGCGCATGATCGGTTCGACGACTATCCGACCTGTGCCACGGCGGTGATCCAGTTCGCGACGCAGGGCTGGAACGACATAGGCTGGCACACAGGCCAGCCTATCCATTTCGCGATCCCGCGTGAGGTGATGTAGGGTGCGCCTTTACGGCGCACCGCACGTCAGTGGCCCAGAATCTGGCTCAGGAACAACTGTGTCCGCGGGCTTTGCGGGTTGTTGAAGAACTCTTCGGGCTCGTTCTGTTCGACGATCTGCCCTTCGTCCATGAAAATGACCCGGTTCGCCACCTGACGGGCAAAGCCCATCTCGTGGGTCACGCACAGCATGGTCATGCCTTCCTCGGCAAGCTCCACCATGGTGTCGAGCACTTCCTTGATCATTTCGGGGTCCAGCGCCGAGGTCGGTTCGTCAAAGAGCATGATCCGCGGGCGCATGCACAGCGAGCGCGCAATCGCCACACGCTGTTGCTGACCACCGGACAACTGGCCGGGATACTTGTCCGCCTGATCCGGGATCTTCACCTTTTCCAGGAAATGCATCGCCGTTTGCTCGGCCTCTTTCTTGGGCGTCTTGCGCACCCAGATCGGGGCCAGCGTGCAGTTTTCGAGGATTGTCAGATGCGGGAACAGGTTGAAGTGCTGAAAGCACATGCCGACCTCGGACCGGATCTTGTCGATGTTCTTGAGGTCCGACGACAGCACGGTGCCATCGACCTCAATCCGCCCTTGCTGATGCTCCTCCAGCGCATTGATGCACCGGATCAGTGTCGATTTACCGGACCCGGACGGGCCTGCGATCACGATCCGCTCGCCGCGGTAGACCGTCAGGTCGATGTCGCGCAGCACGTGGAAGGTGCCGTACCACTTGTTCATCTTTTCGATGGAAATGGCGACCTCGTCGGACACGTTCGCGTCCACATGCGGCAGGTCGGTTTCCGGCAAAGTTGTTGTCTCGTTCATTGTCACGCACTCCCTCAGCGGTGATCAGTTGCAAGCTGGCGTTCGAGCCACTGCGAATATTGTGAAATGCCGTAGCAGACGACGAAGAACAGGAGCGAGGCAAAGCCCAGAAGCTCCCAGTAGACGCCGTTCCATTCCTGACTGGCCAGGATGGGGCCGCGGATCATGCCCAACAGGTCGAACATCGAAATGACCGACACCAGCACGGTATCCTTGAACAGGCCCACCGCCACGTTCACGATCCCGGGGATCGAGATCTTGAGCGCTTGGGGCAGGATGATCAGGCGCATCGACTGCGCGTAATCCAGCCCGATGCTGTCGGCGGCCTCGTACTGCCCGCGCGGCAGGGCGGCAAGACCACCCCGGATCACCTCGGCGATGTAGGCCGCCGAGAACATGGTGATCATGATCACCACGCGCAGGAACAGGTCGACCGAGGACTCAGGCGGGAAGAAATAGGCCAGCATCACCGACGCCACGAACAGCAGCGTGATCAGCGGCACGCCGCGGATGAACTCGATGAAGATCACGCAGATCCACTTGATGATCGGCATGTCCGACTGACGCCCCAGCGCCAGCGCGATGCCCAAGGGGATCGACAGCGACACGCAGGTCACGCCAAGCATCATGTTGAGCATGAACCCACCCAGATCCCGGCTGGGCACCGCGGTCATCATTGCGGTTGCGTTAGCGTCATCCGGGATCAGCCACCCGCCGACCGTCCAGACCACGATGGCCGAGATGATCGCGCCAAAGAACCCGGCAGCAAAGCTGATGAGCCCCAGCCGCTGGAACACCAGGTATCCCGCAACAAAACCCAACAGCGCAACAATCGGCGTGCCTAGTGCGCCACCCCAGATCAGGTAGTAGGCGATGAACGGGTACAGCGCGGTAAAGATCAGAAGCTGGCGCGGCAGTTTGAAGAACAGCACCGGGGCTGCGGCGGCAAACAGCAGGATGAACGCCACGGTTGGGCGCCAGTAGAGTTCCTCAGGATAGGTGAACCCGAACAGAAGCTGGTTTACACGCTCGGTGAGGACCGAAAAACAGCCCCCCCGCGCGCCATCCAGAACCTCGCGGCATTCTGCGAGACTCGAGGTGGTCCACACCCCGTTGAACAGCCACGGCAGCACAAAGGCGAGCAGCGCGTAGATCGCGTACAGCGACACAAGCGTCAGCAACGACGCCCAGACGCCATTGAACAGATTCACGCGCATCCATCCCACGATGCCCACCTGTGACGCCGGGGGCGCCTGTGGCGGCAGCTGTTCGGTGCGGACAAATGAAATATCGCTCATCTCAACGCTCCTTCAGCTTCACGGAATTGTTGTAGACGTTCATCACCGCCGAGATGCACAGGCTGATTGTCAGATAGAACAGCATCAGCAGCAGCACGCATTCGATCGCACGACCGGTCTGGTTCAATGTGA
>JBCBCR010000161.1:0-7520 GCA_038530495.1 Pseudomonadota bacterium | reverse complement strand
TCAACAACTTTCGCTTGTTACATCAGTTGAGAACCGTGAGCGTTGGTATCATCGTGACACGCTCATCAGAATTGCAGGAAATCTTTAAGGATTTGGGTCGAGGGAGTTCCTACGGAAATTCGACTACCCATCTTTCGAAACTTGTTCCTCGGATCGAAGGTGGAGGAGCAGGTGGCTGCCCAATTCTAACATTCGGGATCAAGAAGTCCCTCTATCGGGAGAATGAATAATGACCAATGCAACAACTGATTTCTTGAACGATCTTGGAGGTAAGCAGTTTCAAACAATCTTGGCTGATCCGCCTTGGCAGTTTCAGAACCGTACTGGAAAGATGGCTCCCGAGCACAAGCGTTTGTCTCGCTACCCTACGATGACCCTAGACGATATTTGCGACCTGCCTGTTGAAGCAGTAGCTGGAGACCCTGCCCATCTTTACTTGTGGGTGCCAAACGCACTTCTTCCCGAAGGCCTAAAAGTCATGGAGCACTGGGGCTTTAAGTATAAGAGCAACATCATCTGGTACAAAATCCGAAAGGATGGAGGGCCAGACCGGCGCGGGGTCGGGTTTTACTTCAGGAATGTCACTGAAGTCTTGCTATTTGGGGTACGGGGCAAGAACGCGCGAACACTGCAAAGAGGTCGTTCACAGGAAAACATTATCTCGACACAGAAGAGAGAGCATAGCCGAAAGCCTGATGAACAATATGAGCTAATAGAGGAATGTAGCTTTGGTGAGAGGCTAGAGATATTTGCTCGCGGACCAAGGCCCGGATGGACAGTTTGGGGCAATCAATCGGAGGAATACGCGCCGACTTGGGACACCTATGCAAATCACTCGCAGGCTAATGTCGTACCTTTGAGAAAAGCCGGATCGTAACCACGCCATCGCCAGACCACGGGGTGGCGATGCGACCTTTGTACTGCGCACTTAATGGCAGCCAAGCACGTTCCACAGACGTTCGGTGCGTTAGATAGGCCATATCGCCAGCCCGTGCGGGCGGTATCGCCATTGTCACTCGGACCAATGGCGTGACACCGGCGATCGATGGTGCGGCGGCTTCGCCTTGATTCCGCACTGGGGAAAGGCGACCTGCCCGCCTGAAACCCAATCGTGAATTGCCCCACCCCCTGCCCCGTGGCATACTTACCCCAAGCAGTTCAGCCCAAGACCGGCAAACCGGCGGGGCGAGATTGAGGGTGTGAAGATGCGGGCGATTATTGCTTTGACGTGTATTGTGGCGCTTGCGGCCTGTGGCGGGCGGTCAGGCTCGACCCGCGGGGCCACGGGGGACATCAGTCGTGCGTGCCTTGCTGCCGATCGCTCTGCCGCCTCCGTTCAGCTCTGCACCTGCATCCAAGGGGTCGCCAATGCGGAGTTGAGCAGCCGGGATCGGTCCCGCGTCGCGTCTTTCTTTGCAAACCCAGAGGTGGCCCATGCCACCAAGATCAGCGACACCCGCGCCAATGATGCGTTCTGGGAACGCTATCAGGGCTTTGTCAGGCGGGCGCGGAATACCTGCGGGTAAGGCCGCCAGAAATAAGACCCTCCGCGCAGGCCTCGATCAGGTCGAGGCATCCTTCGAAATCGCGGGTGTAATACGGGTCGGGCACATCTTTTGGCACGGGGGCGCCGTCCGCTGATGCGTATTCGGTGAAGAGCTGGACGGGGGTTGTGGCGCCCGCCGGGCGGAGCGCCTCAAGGTCCGCTGCGTTCTCATCGTCCATGGCGATGATGAGGTCGAAGTGGTGGAAATCGTCCGCGCTGACGCGGCGGGCGCGCAGGTCGGACATGGCGTAGCCGCGCGTCTTGGCAGCGTCCTGCATGGGGCCGTAGGGCGGTTTGCCGATGTGGTAGCCGGCGGTCCCGGCGCTGTCCAAGCTGAGATGCGGGGCCTTGGCGCGGGTCACGGCCTCGGCCGTGGGGGAGCGGCAGATGTTGCCCAGACAGACGAAGAGGATAGCTTGCATGGGGGCAGCATAGCGGGGACCCAGACCATGCGCATCGTCATTCTCACCGGGGCCGGGATTTCTGCGGAAAGCGGGATGGGCACGTTTCGTGACAAGGGCGGGCTGTATGAGAACCCGGACATGATGAAGCTGGCCACGCCTGAGGGGTTCGCGGAGGATCCGGGCCGCGTGCATGACTGGTACAACATGCGGCGCGCCAAAGTGCGGGCGAGCCAGCCCAATTCGGCGCACACGGCGCTGGCCGCGTTGCAGATGGACCCGCGGGCGGAGGTGACGCTGGTCACGCAGAACGTGGATGATCTGCATGAACGCGCCGGAAGCCGCGACGTGCTCCACATGCACGGCACGCATTTGCGGGCGCTGTGCACGGGCTGCGGCAATCGGTGGGCCGCGCCGTCGGTGATGACACCGGACACTGCCTGTGCGGCCTGTGCCAGCCCTGCACGGCCCGATGTCGTGTGGTTCGGGGAGATGCCGTATCACATGGACCAGATTCAGGTGGCACTGGCGGCGGCGGATTTGTTCGTGGCGATTGGCACCAGTGGCGTGGTTTACCCGGCAGCGGGCTTTGTGGATTTCGCGTCGGCGCGGGGGGCGGACACGTTGGAGCTGAACCTCGCGCCGAGTGAGCGGGCGTCCAATTTCGCCCAAAGCCGGTTTGGTCCGGCGACGGAAGTGGTGCCGGCCTGGGTGGCAGACGTTCTGAGCTGACAAGACAGGCCACCGCGCTGCGCGCGATGGCCTGTTCGGATGTGCGAGCGGACCGCGTTAGTGGTCGTGGCCCTCGTGGTCGTGCTCTTCGTCCTTCTCCGCCTCGGCGTCCATGTCCATGGCGCCATGGTCGTGATCATGGTCATCGTGGCCATGTGCCGCCATGTCAGCGCGTTCGTTGTCGACCGGAATTTCGACGACGAGGTCGGGGGCCACTTCGAACTGGAAGGTGATCGTCACGCTCTCACCCTGTTCGAACGGGTCGGTGACGCCCATGAACATGACGTGGTTGCCGCCGCGCTCCATGATGATTTCACCGCCCGCCGGAAGGTCGAACCCCTCTTCCACATGGATCATCTGCATGACGCCATCGGCCTCTCGATGGGTGTGGAGTTCGGTCCGGGCGGCGACGTCGGAGGTGACGCTGATCAAGCGATCATCGGTGTCACCATGATTGTGCAACACAAGGAAGGCGGCCCCCGTCACAGGGTTGGAGGAGCGGGCATATTGGTCATGCACTTCCAGTTCGGCCTGGGCCGGTGCGGCGAAAGACAGCGCGAGAGCAGCGCCCAGAATAGGAGTTTTAAGAGACATAGGTGGTTGTCCTGTCGTGAGGTCTGATGTTCGATTTGTGAAAGGGGATATCAGACAGTGACAGGGGGATCGCGGGCTGTGCTGCGTCGAGGCGCAACCCAGATTTTCAGTTGAGGAACAGGCGTATGCGCCAGCCGCTGCATCCGAACCGATGTCGGGTCGACCTGCGGCTGGGCAGGCTCCGGTGCGAGTTGAGACACCACGCAGTCAGGGCAGAAACGGACGCTTTCAATCGGATCGCCGTCCCGATCAACCGTGATCGTAACAAGCCCATGCCCGGTGCACAGCACCACCTGTCCTGCCGCGTCATAGGCCAGGGCCCGCGCGCTCGCCATTTGTTGCGAGGTCAGCGCGATCAGGATCGCCAGGGACAGGGTCAAGAACCGTCTCATGCACAGGTATCTAAACCCTTTTCCTGCGGATGAAAGGTCACTGACCATTCCGATGATGCGACAGATCGACGGAGCGCCGGGCCAAAAACAAAAAAGCCCGCAGCAATCTGCGGGCCTTTTCAATCAAGGTGTGACGCGATCAGGCCGCTGTCATCGCCTTGTTGATCTCTTTTTTGACCTTGAGCGCCGCAGCCGACAGCTCAGCATCCTTGGCTTTCGCCATGAACGCGTCGAGGCCGCCGCGATGGTCAACCGTGCGCAGGGCAGCGGAGGACACGCGGAACTTGAAAGTCCGGCCGAGGACGTCGGATTGCAGGGACACGTCCTGCAGGTTCGGCAGGAAGCGACGCTTGGTCTTGTTGTTGGCGTGGCTGACATTGTTGCCAGACATCGGGCCCTTTCCGGTCAGTTCGCAACGACGCGACATCAGAATCATCCTTCGTATCTTGGGCGTTGCCCCCTGTCTCAGCAGCAGATGCGCGCAACAGGCAGTCAAACGGTTATGCCCCGCCCAGTGCGGAGCCGAAATTCAGTTTGCGCGAATTAGGAGGAATCGGGCCCCTCGTCAACCCCGATCAGGTTGGGTTCGTGACGTCGGTCGCGATCTTCGCCCCGAAGTGACGCGAGGATGAGCTCAGCCGCCTGGGCCGGACGTAAGGCGCCCTTTGCCACTTCGCCCTCAAGGTTGGTCAGGTGGGCGGCCACGTCGGGGTCGGCGGTCAACTGATGCAAGAGCCCGGCGCGGACCTCTTCATGGAACCAGAACCGTGCCTGATCGGCGCGGCGCTGGTCCCAGATGCCGCTGTCCTTGCGCCATCGGGCCAGCGCCTGCATCTCATCCCAGGCGGCGGCGATCCCGTCCTCTTCGAGGGCCGAAACCGCCACCGCCTTGGGAAAGTCCTCCGGATCCTGGGCGCGTTTGCGCAGCAGCCGCAGCGCCCCCGCATAATCGGCCCGGGTGCGCATGGCCTGCGATTTAAGCTCGCCATCGGCCTTGTTCACAAGGATCAGATCGCATGTCTCCATGATGCCGCGTTTGACGCCCTGCAGCTCATCCCCGCCCGCGGGGGCCAGAAGCAGCAAAAAGAGGTCCGACATTTCGGCCACGGCGGTTTCCGACTGGCCGACGCCGACGGTTTCAATGAGCACCACGTCAAACCCGGCGGCTTCACAGAGCGCAATCGCCTCTCGCGTGCGGCGGGCGACGCCGCCGAGCTGGCTTTGACTGGGGGAGGGGCGAATAAAGGCGTTCGGGTCGCGGCTGAGCAGATCCATCCGGGTCTTGTCGCCGAGGATCGACCCGCCAGAGCGGGACGAACTGGGATCGACGGCGAGCACGGCCACCCGCTTGCCGTGCCCCGTCAGCATCCGGCCAAAGCTTTCGATGAAGGTGGATTTACCGACGCCCGGCGTGCCAGACAGCCCGATCCGCAGCGCCTGCCGGTCTGTGCCCAGCGCGGCCAGAAGGGCGGCGGCCTGCGCCCGGTGGTCGGACCGCGCGCTTTCAACCAGCGTGATTGCGCGGCTCAGCGCGCGGCGGTCGCCGGAGCGAATTTTCTGGGCTGTGGCGTCGATATCCATGGGCGCTTTATCGGCAGAGGGTTGCGCCAAGTCCAGAGGCCGTGATGTGAGTTGTATTTGCCAAGATGAAGGCAGGAGCGGTTGACGGCCCACGCTGATCCGGGTGCAAAGGGGCGATGCTGGACAGACTGCCCATAGACGACGTTCTGGAAGAGGTGCGGGCCGCGCTGCGGGCCAGTGGCCGCGCCGTTCTGCAAGCGCCCCCCGGTGCGGGCAAGACGACACGGGTGCCGCTGGCCTTGCTGCCTGACATCACCGGCAAGATCGTCATGCTGGAGCCGCGCAGGCTGGCCGCGCGGGCCGCGGCAGAGCGGTTGGCGGCGGGATTGGGCGAAGCGGTTGGCGCGCAGGTCGGCTACCGGATGCGCGGCGAGGCGGTGCCGGGGTCGCGGATCGAGGTGGTGACCGAAGGCATCCTCACCCGGATGCTGCAATCGGATGCGGACTTGCCGGGCGTGGGGTGTGTGATCTTTGACGAATTCCACGAACGGTCGCTGAATGCTGATTTGGGGCTGGCGCTTGTGCTGGAAGTGCGGGGGGCGTTGCGGCCTGATCTGGCTTTGCTGGTGATGTCGGCGACGCTGGATGCGGGGCCGGTGGCGGCGCTGATGGAGGACGCGCCTGTGATCACCAGCGCGGGCCGCGCCTATCCGGTGGAGCCACGCTGGCTTGAGGCGCCCTTGCGCAAGGGGGTGCGGGTCGATGGGGCGATGGCCGAGCTTATCCGCCGGGCGGTGGCAGAGGAGGTGGGTGGTGTGCTGGCCTTCTTGCCCGGTGAGGGCGAGATCCGGCAGGTGCAGGCGCGGCTTGGCGATCTGCCGGGCTGTGTCGTGCGGCCGCTGTTCGGGGCGCTGCCCTTCAAGGAGCAGCGCGCAGCGATTGCCCCCGAGCCAGCGGGCGGGCCGCGCAAGGTCGTGCTGGCGACGTCGATCGCGGAGACCTCTCTTACCATCGAAGACATCCGCGTTGTGGTCGATGGCGGACGGGCGCGGCGGGCACGGTTCGACCCGGGCTCCGGCATGTCGCGTCTGGTAACGGAGCGGGTCACGCGGGCGGAGGCCGCGCAACGCGCGGGACGCGCCGGACGGGTCGCCCCAGGGGTGGCCTACAAGCTGTGGGCGCGGGGCGAGGATGGCGCGCTCGCCGCTTACCCCCCGGCCGAGATCGAGGCGGCGGACCTGACCGGCCTCGCGCTGGAGCTTGCCGCCTGGGGCAGCGACGATCTGCCGTTTCTGACCCCGCCTCCAGAGGCCGCACTGGCCGAAGCGCGCGCGGTGCTGAGCGATCTCGGCGCGTTGGAGAACGGACGGCTGACGCCACACGGCGCGGCGCTCGCCAAGCTGCCGCTGCATCCGCGCCTTGCCCATATGCTGACACTGGGCGGAACCGACGCGGCGCCCTTGGCGGCCCTGCTCTCGGACCGGGACATCCTGCGGGGGGCCACAGCGGACCTTGGACTGCGGCTGCGCGCCCTGGCGGGGCAGACGCAATCGGCGGATGTGCATGGCGCGGCGTTGGCCCGTGTGCGGCAGGAGGCAAAGCGGCTGGCGCGACTGGCCCCCAAAGCCCCGCCCGCTTCGGCGCAATGCCACGCGGCCCGCGCCTATCCGGACAGGATTGCCGCCCGCCGCCCCGGGGACGCGGCACGCTACGTGCTGTCCGGGGGCAAGGGTGCGGTGCTTGCTGACGCCGACCCGTTGGCCGCCCAGCCCTATCTGGTCGTCACCGACACCGACGGAAACCCGCGCGAGGCGCGCATCCGCGCGGCCCTCGCCATCACCGAGGCCGAAATCAGAGAGGTGGCCGGCACCCGGATCAGCGAAGTGGCCCTCTGCGCCTGGTCGAAACGCGACACCCGGGTCGTGGCACGGCAACAGGAGCGGTTGGGCGCCGTCATTCTGTCGGATCAACGCTGGCGGGACGCGCCCGAGGATGCCGTGGCGCGCGCCATGCTCGACGGGATCAGGCAGCTCGGCCTGTCGCTGCCCCCAGCCGCCAGACGGTTCTGCGCCCGCGTGGCCCTGCTGCGGGCGACAGATGCCAGCCTGCCAGACCTGAGCGAAGGCGTGCTTATGGACACGTTGGAGGAGTGGCTGCTGCCCTATCTGACCGGCGTGTCATCCGCCGCCGACTGGAAGGCCTTTGATCCCCTGCCCGCCTTACGCGCCTGCCTGAGCTGGGACCAGCAGCAAAGGCTCGACGCCGAGGTGCCGGGCCAGTTCACCACGCCTCTCGGACGGCAGGTTCCGATTGATTACAGCGGCGATCACCCTG
>JBCBCR010000160.1:0-7646 GCA_038530495.1 Pseudomonadota bacterium | reverse complement strand
TTCGCCCTCGCCGTTGATCAGCCACATCATCGAGACGTTCAAAAGCCCGGCCATGATGGACAACCGGTTGGCGCGCGGCTCGCTCAGGTCGTCTTCCCATGCGCGCAGCGTGGCGACGCGGATCCCCAGACGTTTGGCCAGTTCGGTCTGGCTGAGCCCTGCCTTTTCGCGGGCGCCCGCGACGCGGTCGCCGAATGTGCTGGCGTCGGGGCTGTACCAGTCGTCATTGTCGTTCATGTCAAACCTTTCCGGTTGCCCTTTGCCCAAGCCCCTGTATCACAGAGCGCGTTATGGCGTTTTACCCCGGGGGCTGCAAATGACATTCCTTTCCGCGTCGCTCGATCGCGTTAAACCGTCACCGACGGTTGCATTGACCGGCCAAGTTGCGGCTTTGAAAGCCGAAGGCAAGGACATCATCGGCCTTGGCGCCGGTGAGCCGGATTTCGATACGCCCGAAAACATCAAGGCCGCAGCGCAGGCCGCGATTGAAGCGGGCCGCACGAAATACACGCCCGTCGATGGAATTGCCGAGCTCAAACAGGCGATCGTCGCCAAATTCCAGCGGGACAACGGATTGTCCTACACCCCGGCGCAGGTCAGCATCGGATCGGGCGGCAAGCAGGTTCTCTACAACGCGCTGATGGCCACGTTGAACCCCGGCGACGAGGTGATTGTCCCTGCGCCTTATTGGGTGAGCTATCCTGACATGGTCCTCATGGCCGGTGGGACGCCTGTGACCGTTGCATGCGGTATCAAGGACGGGTTCAAGATGACGCCCGAAACGCTTGAGGCCGCGATCACGCCGCAGACCAAGTGGCTGATTTTCAACTCTCCCTCGAACCCGACAGGCGCGGGATATAACCGCGACGAGTTGCGTGCGCTGACGGATGTGCTGATGCGCCACCGCCACGTCTGGGTGATGAGCGACGACATGTACGAGCATCTCGTCTACGACGATTTTGTCTTTTCCACACCGGCCGAGGTCGAGCCGGGGCTGTATGATCGGACGCTGACCGTCAACGGCGTCAGCAAGGCCTATGCCATGACCGGTTGGCGGATCGGCTATGCCGCGGGGCCCGAACATCTGATCAAGGCGATGCGCAAGGTGCAGTCGCAATCCACGTCGAACCCCTGTTCCATCAGCCAGTGGGCGGCGGTCGAGGCGCTGAACGGCACGCAGGACTTTCTGGCCCCGAACAATGACATATTCATGCGCCGCCGCGATCTGGTGGTGTCGCGGTTGAACGCGATCCCGGGGATCAGTTGCCCGACGCCGGACGGTGCATTCTATGTATACCCTTCGATTGCCGGCTTGATTGGCAAGAAGGCACCCGATGGCCGGGTCATCGAAACCGACGCAGATTTTGCCGAGGCGCTATTGCAGCACTCGGGAGTTGCGGTGGTCTTCGGCGCGGCATTTGGGCTTTCGCCGCATTTCCGGGTCAGCTACGCTACCTCGGACAGCGCCCTGGAAGAGGCCTGCACTCGGATCGAGGCGTTTTGCGCGCTTCTGACGTAAAGGGACGGTGATGGGCACAGAGTTGCCGGAGTATTATTTCCGCGTGCGCGAAAACGGCGCTGCGGTGTTTCGTGTTGATACCGAGAACCGACAGCGCCGGATCGAGATGGACCAGATTGCGGTCGTGAACATCCGCAACGGCGAGATCAAACCGCATGGTGACAGGGAACTGAACGAGGCGGACCTGACCGAAATCAGGGCATGGATGGTCTCGCGTACCCAAACGTTGGCCGAGCGGGACATCGACGACATCCACCGCGCGGTGGATTACCTGAACCTGACCACGCACTGGGCACAGTCGCGCGCGACGGATGCGCAGTTGGAACTTGTCACGGACGCGCTGCTTTTGGCGATGCATGATCTGCGCTCTGTCCTTGTCCGCAAGAAAGCGGACCGGATGCTCAAGGGCTAGGCCGACGCCTGTTGCGCCGGATCGGTGCCGGCGCGCAGTTCAGGAAGCGAGATGCGCCAGAACCGGATCATCAGCGCAACGCCAGCGCAGGCCAGCCCGACGACCAACCCCAGCCAGATGCCCGGGCCTTCCCAGCCCAGCACAAACCCCAACCCGTAGGAACACGGGATCCCGACCAGCCAGTAAGACACTGCTGCAAGGATCATCGGCACGCGCGTATCCTGCATCCCGCGCAGCAGTCCAAGGGCCACGACCTGCGCGCCGTCGACCAGTTGAAACAGGGCGGCGAGCGCCAGAAGAACAACGCCGATCGAAATGATCGCGGCCTTGTCGGTGCTGTCCTCGCTGAGGAACAACCAGATCAGCGGTTCGGGTAGCGTGACAAACAGCACGATGGTGGCCAGCGCCATAGCGATGCTCATCCAGATCACGGTCTGTGCGCCACGCACCAGATGTTCTATATCCTTGCGTGCCATCGCGTTGCCCACACGGATCGTGGCGACGTTGCTCAGGCCCATGTGGACCATGAAAGTGATTGAGGCCAGTTGCAGCGCGATCCCGTGGGCCGCAAGCGGCACCTCACCCAGATTGCCCATCATGAAAGCCGTCGCTGCGAAAAGCCCGGTTTCGCTAAGCGTGGTCAGCCCGATGGGCCAGCCCAGCCGAAAGACACGCAGCAGCATCTCGGGGTCGATCCGCCAGATGCGGGCGAACATGGCGTGCTGCGGCAGGACGATTTGCGTGTAGGCGACAATCCCGATCAGCATCACCACCTGGGTGACCACAGATGCAATGGCCGCGCCGGTCATTCCCAGTTCGGGCGCACCCCAGTTGCCAAAGATCAATGCGTAGTTGCCCAGCCCGTTGACCACAGCCCCCGCGCAGGTGATCCAGAACACGATCTGCGTGCGTTCAAGCGCGGCCAGATAGCTCTTGAGGGTCATCACGATCAGCGCCGGAAACAGCCCCCAACCTGCGACACGCAGGTATTCCGCACCTAGCCGAGCCACGGCATCCGTCTGCCCCAACGCGCGCAAGAGAGGCTCCGACCAGATCATCAACGGCATGGCGCAGGCGCCAAAAGCGATCCCCAGCCACAGCCCCATGCGCGTGGCGCGCCGGATCGAGACATCGTCGCCTTCGGCATGGTGCGCGGCAACCATTGGCATCACGGCCCAAGCAAAGCCGGAACCCATCAAAAACAGCACAAAGAACAACGATCCGGATGCGGTCAGGGCGGCAAGTTCGGTCACGCCGTACCAGCCCATCATGGCCGTGTCCGTCACACCAATCGCGACTTGGCCCAGATGACCGCCAATGAGCGGCAGGCCCAGCACGGCAATGGCGCGCGCATGAGCGGCGTAGGTCATGGGGGCAGCGGTGGTGGACATCACTCGCCCTTACGCCTGCTTGCCTCGCGGGAAAAGGGGGGATTTGCGCGGGCTGCCTGCTTTTTCCGCAAAAGCGTGGACTGACTTAGGCGGCTGGTGCCTTCATGATGATGCAGGTCGTGCTTCCCGTTGCATAAAGCTTGGCGTCCGCAACGCCGCGGATCTCGCCCATGGCCACGCCGGTGGATCGGCCCGCATGCTGTGTCACGCCGACAGCTTCGATCTCTGTGCCAAGGGGGATGGGGCGGGTGATATTCACCTTGTATTCCAGCGTCGTATACACCGACCCTTGTGGCACCATCGTCATCACGGCACAGGCCATCGCGCTGTCCAGAAGCGTGCCGTACCAGCCACCATGAACCGTGCCCAACGGGTTTGTCGTCTCGAACCCCGGCGCGCCGCGAAAGATTACCTTGCCCGCTTCGACGTGATGCAGCCGGTATCCCAGCGTGGCCCCGATCGGGGGACCGGGATGCGTGCCGTCAAGAATGCCCTGCATGAATGCGAGCCCCGACATCGAGGCAATCTGATCAGGCCGTAGCAGATCGGCGGGGGAGGTTGCGTGCATGAGTATCTCTTGCGTGGTGTCGGCGCACGCTAGACCGACAAGTGACCAGCGTCGAGGGGGCGTATCACGCCACGTGCAGGGCCGCGTTGGTCCCGACAAGACCCAGCGCCCGGCACACGCGCAGCGTCAGCGCAGGACGATTGAGCGTGTAGAAGTGCAGGGTCTCCACGCCTTCTTCGATCAGATCGGTGCACAAGTCGGTGCAATGGGTCAGCGCAAATAGATCAGCACGATCCTCGCGCTCGGCCCGGTCAAACGCGGTTTCGATATGCGCCGGGATCGGCGTGCCGCAGCGTGCGGCAAAACCTTTGGTCCGCGCCCAACTGGTGACCGGCAGGATGCCGGGCGTGATCGGGGCAGTAATGCCTGCGGCGGCGCAGGCATCGCGGAACCGCAGGAAACTGTCGGCTTCAAAGAAGAACTGAGTGATCGCCTCGGTCGCGCCCGCGTCGATCTTGGCCTTGAGCCAGTCGATGTTTTGGCTGGTCGAGCGGCTTTCGGGGTGGCCGTCGGGATAGGCGCCGACGCAGATGTTGAATTTCCCCATGCCGGACAGCGCCCGAACCAGTTCCACCGAGTCTGCGAACCCATCCGGTTTTGCCACGAAGGCACCGCTGCCGGTGCCATCTCCGCGCAACGCGACGATGTCGGTGATGCCTGCGTCGGCATAGCGCTGCGCCGTTGCCAGAACCTCGTCCCGGCTTTGGCCGGTGCAGGTCAGGTGTGCCGCCACCGGCAGGCCCGATGTCTTGCGCAGGATTTGCGCTGCTTCCTGGGTTAGCGACTGCGTGCTGCCGCCTGCGCCGTAGGTGACGGAGATGAACCGTGGTGCCAACGGGGCCAGCGCCTGCACGGTGTCCCACAGGTGAAACGACGCGTCGAGCGATTTGGGGGGAAAGGTTTCGAACGAAAGCGCGGTCATGGGAGGTCTCCAATGGGTTGTATTGGATATGGCAGAGCCATTATCATGAAGCAAATTCATAACTCTCAATATGATGATGAGGTTCACATGCATATCGAGTTTCGGCACCTGCGCTCGATCAAGGCAATTCACGATGCGGGCGGTTTGGCCCGCGCCGCGGACCAGTTGCACATCACCCAGTCCGCGCTGAGCCATCAGATCAAGGGTCTGGAGGATCAGGCGGGTGTCGAACTGTTCGTGCGGCGGTCCAAGCCGCTGCGTCTATCGGATGCGGGACTGCGGCTGTTGCGCCTCGCCGAACAAGTGCTGCCGCAGGTCGAGGCGCTGCAGGACGAGTTCACTGGGCTGCGCGCGGGCAGCACGGGCCGCATGCACATCGCCATCGAATGCCACGCCTGTTTTGAATGGCTGTTTCCGGTGCTCGAGCAATTTCGGCGCAATTGGGCAGATGTGGATGTGGATATCCGCCCCGGCCTCGCCTTTGACGCGCTGCCCGCGTTGATCAAGGAAGAGGTGGACCTTGTTGTCTCGTCCGACCCGGAGGAATTGCCCGGGGTGGAGTTCGTGGAACTGTTCGATTACGCACCGGTCTTTGTGGCGGCGAAAGATCATCCCCTGGCGCGCAAAGCCTTTGTCGAGGCCAAGGATTTCCGGGAAGAGACGCTGATCACCTATCCCGTGGAGCGCACCCGGCTGGACGTGTTCAGCCAGCTTTTGATCCCGGCCAAGGTGGAACCGCGCGCGGTGCGTCAGGCCGAACTGACCGCTGTGATTTTGTTGCTGGTCGCGTCGAACCGCGGTGTGGCGGTGTTGCCCGACTGGGTGGTGCGCGAGGTCAAATATTCCAGCGACTACGTCACCCGGCCGCTGACGGCACACGGGATCACGCGGCGGCTTTATGCGGCGGTGCGGGCCGAGGAACGGGACAAACCCTACATGAGCGAGTTGATCGACTTGGCCCGCGTCGAAGCGCGGCGCCTGCAAGCAGCCTGAGGTCGTCGGGCGGCTCTGTTTGCCTGTCGGCAAAGGCGCCCGCCCGCCGACCCGGTCAGTCCTGGAACACCTCGACCGACCCGTCATAGGCCGTACCGACGCCCATCGCGGGCGCGCTGGCGGGGGCCGCGTGCACACCACCGCCCGCCTCGGCCAAATTGGCGGCATTGTTGGTCAGGACCGCGGGCAGGCCTGGCGGCTGCTGGATCCCGTCATGGCCCAGTTCCACCGCGGTTGCCTGCCGAAACGCACCTATGGGCGGGTTGCGGAT
The DNA here is from genome assembly GCA_038530495.1 of Pseudomonadota bacterium. GTDB lineage: Bacteria > Pseudomonadota > Alphaproteobacteria > Rhodobacterales > Rhodobacteraceae > Tateyamaria. Next base: position 1,570 of record JBCBCR010000160.1, on the reverse strand, counting down.
ATGCGCCATCACCGTGTTCAGAAATGTCGCGGCTGACGTCCCCGGACCGCCCACCGGTTTGGTCAAACGCATCACGCGCCATGTCACCTTGATCATGTTGGGGCAGTAGGCATAGAGGTCGTCCGCCGTGTTTGCCGCTGACCACGGTGCGGTCGATGCCTGCACCCAGTAGCCGATACAGTACCAGTAGGGCGCATGCCCGCCATTGGCGCTGTCAAAGGCACGAAAACTGTTCAGCAGCGTGCGGATACGCCCCTCGACCGTGGCGTGGTTGGCATTGGCCTGCGCTGAAAGCGCCACGAGGTTTTCCCAGATCCCGCCGTCGCCGCCCCATTCGCCATTGAGCAGGTGCCCGCGTTTCCAATCGATGTTGCCATCCTGATTGAAGCTGAGCGCCGGACCGCCCGTGGCGGCGTTGCCCCACGCCTGGTCCCAACCGGGACCGGTGGCTTGTGCCGGATTGTGCGATATCCCGCCGGGCCCTGCGATATCCGGCCCGAGCAGCGCATAGGCGCTTGTGCCGCCAAAGGTCTGGCCGTGCCATGTCGCCAGCGGCCCATTCGCTTTGCGCGAGTATCGGAACAGGGAAATTTCAGTCGACCAATGGGTTCCATCGTAGCAGAGTTTTGTCATCACGGGTCCCCATCTGGCGCATGTCCTGTCGACCAGCGTAACCCTCGCGGGAGATTCGCGCCATAAGTGTGTCTGGCGCTTGTCCGTGCCCCCTTGGCAACTGCAGCCCGCCCGCGTATAGCGCCCGCCTGTCCGTTCTCGTCTGGAGCCCCTCATGCAAGGCAGTGCCAACCTCAACATCATGCTCAAGGCCGCGCGCAAGGCGGGCCGGTCTCTGGTCAAGGATTTCCGCGAGGTCGAGAACCTGCAGGTGTCAGTGAAGGGCGCGGGTGATTTCGTGTCCAAGGCCGATCTGGCCGCCGAAGAAATCCTGCGCGAGGAATTGCGCGGTGCGCGTCCGACCTATGGCTGGCTGGCCGAAGAAGGCGGCGAGGAAGACGGCGACGACCCGACCCGCCGCTGGATTGTGGACCCGCTCGACGGCACCACCAACTTTCTGCACGGGTTGCCGCACTGGGCCGTATCTATCGCGCTGGAGCACAAGGGTCGCGTGGTCGCCGGTGTGATCTATGACCCGGCCAAGGACGAGATGTATTTCGCTGAAAAAGGCTCGGGCGCATGGATGAACGATCAGCGCCTGCGCGTGTCGGGACGCCGGTCGATGATCGAATGTGTCTTTGCAACCGGATTGCCGTTCGGGGGACGTTCTGACCTGCCCGAAACCTTGCAGGAACTGGCGCGGGTTATGCCCGGCTGCGCCGGTGTGCGGCGCTGGGGATCGGCGGCGCTTGACTTGGCCTATGTGGCGGCCGGGCGGTACGACGGGTATTGGGAGCGGCGGTTGAACGCGTGGGATCTCGCGGCGGGCGCGCTGATCGTGCGCGAGGCCGGCGGCCTGGTCGAACCGATCCGCGCGGACGCAGACATCCTGTCCGATGGCGAGATTTTGTGCGCGACCGAGGCGATGTTCAATCCGCTGGCACGTCTGATCCGCACC
>JBCBCR010000159.1:0-7701 GCA_038530495.1 Pseudomonadota bacterium | reverse complement strand
CCTCACCCTCGACATTCGCGAACGGCTGGGCGGCGTGGCCTACGATTACCTCACGGCGCCCACCGGCGAACGCATCGTGGTCGAAAGCAAGGGTGACAACGCGATGTCCGAAGGCACCGACGTATCGATCACCTTCGATCCGGCCCGCGTCATGTTCTTTGACAGCACAACCGAAGCGCGCCTGCGCTGATCACCGTTCATTTTCGGCAGGTTTTCGCGACGCCCTCAGGGGCGTTTGCATCTGCAGCAATCTGTGCTTTTTGCGGTCTGGGGATAAGAATCTTGCCGTATTGTGTGTAAAGCGGCGGCATACGGTATTTTATCAATTTTGCGCAATATTCTGTGGATAACATGCAATACACTTTCGTATTTGTGATATCTTTGCTCCGCCCCAGACTGACTTATCCACAGATTATCCACTCATCACGGCCTGTCACAAACCGCATGGGCACCCAAAATCTCGGATCTCTGAGAGCGCGCTGATCGCAAAACACGGACGCATGGACGCACGAACGCGATTTCAGCGCACGCGCCATGCTGCACGTGCAAAGCGTCGCGCAAGCCGCTGATAATGCTATCCAATAATGTCTTGTTCCGCCAAATAGGCCTTGATCGCCGGGCGCACGTTCATGTCGCCGCGATGGCGCGCGTCGGTGATGACCTTGCGCACTTCGTCCAGATTTGCCCGCCGCAGCAGCGATTTCACCGGCCCGATTGACGCGGGCCGCATCGACAGCGTGCGCAGCCCGATGGCGGCAAAGCACAACGCCTCGACAGGCCGTCCGGCGTCCTCACCGCAGAAACTCAGCGGTGTACCAGTGGCCTCGCACCGTTCCACGATCCGCTCGATAAAGCTCAGGAACGACACGTTCAGCGTGTCATAGCGCTTGCGCACCCGCTCATTCTCGCGATCCGCGGCAAAGAAGAACTGCTTCAGATCGTTGCCGCCAATACTGACAAAGCCGACATCTTCAAAAAACTTCTGCGGCGCAAAAGCGAGGCTGGGCGTTTCCAGCATCGCCCCAACCTCAAGGCTTTCGGGCAGCACGTGGCCCAGCCGCCGTTCGCGATCCATCGCCTTGTCGACCTCGGCACGCGCGCGTGTGTACTCCTCGTACTGCGCGACAAAGGGGAACATTACGGTCAGCGGACGGCCATCCGCGGCCCGGATCAACGCCTGCAACTGCATGCGCATCACCCCGGGCTTGTCCAGCCCCACCCGGATCGCGCGCCAGCCCAGCGCAGGGTTCGGCTCGTCATTGGGTTTCATGTAGGGCAGCACCTTGTCCGACCCGATGTCCAGCGTGCGAAACACCACCCGCTTGCCATGGGCCGCATCCAGCACGCGCTTGTACAGCGCGCTCAGTTCGGACCGTTTAGGCATCTGGTTGCGCACCAGAAACTGCAATTCGGTGCGGAACAGGCCCACACCCTCGGCCCCTGAGCCGTCAAGCGACGGCAGATCGGCCATGAGACCCGCATTCATGTGCAGCGAAATCGTCCGGCCACAGCGTGTCTCTGCCGCCTTGTCCCGGATCGACGCATAGCGTTCTGCCGCCGCCGCCTGCATCGCCATCTTGTCCCGGAACGCCGCCACAACCGTGTCATCGGGGCGCAGGTGCACAATGCCCTGTTCGCCATCGACCAGCACGTGATCGCCATTTAGCGCCTCAAGCGTCGCCCGCTCTGCATGCACGATCAGCGGGATCGCCAGCGCCCGCGCCACGATTGCCGCGTGACTGCCCACGGACCCTTCTTCCAGTATGATCGCACGCAGCGACCGCCCATAGTCCAGAAGTTCGGCAGGCCCGATATTGCGCGCCACGAGGATCGGATCGGCGGGCATATCCGCTCCGGTGTCCGCCCCCTGCCCCGTCAGGATCCGCAGCAAGCGGTTCGACAGGTCATCCAGATCGCTCAGCCGTTCGCGCAGATAACTGTCGGTGACCTGCCCCATTCGCGCGCGGGCCAGCGATTGTTCCTTTTCAACCGCGGCCTCGGCGCTCAGCCCACGGCTGATGTCCTCCTCCATGCGCCGCATCCAGCCCTTGGAATTGGCGAACATTCTGTAGGCTTCCAGCACCTGCTGCTGCTCGCTGTCGCCTGCCAGCGACAGCATCTTGTCCACGCCCACGCGCAGTTCCTCGACCGCCTCGGTCAGGCGTTCGAACTCGCGATGCGGATCGTCCGCCACGGGGTTCGTGACCACAACCCGCGGCTCATGCAGCCAGATATGCCCCTCGGCCACACCCTCCTGCGCCACCGTACCGCGCAACATGGTCGGCTGGCTGTGCAGCGCGCCCATGGCGGCCCCTTCGCCGACAAACGCGCCAAGCTCCGCCATCTCGGCGATCACCATCGCCACGACTTCAAGGGCATAGATTTCGTCAGCCGAGAACTCGCGCGCCTCTTTCGACTGCACGACCAGCACGCCCAGCACTTCGCCCAGACGTTGGATCGGCACACCGATAAAGCTGGAAAACACCTCTTCGCCGGTCTCGGGCATGTACCGAAACCCCTTGGCCGATGGGGCATCGGCGGTGTTCACGATCTGACGCCGCCGTGCCACGCGGCCCACCAACCCTTCGCCCAAACGCATCCGTGTCTGGTGCACCGCCTCGGGGTTCAGCCCCTCGGTCGCACACAATTCCAGCGTCTCGGGATCGCGGAACAGGTAGATCGAACACACCTCTGTTCCGATGCTGTCCGCTATCAGGTGCGTGATCTTGTCCAGCCGCGCCTGGCCGGGGTCATCGCCGGCCATCGTGTCACGCAAGCGGCCCAGCAGCTTGCGGCTCTCGGTTTCCATGCCTTCTGCCATGGCAGCGTTCTATCCCGTCGTCATCCCGACGTACTTTAGATCACAGCGCGCGCCCAAGCGAAACGGCAAAGCGGGCGCACACCTGCAAATTTTCAATCAATAGTTGAAGAAGGCCGTTCAGCCCGCCTTTTCCAATTCAAATGCATCGTGCAGCGCCTGCACCGCCAATTCCATGTATTTCCGGTCGATAAGCACGCTGATCTTGATCTCGGACGTGGTGATGACCTTGATGTTGATCCCTTCGGCGCTCAGGCACTGGAACATCTTGGCCGCAACGCCCGTGTGGCTGCGCATGCCGATGCCCACGACGCTGATCTTGGCCACGTCGGTGTCGGCTATGCACTCGGCATAGTTGATGATACCCTCGCTCTTGGCGGTTTCCATCGCGGCCTCAGCCCGCGCCACCTGATCCGTGGGGCAGGAAAAGGTCATGTCGGTGCGCCCCTCTTCGGCGATGTTCTGGACGATCATGTCCACGTTCACACCCGCCTCGCTCAGCGCGGTAAAGATCGTCGCCGCAATCCCGGGCCGGTCCGCGACACTCACCAGCGTCATCTTGGCCTCGTCCCGGCTATAGGCCACACCGGCCACCACTTTGCTTTCCACGACATCCTCCTCGGCGCACACCAGCGTGCCCGCCTCATCCGATTGTTCCTCGAAACTCGACAGCACCCGCAGCTTCACATTGTAGCGCATGGCCAGTTCCACCGACCGCGTCTGCAGCACCTTGGCCCCGAGGCTGGCCAGCTCCAGCATTTCCTCGAACGCGATCCGGTCCAGCTTGCGCGCCTTGGCGCTGACCCGCGGGTCGGTGGTATAGACACCGTCCACATCCGTGTAGATATCGCAGCGCTCCGCATCAAACGCGGCGGCAAAGGCCACCGCGGTGGTATCCGACCCGCCCCGGCCCAATGTCGTGATCCGCCCCTCGGCGCTCACACCCTGAAAGCCCGCGACCACGGCCACTTTCATGCCTTCGGCAAACTTGGCGCTGATATTGTCTGTCGGGATTTCCTCGATCCGGGCGCTGGAATGGGCGCTCGTCGTCTTGAGCGGCACCTGCCAGCCCTGCCAGGACCGTGCCGGCACGTCCATCTCCTGCAAGGTCAGCGCCATCAGACCCGCGGTCACGTTCTCGCCGCTCGACACAACCGCATCATATTCGCGGGCGTCATACATCGGCGAGGTTTCCCCGACCCAGCCCACCAGCTCGTTGGTTTTGCCTGCCATGGCCGACACGATGACGATCACGTCATAGCCTTTGGCCACTTCGACGCCCACGCGTTTGGCGGCGCGTCGAATGCGATCCAGCGTGGCCACCGATGTGCCACCGAATTTCATGACAAGAACCGGCATGCCCCGCCCCTCAAAATCGTCCCGTGGCCCATAGCCCCGGGGCGCACCGGTTGCAAGAACCGCCCTTCTCTGTTTCCAAAAAATCCCCGCCGGAGGCACGCGAGAGGCGGCTGAAAAGCCGTCTCTCAATAAAATCGTGTCGCGCGTCAGCGCGTCCTTTCGACAGCAGCGGGCAGCGCACCCATCAGATCGGATGCGCCCGCCCGTCCCATGTTTCGAAACACCCGGTCGTTTCGGACCCGAGGGCGGCAAACCGATCCACGAGGCCCGACACCGCGTCTTCCACCGTGATGTCCGCCGCCGCACCGCCCATATCGGTCTGCACCCAGCCGGGGTGATACACGCCCACCGCGATCCCGTCGCCCTTCAGCGCTTGGGCCAGGTTGAAACCCAGGTTGATCGCCGCGGCCTTGGACACGCGGTAGATCAGGCTTGTGCCCTTGGCCTGCACGCTCGATCCCATCTGCGACGCGATAATGGCCACCCGCGGGGCGGCGCTGCGCTGCAAGTTCGGCAACAGCGACTGCACGCTCAGGAACACCCCGGTGACATTTGTGGCAAATGTCTCGTCCCACTTGGCAGCAGCATAGTCAGCGGACAGATCGTCCCCCCGGTCCAGGTAAACGCCCGCGTTGCAGATCAGCAGATCAACGGCCCGATCGCGCAGGGTCTCGGCCAATGCGGCATGGCTTGCGGGGCTGGTCACATCCAGAACCGCGTCCGCCGCACCTTGCACCCGTCCGGTGCCGGTCACGTCGTGCCCTGCTGCGCGGTACGCGTTTGCCAGCCCCGCGCCAATGCCGCGGCTCGCCCCTGTGATCACCACATGCATGGGCTCAGTTGGCCTTGCGCGATGGGACAAACGGCAGCGGTGCCACCGGCACGCCGTCCTCGATCAGCGACTTGGCTTCCTCGGGCTTGGCTTCACCCCAAATCGGCCGGTCCGGGACATCGCCCAGATACTGCGCCCGCGCCTCCTTGGCGAAATTGCCGCCCACATAGGTCGCGTTCTTTTCGACCTCTTCGCGCATTTTCGTCAGCGTCTTTTGCAGGTCTTCGGCGGTCTTTGCCTCGGGTGCCGGTGCGGCTTTGGCGGACTTTGCCGGCACGTTGACACGCGGCGCCATGATGGCCTTGCTGACCTCGGATGACCCGCAAATCACACAGCTCACATGCCCCGCAGCCCGCAAGGTCTCGTACCCATCGGCCGAGGCAAACCAGCTGTCAAAGCTGTGTCCCTGGTCACATTTCAGCGCGTACTTGATCATCGTTGCTGGAAAATAGGCATCGCGCGGCAAAAGACAATTGGACAAATCGCAGCGCGGCGTGGCGCAGGATCAAAACACCGCGCGCGGATCGAAGTCCTTCAAAATCCGCGCCAGTTCCGGCTCGTCCACCATCGCTGCCGCTTTTTTTGGGCTGACCCATTTGCGCTTGCGCTGACCCGCCTCGGGGAACGCCTTGGCGAGGGATTTGACCTTGACCGCATAGATCATCGCCACGCAGGGAAGATCGTCGTCGTCGTCATATTCCTTGATATAGGAATAAAGACCCAGGGGCCGCGGCGATACCTTTCCGGTCACCCCAGCCTCTTCCCACGCTTCCTGAAGCGCCGCCTCTTGCGGCGCCGCCCCGTCCATCGGCCACCCCTTGGGCAAAATCCAGCGCCCGGACCCGCGCGACGTGATCAGCAACACCTGCGTCGCCCCGTTTTTCACGCGAAAGCACAGTGCCGCAAACTGAGTGCGCACATCCGACTTGCGTGCATTTCTAAACGAAAGCGGCAATTGCTTGATCAGCGGTGCCGTCACGGGCGAAACTCCTTTGAACATGCTAACCATAAGTCAACAAGCGATTAATTTCCAGTTAAGCTTGTACCCGGCCTGTGAGTTATCCACAAGATGATGTGGACATCGTGCAACAACCCGCTCAAGGCATCTCGAAATCGGGGCTTGAGCGTTGTGCGGGCTTGGCCCTACTCTCGCGCCATGGTCAGACATGTGGTCGCCTCTTTCTTAGCCCTTGTATTCACGAGCTTTTTCGCGAATGCCAGCATTGCGCGTCCACTGACCATTTTTGCTGCCGCGTCCCTGCAGGGACCGCTGGATACCATCGTCGCCGCTTGGGACGGCGACGCGCGGGTCAGCTATGCCGGCTCAGGCACCATCGCGCGCCAGATCAGCCTCGGCGCGCCTGCAGATGTGGTCATCCTGGCCAGCCCGCAGTGGATGACATGGCTGGCCGAACGCGACCTGCTGGCCACGGCGCCGCGCGATATCACATCGGGGGCATTGGTCCTGATCGGGCCGCCGGACGCGCGGGACCTGCCTGATCCGGATCCTGCTGCACTCCTGGACCGGCTGGACGGAGGGCGTCTGGCGATGGGGCATCACGCGGGGGTCCCCGCGGGGAACTATGCGACAGAGTGGCTACAGGCCAGCGGCGCGTGGGACACCCTGCGCCCGCACCTGGCGGAAACCGAAAACGTGCGCGCAGCGCTTGCATTGGTTGCGCGGGGCGAAGCGCCGTTGGGGATCGTCTATGCCAGCGACGCGCGGGCCGAGCCGGGGGTGCGGGTTTTGTACAAAATACCCCCCGATTTGCACAAAACGATCCGCTACCCCGCCGCGGCCGTCACCGACGCGGGACGCGCATTCGTCGATTTTCTCGCCAGCCAAAGCGCGGTTTTCGAGGCCGCGGGCTTTCGGGCGTTACCGTGATGCTGGACGCCGCCGGGTGGGACGCGCTGCGCCTGTCGCTGTTGGTGGGCGTCACCGCAACCCTGATCGGCGTGCCGCTGGCCACCTGGGTCGCGTGGCTGCTGGCGCGACGAACGTTCTACGGCAAGGCCGTTCTGAACGCGCTGGTGCATCTGCCACTGGTCCTGCCGCCGGTGGTCACCGGTTACCTTTTGTTAATCCTTTTTGGGCGCGCCGGTCCTGCCGGGCGGTTTCTGGAGGACACGCTTGGCCTTGTCCTCGCCTTTCGCTGGACCGGCGCTGCGCTGGCGGCACTGATCATGGCGTTCCCGCTGATGGTCCGCGCCATCCGTCTTGCCATCGAGGCGGTGGATCCCGGGCTCGAGGCTGCCGCGCGCACCTTGGGCGCGTCGGGGTTTGGCGTCTTTCGCACGGTGACGTTGCCCTTGATCCTGCCGGGGATCCTCGCGGGCGGCGTCATGGGCTTTGCCAAGGCCATTGGCGAGTTCGGCGCCACAATCACATTCGTCGCAAACATCCCCGGCCAGACCCAAACACTGCCCTCGGCGATCTACGCCTTGCTTCAGGTTCCGGGCGGTGAGGGTGCCGCGGCCACGCTGGTGATCTGGGCCTGCGTGCTGGCCCTCGGCGCAGTGGCGTTGTCGGAATGGCTGGCGCGCCGGGTGGCGCGGCGCATTGCGGGCACGCCATGACCCTGAGCGTCGACATCACCCACCGCGCGGGAGACTTCGCGCTGGACATCGCGTTCGAAGCGGGGGCTGGCGTCACCGCGTTGTTCGGGCGGTCGGGGGCAGGCAAGACAAC
>JBCBCR010000158.1:0-7712 GCA_038530495.1 Pseudomonadota bacterium | reverse complement strand
GTCGAAGATCCGGCTGTGGGCGTCGAAGTTGTCGCGGTTGCGTGTGGTCAGGCGGGGCATGTTTTTCCAATGCGGGGCAAGCCATTCGGTGTAGGCGCGGTGCAGCGCGGGCAAGAGCGGGTTATCGGGGATGCCGTAGAGCACGCCGTGAAATTCGACGTCGGTGGCGTAGAACTGCGTTGAATCCTCGATGGCGGCACCGTTGCGTTCCAGCGCGTCCTTGAGATCGCGGATCTGGTCGCGGGTCGCCTCCATCGCCGCGGTGCGCACCAGCGACGCCTCCGTCAGGATGCGGACGTCAAAGAGGTTCCGGACGCCGCCGGGTTGGTTGAGCAGTTGCGGGACCAGCGAGCCGAGCACCGAGATCGCGGTTTCGTAGCCGGGTTTGCGGACGATGGGGCGAAAGCCGGGGCGCGCCTCGACCAGCCCTTTGGAGGACAGCGACAGGACCGCTTCGCGGGCGACGGTGCGGCTGACCCCGAATTCCTGCACGATCTCGCGTTCGGGCGGCAGGGCGGCGCCTTCGGGCAGTTTTCCGTCGCGGATCAGGCGTTCGAACTTGGCCACCAGTTTGTCGGCTGAACGGGGGCGTGGGTTCGGCGGTTTGGTGGTCAAAAGATCGTCCCGGGTTTTTGTACGATCAGAGTCTGGCGCGCGGGCCCCGTTTTTTCAATGAATAACTGGGCACTCGACAGAGTGGCGCAGTATTGTCATACCAAAAGCCGGGTGATGTGTGGGGGGATGCGCCGAGCCATGCCGACGATCGAAGATATCCGCGTGCGCGTGTTCGACGTGCCGTTGGCCGAGGTGTTGACCGATGCCAAGCATGGGGATCACACCCATTTCGAGCTGGTCACCGCGACGGTCACGATGTCGGACGGGGCAACCGGCACAGGCTATACCTATACCGGGGGCAAGGGCGGGCGCGCAATTGCGGCGATGATCACCCATGACCTGGTGCCGTTCCTGCTGGGCCGGGACGGGGCGGATATCGAGGCGCTCTATGAGGCGATGCAGTGGCATGTGCATTACGTGGCGCGCGGCGGGGTTGCGTCCTTTGCCATTTCGGCGGTGGACATCGCGCTGTGGGACATACGCTGTCAGCGTATGGGGCAGCCGCTGTGGCAGGTGGCCGGTGGGGCGTCGGATCGGTGCCGGGCCTATTGCGGGGGCATTGACCTGAACTTTTCGCTGGACCGGTTGGTGGCGCAGACCGAGGGATATCTGGCGCGCGGCTATAACGGGGTGAAGATCAAGGTGGGCCAGCCCGATTTGGCCGATGATCTGGAGCGCGCGCGCGAGATCCGGGCGGTGCTGGGGCCCGACCGGGCATTTATGGTGGACGCGAATTATTCCATGAGCGTGGAGCAGGCGATCGCGGCGGCGCGCGGCTTTGCCGAACACGATGTGCTGTGGTTCGAGGAACCGACGATCCCGGATGATTACGTGGGCTACGGGCGGATTGCGGAGGCGACGGGTGTGCCGTTGGCCATGGGGGAAAACCTGCACACGATCCACGAGTTCGAATATGCGTTTCGCGACAGTCGGTTGAGTTACATTCAACCCGATGCGTCGAACTGTGGCGGGGTCACGGGCTGGTTGCAGGTGGCCAAGCTGGCCGCCGCGCACGGCATTCCGGTGTGCAGTCACGGGATGCAGGAGCTGCACGTGAGCCTGATGGCGTCGCAGCCCCATGCGGGCTGGCTGGAGGTGCACAGTTTTCCGATTGATATGTATACAACGCGGCCCGTTCCGGTCGAAGATCACCTGACCGTGGCCCCCAGTGTCCCCGGGATCGGGGTGACGTTTGACTGGGCCAAGCTGGAAGAGGCCCATGCGGCCATGCACAAAGGATAGACCATGCAGATCAACGCGGCCTTTTATCGGGGCAACCGGACATTCGTGGTGGAAGAGACGCAGGCGCAGGCGCCGGGACCCGGCGAGGTCGCCATTCGCGTGGCCTATTGCGGGATTTGCGGGACGGACATGCATGTCTTTCACGGCAACATGGACGCGCGGGTGGGGCACAACCGGATCGTGGGGCACGAGATGTCGGGGGTGATCGACGCACTTGGGGACGGGGTTGCGGACCTCGCGGTGGGCCAGAAGGTCGTGGTGCGCCCGCTGGAGCCGGATCTGGACTGCCCGGCGAGCCGCGCGGGTTATCCGCATATCAGTCACAACCTGAAATTCCTTGGCCTTGATACCGATGGGGCCATGCAAGAGGTGTGGACGGTGCCCGCGCACACGATCCATGTGCTGCCGGATGACATGCGGATGGACCACGCGGCGTTGATCGAACCGGTGGCGGTGGCCTGTCACGATGTGCGGCTGTCGGGGTTGCAATTGGGCGAGGATGTCGTGGTGATCGGGGGCGGGCCGATTGGCATCCTGTGCGCGATGGTGGCGCGGGATGCGGGCGGCAAGGTTCTGGTGTCCGAGGTGAACGCGGCGCGGCTGGCGATTGCGCGTAAGCTGGGTTTTGACACCGTGAACCCGGTGGAGACGGACCTGCAAGCGCTGGTGAACGCGCGGACCGGGAACAAGGGCGCGGATGTCGTGTTCGAGGTGTCGGGCACGCAGCCCGGGGTGGATGCGATGACGGCGGTGGCGGCCACACGGGGGCGTATCGTGATGGTCGCGATCCACGCGCAAAAGCCGCAGATTGATCTGTTCCAGTTCTTCTGGCGCGAGTTGAAGCTGATCGGGGCGCGGGTCTATGAGCCGGAAGATTACGAAAAGGCGATTGCCATTGTGGCCTCGGGCGGGGTCGATGCGGACACGGTGATCACCGATGTCAGCCCGCTGAGCGATATTCAGCAGGCGTTCGAAGCCTTGGACAGCAGCCCCAACGCGTTGAAAAGCCTGATCAAAGTGGGGGACCTGTGATGCAGATGTTTGATCTGAGCGGCAAGGTGGCGCTGGTCACAGGCGCAAAACGCGGCATCGGGCGCGGCATGGCCGAGGCGCTGGCCGCAGCCGGTGCGGACATCATCGGGGTGTCGGCGACGCTGGAGCCTGAGGGCAGTGCGGTGGGCGCGGCGGTGGAGGCGCTAGGGCGGAAATTCACCGGCTACGCCTGCGATTTTGCTGACCGGGGGGCCGTGACAGCCTTTGCCGCGCAGCTGCGCGCGGACGGGCATGCGCCCGATATCCTTGTCAACAACGCGGGTACGATCAAGCGCAAGCCCGCCGCCGAGCATGAGGATGCACTGTGGGATGCGGTCATTGACGTGAATCTGTCGGCGCAGTTCGTGCTGAGCCGCGAGATCGGGCGGGACATGGTTGCGCGCGGGGCGGGCAAGATCATCTTTACCGCGTCGCTGCTGACCTTTCAGGGCGGGATCACGGTGCCCGGCTATGCCGCGAGCAAGGGCGGGATCGGGCAGTTGACCAAGGCGCTGGCCAATGAATGGGCCGGGCGCGGGGTCAACGTGAACGCGATTGCGCCGGGGTATATTGCCACCGACAACACGCAGGCGTTGCAGGATGATCCGGTGCGGTCGAAGGCGATCCTTGAGCGGATCCCGCAGGGGCGCTGGGGCACGCCAGAGGATTTCGCGGGGCCGGTGGTGTTTCTGGCCTCGGCCGCGTCGGATTACGTGAACGGCGAGATCCTCGTGGTCGATGGCGGCTGGATGGGGCGCTAGCGTCAGGACCCATTACTCCTACCCCCTCAACACCGAAAAATGCGCGGAATCAGCCGTTTGCTTTCCGATGACACGACTGGCTGTCATGACGAGGGAAGCACGCGGCTGAGAGCGTCCATTTCTCGGTGCGCGTCATCCCAGAGGGATGCGATTTCATTATGGCCCGCGTTTGGCGGGAGGGGTTCGTCGGATTTTGCGCCTGGCGTCAGCTCAATGCCTTGAAATAGAACTACTATTCCTGCGGCTTTGACCCTAGCCAGACACGAAAATCTGACGAATTGAGGGGGTAGGAGTAAAGGGTCCTGACCCTAGAGCAACCCGGCGCTTTCTGGCACGGGGGTGAGCAGGGGCGCGCCGTCGCGGGCGGCGACAAGGTTGTCGATGGCCAGATCGCCCATGGCGCGACGGGTTTCCACGGTGGCGGAGCCGACATGCGGGCTGAGCACCGCGTTGGGCAGGGCGCGCAGGTCGTCGGGGATGTGCGGTTCGTGTTCGAACACATCGAGGCCTGCGGCCCCCAGCGTGCCGGTGTCTAGCGCGGTGATCAGCGCGGCCTCATCCACCACGGACCCGCGGCCCACGTTGATCAGCGTGCCATCGGGGCCGAGTGCCTCCATCACGTCGGCGTTGATCAGGTGCCGGGTCGCGGCACCGCCGGGGGCAAAGCTGACCAGCGTGTCGCAGTCGTGGGCCATGTCGGTGAGCGAGGCATAGTAGCGGTAAGGCACGTTCTGTTCGGTGCGGCCGTGATAGGAAATCTCGGCGTTGAACGGGGCCAGCTTGCGCGCAAATGCCTTGCCGATGCGGCCGAGGCCGAGGATGCCCACGCAGCGGTTGTCGGCGGTGCGGGTCAGCCTGTAGGACCCGTTGGCCCAGAGACCGGCGCGAGCGTGCCCAAGCGCGCCTTCGAAGTCGCGCCAGCAGGTCAGGCACAACAGGAGCGCTGTGGTCGCCACCTCGGCATCGAGCACGCCGGGCGTGTGGGTCACGGGGATACCGCGCGCTGTGGCGGCGTCCGTGTCGATGGCGTCGTAGCCCACCCCGTAGCTGGAGATCAGCGACAGCGCGGGCAGGGCGGCAAAGATGTCGGCCGGCACGCCCAGATGTCCGTCGGTGAGCACATAGCGGATGTCCTGACCGTAAACGGCGAGCCAGCCCGCCGGGTCGTCCAGATCGCGCAAAAACACGGGATCAAAGCCGTCCCGCAGCCGGGCATCCATCACGTCGGTGGTGGGGCAGATCACTAGGGTATCGGGCATGGCACATGCGCCTCGCTGTGGTTTCAGGGGCCGGGTTGGGACGCGCCCTTCCTATCGCTGATCGCGCGCGGGCGAAATTAGGAATTGCCAACGCGCCTGTCTTGATTCTACTTTGGTCATACCAAAAGCAAAACACGGGCCAAGAGAGTCCGGTCTGCCACTGTGGTTTAGGGAGGAAAAAACCATGAAAAAGCTGATGCTTGCCGCATCGGCGGCCGCGCTTGCGCTTGGCGCAACGGCCGCATTTGCCGAAACAACCAGCCTGCGCATCCAGACGCATTTCAGCCAGGAGACCCTGTCGGGTCAGATGGCGGGCGAGTTCATCGAAGACATCACGGCGATGTCGAACGGTGAGATCCAGATCGAGATGTTCTATGCGTCGTCGGTCGTGAAATCGGCGGAGACCTTTGACGCCGCAGCGACGGGCATTCTGGACTGCGACATGACCGGCGGGTCGTACCAGACCGGCAAGAACCCCGCGTTCCAGTTCACCGGCGACCTGACCGGCGGCTATGCCAACCCGTACCAGCAATATGCATGGCTGCTGCATGGCGGTGGGTATGACGCGCTGAACGATCTCTACAACGAGTACAACATGGAGTTCGTCGGCTGGTGGATTCCGGGACCGGAATCGCTGTCGTCGACCAAGCCTTTGGCGGGTGTGGCCGATCTGGAGGGTTGGAAGTTCCGCTCGCCCCCCGGTGTGATCACCATGATCTTTGAAAACCTCGGCGCGTCGCCGATCGTGATGGATTTCAACGAGATCTTTACCGCGCTCGAGACCGGGATCATCGACGGGGCGGATGCGGCGAACCTGACCAACAACATCGGTCTGGGTCTGTATGACATCGCCGAGCACACCAACTATCCGGGCTTCCATTCGATGCCTGCCGACCATTTGGCGTGCCGCAAGGATGTCTGGGACGCGATGCCCGATCACCACAAGGCGATCCTGAAGGTGGGGATGCAGGCGCTTGGCCTGAAGAACACCACGATCAACGAGGTAAAGAACGCGCAGAACTCTGTCGCGCTCGCCGAGAAGGGCCTGAACATGTACCAGTGGTCCGAGGCGGACATGGCGACCTACCGCGCGGCGGTGCAGGCGGCGTGGACCGACTTTGCCACCACGCCCGAAAGTCAGGCGCTGCTGAACAGCCACCTCGACTTTTTGCGTGATATCGGCGCCATGCAGTAAACGGTCACGGGGGAGTGGACCGGGAACGGCGGGGCGCGAGCTCCGCCGTTTCTATCTGCGCTGGGTCGTCCATGAAAATTGTCCGTGTCACATCCCATGTGCTGGAGTGCGAGATGCCCGAGGAGTTGGGCTATTCGCAGCAGTACTATACCCGTCGCACCGCGCATCTGGTCGAGGTGACGACGGATGAGGGCGTGACAGGCTGGGGCGAGTGTTTTGGCCCCGGGGCGGTGGCGCTGGCCAACAAGGCCATCGTGGAGCGGGTTATTCAGCCGATGGTGCTGGGGATGGACCCGCTGGACCGCGACGTGATCTGGCACAAGGTGTACAACCTGCTGCGCGATCACGGCCAGAAAGGCATGCCGATGCAGGCGCTGAGCGGGGTCGACATCGCCCTGTGGGACATTGCGGGCAAGGTGGCAGGTCTGCCGCTGTGCCAGATGATCGGCGGGCGGCATCGCGAGGATGTGCCGTGTTACGGCTATGGCATGATGTTGCGGCGGGAACCTGTCGCGGACCTTGCCGCGCGCTTTGCCGATGAGGCGGCAGAGATCCGCGATGCGGGCTTTGTCGCGACCAAGATGAAGATCGGGCTGGGGCCGAAACATGACGTGATGCTGGCCGAGGCCGTGCGGCGCGGCGTGGGCGACGGGTACCGGTTCATGGCCGATGCCAACCACGCCTACACCACGTCGGACGCGTTCTATGTGGGCCGCGCCTTGGGTGAGCTGGACGCCTATTGGTTCGAGGAACCGGTGGCACCCGAGGATCACGACGGCTACCGCGAGTTGCGCGCCGGGCTGAGCGTCAACATCAGCGGCGGCGAGGCGGAGTTTGGCCGCTGGGGCTGGCGCGCGCTCCTGGAGTCCCGTGGCTTGGACATTGCACAGCCCGAGGTTTGCGCGCTGGGGGGCGTGTCGGAGTATCTGCGGGTGCTGGCGCTGTGCCATGCGCATCACACGCCGGTGGTGAACCATGTCTGGGGGTCGGGGATCGCGGTGGCGTGCAACCTGCATCTGCTGGCGGCGATGCCGCCCTTGCCGGGCGGGCTGCACCCGTGGGAGCCGATGCTGGAATTTGACACCACAGAAAACCGGTTTCGTGATCAACTGCTGACCGAGCCGCTGGACATTCAGGGCCAAGTGAAACGCCGCGGGGGGCGCGTGGAGGTGCCTTCGGGTCCGGGGCTGGGGGTATCCCCGGACCCGGAGGTCATCGCCCGCTATGCCATAACATGAGGAACATGCCATGACGGAAAAGCACACTGGCAACTGGGCGGAATGGGTCTGGCCCACGCTGTTCCTGATCTGCGCGGGCTGGACGGTGTGGCACATGCCGGTGTTCATCCTCGACCTGTTTCCACCCGAAAGCGAGAGCCTGCGCACGCAGATCACCGACCACCACAACCGCAAGAACGTGGCCCCGGGCCTGCCGGGCCTGTTTGGCGGCTTTGCCGATCCGCTGGATTGGGCGGCGGTGGTGCTGATGCCGGTGTTTTTCTATCTCGGGGTGCGCAGTGTCGTGCATGCGCCGATGGAGTTCGAGCACTGGCGGCGCTGGGACAAGGTGGCGCTGTTTGTGGGCCGCGCGACGATGATCATGATCGTG
>JBCBCR010000157.1:0-7820 GCA_038530495.1 Pseudomonadota bacterium | reverse complement strand
TGCTGGACGATCGTCGGGTGACGGCGATCGGGCTGCATGTCGAGGGGTTCGGCGATGTGACCGAATGGGAAGCGCTGGCAGCGGCCGCACATGCGCGCGGTGTGCCGCTCGTGGCGCTCAAGGTCGGGGCGTCAGATCAGGCGCAGGCGGCGACGCTGTCGCACACCGCGTCCCTGGCAGGGTCGGCGGCCGGGGCGGCCGCGGTCCTGCGGCGGTTAGGGGTGGCGCAGGTGCATGATGTGCCGAGCCTGTTGGAGGCGCTGAAGCTCTTGCATTGCGTTGGCCCGCTGGAGGACGCGCGGCTGGCGTCGATCAGCTGTTCGGGTGGTGAGGCGAGCCTGATGGCGGACATGGGTGCAGCACGGGGGATCGTGTTTCCGCCCTTGCAGGACGGGCAGGCAACCGCCCTGCGCGCTGCGTTGGGCGACATGGTCGCGCTGAGCAACCCGTTGGATTACCACACGTATATCTGGGGCGACGTGCCGCGCATGACCGCCGCCTGGGCGGCGATGACCGGGCCGGAGATCGACATGACGCTGGCGGTGGTGGACTACCCCACCACGGACCCTGCGGCGTGGATGTGTACCGTGGAGGTGGCGCTGGCCGTACGTGCGCAGACAGAGCGGCCCGTGGGCGTGGTGGCAAGTCTGCCGGAACTGATGCCAGCGGATGTCGCAGCGCGCTTGATGGCGGGTGGCGTGGTGCCGTTGAACGGGATTGCCGAAGCCATGAATGCGGCGCAGGCCGCGGCGGATGTTGGTGCGCCATATGAGATGCCCCTGTGGTCCGCTGGTGCGTTGGACGGGGCCGCGCAGTTGGTGTCCGAGGCAGACGCAAAGGCAGCGTTGGAGCCGCACGGGCTGGACGTGCCGCGGCTGCTGACCTGTGATGCGTCAGAGGCGGGCGCAGCAGCCGCGCAATTCGACGGGCCCGTCGCGGTCAAGGGCGTGGGGCTGGCGCACAAATCCGACGCAGGCGCTGTGCGGTTGAACGTGGACCCCGCCGACGTGGCGGCGGCGGCGGCAGAGATCGGGACGGACACCGTGCTGATCGAAGAGATGATAGACGGGGTCGTGGCCGAACTGATCCTTGGCGTGGTGCGCGACCCGGCGCATGGATTCGTGCTGACCATCGGCGCGGGCGGGGTGCTGACTGAGGTGCTGCGCGACACCGCCTCACTGCTCTTGCCCGCGACCGACGATGACATTGCGCGCGCGCTCGACAGCCTTGCCATTGCGCCGGTGCTGCAGGGCTATCGCGGGGCCTGCCCCGCGGCCCGTGACAGGATCATCGCCGCGGCAAATGCCTTGCAAGCCTATGTTTTCGAGACACAATCGACACTCGAAGAGGTCGAGATAAACCCGCTGATCTGCACGCCCGACCGGGCGGTTGCGGTGGATGCGCTGATACGAAAGGTCTGAGCCCATGTCCCCCATCAAAACCCGCACCAAGGGCGCGATCCTCGAGGTCACGCTGGACCGGCCCAAGGCCAATGCCATCGATCTGGCCACCAGCCGGATCATGGGCGACACGTTCATGGCGTTCCGCGATGACCCGGACCTGCGGGTGGCGATTATCACCGGGGCGGGCGAGAAATTTTTCTCCCCCGGCTGGGATCTGAAAGCCGCCGCGGATGGCGATGCGGTGGACGGAGACTATGGCGTGGGCGGCTTTGGCGGGCTGCAGGAACTGCGCGGGCTGAACAAGCCGGTGATCGCTGCGATCAACGGGATCGCCTGCGGCGGTGGGCTGGAACTGGCGCTGAGTGCAGACATGATCATCGCCGCCGATCACGCCACCTTTGCCCTGCCCGAGATCCGGTCGGGCACGGTGGCGGATGCGGCGAGCGTGAAGCTGCCCAAACGCATTCCCTATCACATCGCGATGGAACTGCTGCTGACCGGACGGTGGTTCGATGCGGCTGAGGGGCACCGCTGGGGTCTGGTGAACGAGGTGGTGCCGGCGGCGGATCTGATGGCGCGGACGTGGGAGTTGGCCGAGCTGATCGCGTCGGGGCCGCCGCTGGTCTATGCCGCGATCAAGGAGATCGTGCGCGACGCCGAGGACAGCAAATTCCAGGACGCGATGAACCGGATCACCCAGAGCAAGCTGGCCACGGTGGAGACGTTGTACCGATCCGAAGATCAACTGGAAGGCGCGCGCGCGTTTGCCGAGAAGCGCGATCCGGTGTGGAAGGGGCGCTGAGGCGGGGCGTCGGCGCGGGCGGCTGAGCGGCCCTTCGGGGACGGTTTATCTGGCGAAATGAAGGATGGATCGCGCGAGCGGTCGGACCGTTATCAGGGGTGGCCTACCGACCCTCCGGGGGGAGTTTTCTGGGCAAGATGAACGGGGGCAGCGCGTGGGCTTGGTGTTGCGCTTGTGGGTCCGCTTTGGTTCTCCGGGTATACCGCCAAACGGTTAACGGGTGATTGGGCCATCGACCGGTAGGCCGCTCGGGACGGAATTTGGGATGCCGAGGCGACCGGTTTGGGCGGTTTCTCCGGTCAGGCTTTCGAGGAAGGCGAGGAGGGCGTCGACGCCTTCGTCGCTCATCAGGTGGGGTTGGAGGGTGATGGCGGCGCGTTGGCGGGCCATTTCGCGGCTGTCGGCGCGCACGGCAAAGTCGGTGGCGGCGAGCCACGGCACTGGCGGAAGATGGGCTTGCGCGGGTGTCCAAACGTCAAAGGCGCGCTGGGGGTCGAGGTGGTGGCGCACCATGTCCTCGAGCGAGGTGTAGGCGCCGTTGTGGCCATACGGCGCCGTCAGCGTGACATTGCGCAGCATGGGCGTGCGGAAGCTGTAGGCATCGGCGAGCGCGTCGCTTTTGCCCATGCGGCCCACGTCGCGGGCGATCAGATCGAACCGGCGGGTACGGCCGGGCCCGAAAGGTGGGATGCCGATGGCGTGAAACTGCTGGTCGGTCATCAGCGGGCCCGCGTGGCAGCTCGAACAGCCGGCGTTGCCGTAAAACAGCGTCATCCCTGCCTTTTGCATCGGGGTGAGGGCTGTGGTGTCGCCTGCGAGATAGGCGTCGAACGGGCTGTCGATGCTGGTGAATTCGTGCACCATGAAGGCCGAGAGCGCGTTGGCGATATCGGCGATCCGGATGTCCTTGGGGCCGGTGATGTGGTCGAAGGCGGCGGCGAATTTTTCGGCGTAGACGGGGATGTGGCGGACGCGGTCGGCGAGGATGGGCCAAGCGTAGTCGATGCGGTTGTTGACGGCGCCTGCGACCTCGTTTTCCTTGGGGTTGCCGGCCATTTCGACCATGGCGGTGACAGGGAAAATGGCCTGTGCTGCCAAGAGGTTGGCAAGGCCCGGGGGCAGGCGTTCCTCGGCCGGGGAGTTAAAGCCGTTGTCGTAGGTGTCGGCGATGGTCAGACGGCCATCGTGGAACAGGGTCTTGAGATCGCGGGCCCCGAGGTTCCAGAGTGCTGGCGCATTGCGGGGCACGCGTTTGACAATGCGGCTGTCGCCCTGCCCCGGCGTGCGGTCGGGGCCGAGGCCAACGCCCCCCTCACCGATGCCGAGGCTGAGGCCATCGGTGGTGCCGAGGTCGGGATGGTGGCAGGTGGAGCAGGCGATATTCCGGTTGCCCGACAGGATGCGATCAAAGAACAGAAGCTGGCCCAATTGCGCTTGTTTGAGGTCGGCCTTGATGAAATCATCGGCCGTGAGGGGCCGGGGCAGACCGTCTGCCAGCGCAGGTCCCGCGAGGAGGAGAAGCACATGCGCAAGCTTGCCATAGCCCTTGTTTTTATGGCCGCCCCCGCGTGGGCCGAGTTGGAGGCGGCGCGCGATCTGATGGAGGCCGGCGCGTACGAGGCGGCCTATGAGGCGATGTGGCCCTTGGCGCGGTCGGGCAATGCGGATGCCGAGGAACTGATCGGCGTGATGTATGCACTGGGCCTGGGTGTCGAACGCGACGACGAGCGGGCGTTCGAGTGGTATTTGCGCAGTTCCATGAAGGGGCATCCGGGCGCGCAGAGCGGGGTTGGATGGTACTACGAGGTGGGGCGCGGGATGCCCGCGCCGGACCTTGTGCGCGCCTATATGTGGTACACGCTGAGCGCCATTGGCGGCGATCCGGATGCCGCGATTTCGCTGGAGGAAGTGGTCAAGAAAATGACCGCAGAAGAGATCGAGCGCGCGCATGTTCTGGTCTCTGACTACAAGGTGTGGATGTATCCGTTTCGCTGAGTGTGGCAGCGGATTTGCCTGTTGTTAAGGGGGTTTGCGCAGGCCGGGGTTAATCTTGCGTGCGGTGGGGGTTTTGGGCCGTTTTGATGAAAACGGGGCCTGTTTTGTACAAAACGTGCGTGCCCCATCGGCCCCTTTTCGGGCCTCTTCGGGGGTTTTGATGAAAACGGGGGGTGTTTTGTACAAAACGTGCCGCTGGGGCGCGTTAGGGATCCGTTCATCTTTGCCGCGCGTTCATGATTGCGCGGGCGCGTTCACGATCTCTTAACCATCCGGCGGATCACAGGTCCACGTCCGCTGTTTGCGTGCGCATGCGCAGCCGTTCCAGCGCCTGACCGTCGAGCCGGTTCATCACGAACGGCCCCGACAGGTCATAGACCCCCGCGATACGCCATGTCCCCGTGATCCGCTGCCCGGTGTCACTGATGGTGCCGGCGTAGAACACCTCGTTCTCGAAAAGCTGTTCCGCGCCGATATAGGTTTTGGTGAACGTCACCTCGTATCCCGAACGCGCGCCCGACAGCGACGCCATCAGCCGGTCGCCGAAACCGGGGGCAAAGGAATTGGGTTCGGTCGTGTCGCCCCAGACCGCACCCGCGATGTCGGTGATGTCGGCGGTGAAGCCCACCGCGTCGCGGGCTGGGTCGTCGTAGTCAAAGACGCCGGTCCATGCGCCGGAGAGGCTGAGTGAGGGGCGGGCCATGGGTGTCCTGTCGGTTGCGGTTTGGGGATGGATAGCAACGTGGGGGGCGTGTGGCTACTGGGGAATGGGGGAGGTCTGGTTTGAGCCCAGACTCACTGAAGCTGCAGGATATGCGCGTGGCTGCAAAGCACTGGTTGCCGAACTTTTCGATGACACGAACGCGCAAAGCGCACCTCAAGTCGTTTCTACCGACGCTGCGCTTGCATCATCCAGAGCCTGCAACCAACAGGGCGGCTATGTGATCGACCGGGAAAGCTGCGCCTGCCGTCTGCGGGAGCGCTGATACGCTCGCGGGCGTCGGGCCGTGCGCGAACACGACTTGGGGTCACCACGGTTGGTATTCAGCATTTTCAGACAGCGCTTGAAACAGAGGTGTATTTTTTCGCCGCCACCCTTGCTGCCTTTGCTCGGTCGTGGATCGCGTCCCAGTTCCCTTTCGAAATGTCCTGTGTTCTTGCGACCCAACTTCCCCCTACCGCTGTCACCGGCGGGTAGGTCAGCCAGTCAGGCATCGTACCGAGCGAGATACCGCCCGTTGGATTGAAGCTAAGCCCGGTGTGGCGAAACGGTTCTGCCAGACTCTTGAGCATGGGCAATTCGCCCGCTGCGCTCGCAGGAAAGAACTTCACCATGCGGCAGCCTGATCGCAACGCGATCTGTATGTCAGACGGCGTCATCACACCCGGCGCGAAGGGAAGACGCGTCTTCTGAGCAAACGACAAGGTCGCGACGTCGAGGCCCGGAGACAGAGCAAATTTTGCCCCAACCGACTGCGCGGCATCGACCTGCTCTTCGGTCAGCACGGTTCCCGCGCCGACCAGCATCTCGGGTCGATGCTTGGCAATTTCCCGGATGGCCGCCAGACCTGCCTGTGTCCTGAGCGTGATCTCCGCCACCGGTAGGCCCGCATTGATCAAGATATCTGCCAGGGGCAGCGCGTCCTTCGCGTCCTCAATGGAAATGACGGGAACCACGCCGTATCGCGCGATGGCCGCGAAAATGCTCATTGGTCTGCCGCTTCGCGCACTAGGGGGGCCAGGCCAGGGACCTGATCTGCGGGAATACGTGCCCCGAAATGTTGCAGGACAGCCGCGGACAGGGTTTGCCCAGACGCCACGGCAGAGGCTGGCGCGACCCCAAAGAGGCGTGCCGCGAGATAGCCCGCATTAAAGGCATCGCCCGCGCCAGACGTGTCGCGAATGTCTGCAACTGGTCCGCACGGAACGTCGACGATATCTTGACCATCCCACACGGAAACAGGCGCGCCTCCATTTTTGACGACGATTTCGGAAATGCCTTGGCTGCGAAGCCGGTCGATCGTTGCGCGGGGTGATCCGTCGCCCCAAAGCGCCGCTTCATCGTCGAAGCTTGGCAGCGCGATGTCGGTCGCATTGAGCATGGGGGCCATCGCCGTCCTTGTGTCCTGTTGGGACGCCCACATCCGCGGGCGTACGTTGGGATCAAAGGAAACAATGGCCCCCTGTTCGCGTGCAGCGGCCAGCGTCGAGATCAAGCGAGCGCGAGCTTGAGGCTCTAGGATTGCGAGTGTGATGCCCGAAACGTGGATCAAACCCGCGCCTTGAAGTGACTGTGCCAACCAGCCGTCATCTTCTGCCAAAAGACGCGCGGCTGATGTCTCGCGCCAGTAGTGGAAACTGCGCTCTGCCGCCTCGAGTTCAATCAGGTAGAGGCCCATGGTCCGGTCAGAAACGCGCCCGACATGCGATGTATCAAGCCCATCCGCGCGGAGCATCGCCACGAACTCTTCGGACAAGCTTTCAGTACCGACCTTGGTGACGAAGCTGACGGGCACCCCAAGGTCGGGGATTTGCGCCATGTGCCAAGCCGTATTGAAGGTATCGCCTGCAAAGCCCCGTCGATAGGAGCTCTGGCCTGTTTCGGCCAGCTCGATCATGGCTTCGCCCACGGCAACGGTCTTTTTGGACGCGAAGCCGATCATGGGGATGCGGTGTCTTGGTCGTAGATGCCACCGGTGAGCCATGCCGGCCAATCGCGCTCAAAGAACGAGGTATCGCCGCCATAGGCGCGATTTGGCACCTCTGAGACAACGACGTCCGTGCCGGCCAATCGCACGCGGAGCTGGCTGGTCATGTCGACCTCGCGTTCTGGACGAAACCGCACGTCCGTGAGTGGTCCGTGAACTGATTGCGGCAAGGCATCGCCCCCCGGATCACAGATCGCGCGGGCCCCACGACTACCGCCCCCCTGCGCGATGTAGTGATCCAGCGTGGTGAGCACGGCCTCGGACGCCAAGGCCATCTGTTGCCACTGCACGGCGCGGGCCACCTCACCCGAGCGCGAGACGCGGAGCCCCTGCGCGCGGATCAGGGCGTTCAAACTGCGGGCCTCTTCCATCGCCCGGGTCACGTCGTCAGCGGTGCACAATATGCCCGCGTGATCGCTCATTCGGGCCTGCACCTCGGTCCGAACGTCTTTCCAAGACCGCCCGCTTTCCCCTTTGATGAGGTCCGTGATGGCGGAAATCGCTGCTTCTGCGGCGGGTGTTACATCGGCGGATGACGCCGCTGCGGCGGCACCCGATGCGCCAACGTGTTCGGCCACTCGTGTTCCAAAAACCTGCCCGGCATTCAAAGCCGAGCCGCCAGGTCGGGTGACACCATGGGTGCCTGAAGCTTCGCCGACCGCGTAGATGCCAGAGACATTCGTGCGCCCCCAGGTATCCACCGCGATCCCGCCATTCATGTGCTGATTGTTCACGGCAAATTCCAGAGGATCTGCTGTGATATCAACCTTGTAGCGCTTGTAGAGCTCGATCGCGAGCGGGTTCATGTGTCGCAATCGATCGATCGGGAGCGTCTGACCCGCGCCCGCGTTCCGTAGATACTTGCTCACATCGTCGTCCAGCCGCTCCAGACTGAAAGGAAGGTCGATTGCC
>JBCBCR010000156.1:0-7870 GCA_038530495.1 Pseudomonadota bacterium | reverse complement strand
CGTCGATCGGACAGGGCGCCATGATCCGACTTGTGCCTAGGTTCGATGCAGACGCGGCCCTGACGGCATTGCGCGATGGCATCACGCTGTTTTCCGCAGTGCCGCAGATGCATGCGCTCATCATGGCGGCGGCGCGCAGGCGCGGGCTGGATCGGTTGGGGTCGGATGCGCTGCGCTACGTTTCATCAGGCGCGGCCCCGCTTGATCCGGCGTGGAAGCGGTCAGCAGAGGCGTTTTATGGCGTGGCAGTGCAGAACGGCTATGGGCTGACTGAAAGCACCGCTGGTGTGGCCGCCACGCGCAACGCGATCGGCACAGCAGACATTTCGGTGGGACCCGCGCTGCCCGGCGTTGAGATCGAAATTGATACATCTGTGCCGGGCGGCGGCGCAGGTTCGGGCGAGGTTTTGACGCGCGGGCCACATGTCATGAAACGGTATTTCCGCGCGCCCGATGCAACGGACGCCGTGCTTTCGAGCGAGGGTTGGCTGCGCACCGGAGACTTGGGCCGGATTGGCGATGACGGAAACCTGCACATTCTTGGCCGATCCAAGGAGCTGATCATCCGCGGCGGGTTCAACGTCTATCCGCCAGAGGTCGAGGCCGTGCTGACAGACCATCCGGGCGTGGTGCAGTCTGCGGTCGTGGGGCGTGCCGTAAAGGGGGACGAAGAGGTTGTCGCCTTCGTTCAGCCTGCCGTGGGCGCTGGCCTGACCGAAGATGCCTTGCGCAGCTTTGCGGCGGGACGTCTCGCCGGGTACAAGCGCCCTGCGCGATACGTTCTGGCCGAGACGCTGCCTGCCGCGCCGACGGGCAAGATCCTCAAGCACAAGCTGCTCGCGCATTTTGCGGATCAACTGACGGATTGAAGCGGTGGCGGAAATCGTGTCGATTTCCGGCCGGTTTCCGAAGCGGAAACCGTTAGGCCCAAACACCTTCGGCAGCGTCGCGAATGGCGCGGATGTTGGTGCCGTAGGGCGCAGGATCGGCGACCGATCCCCCGCGGAACACCGCAGAGCCCGCCACCAGCACGTCAGCACCGGCCTTGGCCACCAAGGGAGCAGTGGTTGGATCGACGCCGCCGTCGATCTCGATATGCACCTCGCGATCGCCGATCATGGCGCGCAGCTCGGCGATCTTGGCAGTCATGTCGATGAATTTCTGACCACCAAAGCCTGGATTGACCGTCATGACGCAGACCAGATCGACCATGTCCAAAAGCCCGGACACCGCCGCAGCCGGGGTGACGGGATTAAGCGCCACGCCCGCCTTCATGCCTGCGCCGCGGATCGCCTGCAGCGTGCGGTGAATGTGCGGGCCCGCCTCAACATGCGCGGTCAGCACGTCTGCGCCCGCTTTGGCAAAGTCGTCGATGTAGGGGTCAACGGGGGCGATCATCAGGTGCACGTCCATCACGCCTTTGATATGCGGACGAATGGCGGCACAGGTGGTTGCACCGAAGGATATGTTGGGCACGAAATGGCCATCCATGACGTCAACATGGATCCAGTCTGCGCCCTGCGCCTCGACCGCGACGCATTCCGCGCCGAAATTGGCAAAATCGGCGGCGAGGATCGAGGGGGCGATCTTGATTGAGCGATCAAAGGACATGGCACTCTCCGTGAAGCTTGCGCGCGTCATAGCGACCCGGCGGCCCGGTGGAAAGGGGCCCTTCGGGGAGGATTTTTTGGAAACAGAGAAGGGGCGCGGCGCGCGCTAGACGTCGTAGTAGTCGCGGTACCACGTCACGAATGCGTCGACCCCGGCTTGCAGCGGGGTGGTCGGGCGGTTGCCTGTGAGCGCTTCGAGCAGCGTGGTGTCAGCCCATGTGGCTGGGATGTCGCCGGGTTGCATGGGGTGAAATGTCTTTTGCGCTTGGACGCCGCAGGCGGTTTCGATGGCGGACACAAAGTCCATCAGGCCAACCGGCGCGCCGTTGCCGATATTGACCACGCGATGAGGGGCTGCGGGCGACAGGCTGTCGCCCGCCACCGGCGTGTCACCGGGAACCGCGTCAATGAGCGACACGATAGAGGCCACCAGATCGTCGACATAGGTAAAGTCGCGGCGCATTTCGCCGTGGTTGTAGATGTCGATGGGATCGCCGTTCAGGATCGCGCGGGTGAATTTGAAATGCGCCATATCGGGCCGGCCCCAAGGCCCGTAGACGGTGAAAAAGCGAAACAGCGTGGTGGGCAGACCGTAGAGATGCGCATAGCTGTGCGACAGGTTTTCCGTCGCCTTCTTTGTCGCGCCATAAAGCGACAGCTGGTGATCGGCTTGCATCGCTTCGCGGTACGGCATGTTGGTGCTGGCGCCATAGACTGAGGAGCTGGACGCGAGCAGTAAATGCCGGGGTGGATGGGCGCGCGCGGCTTCGAGCAGTTCGAAAGTGCCCGAGATATTCGCAGCGATGTAGTCGCGCGGTGCTTCGATCGAATGGCGCACACCTGCCTGAGCCGCAAGGTGAATGACCGCATCGAATTTGTGCGTGGCGAACAGGTCATGCAGCAGGTTTGGCGTCTCGAGCCGTCCCTTGACGTCGCTGTAACCTTCATGATCACGCAGCATGGCGCGGCGCTGCGCCTTGAGTGCGATGTCATAGTAGTCGGTCATGGCATCAAGCCCCACCACCGTCCAACCCGCTTCGAGCAGGGCGCGGCCGGTGAAAAAGCCAATGAATCCGGCGGACCCGGTGACGAGAGCAGTGCGTGCCATGACAATCCTCGGTAGCGCACCTTGGTTCTGCCTCAGCCTCGCGGGATTGGCCAGACCAGATCGCGCAAAGATTTGCACGCGGGTGCAAACGCGGTTGACCTTGCCCCGCGAAGCGCTCAAACCCAATCACATACACGAGTCAGCCTATGGATCAGGTGGGGTTCCGATGACGTCAGTCACCAGTTTGGGATTGGTCGCCGATGTGGGCGGCACGAACACGCGCATGGCGTTTGTCGGGCCCGACGGCGTGATCGCGGATACCGTTGCACGGCGGGCCAACGCCGCGTTCGACAGCTTCGAGGATTTGGCGCGGGATTACCTCGGCGGGCGGGCGGCAGACGGCCCAATGGTGGTTGCGGTTGCGGGGCCGGTGGGGGACGGGACTGCACGGCTGACCAACCGCAACTGGGATATCGAAGCACATCGGGTCGCGGATGCCTGTGGCGCGACGTCCGTCAGCCTCATGAACGACCTCGAAGCGTTGGGTCAGGCGGTCCCGACGGTGCCTGCAGATGCGGTCGAGCCATTGCATCCCGAGGCATTGCTTGGTCTGCCGGGGCAGGGGCTGGTGATCGGGCTGGGTACTGGGTTCAACGTGGCTCCTGTGCACATGGCAAGCGGAGCGGTGCTGATTTCGGAACAGGGCCACGCCAGCTTGCCTGACAGTGTCATGAACATCCTGCAGGCCCACTTGCAGGACACGCGCAGCTTTGACACGGTTGAGACGCTTTTTTCCGGTGTCGGGCTGCTGGGGCTGAGCAAGGTGATAGGGGTCGACGTGGCAAGTGCAGAGGAGCTTGCCAATTCCAACGACCCGCGCGCGCGCGAAGCCATCGACGTGATCACGGACGCACTGGGGCAGATGGTGCGCGAACTGGCGTTTGCGTTTTTTCCCAAGGCCGGGATATTCTTCAATGGCTCGTTAGCGCAGTTTCTGCTGTCGCCCTCCCGGCGGGCGCGGGTGCTGGCGCCGCTCAGGGCGGAGGCTAAGTTTGGCGGTCAGTTCGCCCGCATCCCGGCATTTCTGTTCACGTCGCACACGGTCGCATTGGGTGGCGCGGCAGCGCGGCTTTTGGCGCAGCGCGGCTAGCTACCGATCTGGTCCCAAATCTCAATGATCGTGTCATAGGCGATGTCGAAATCGCTTTCCGAACAGTCAAACTGCCCGGCCTGAAACCGGATCACCTTGCGCCTGTCAACCATGCCTTGGGTCAGGTAGATGCGGCCATCGTCGTTGATTGCGTCCACCAGCGCTTGCACTTGCGCATCGTCGGCACCTGCCGGTCGGAAGGTCCAGAGTGACAGGATCGGCTGGGTGATCACCTCGAACGCGTCATGGGCGGCGATGCGGTGGCAGAGCGACTGGCTCCATTCGACGTGATCGCGAATGCGGTCGCGCAAGCCCTCCATGCCGTAGTGGCGCATCAGGAACCACAGTTTCAGTGCACGGAAACGGCGGCCGAGGGGCACTGACCATTCCGAATAGTCTGTCACGTCGCCTTCGGCATGGGTGCGCAGGTATTCAGGCCGAATGGCGAGGGTTTGGCGCAACATGTCAGGGTCGCGCAGGAAATGTGCAGCACAATCGAAATGGGCACCCATCCACTTGTGCGGGTTGAACACGACGCTGTGAAAGCGGTCAGCACCGTGCCAGAGGTCGCGGAATTCGGGGCAGATCATGGCGGTGCCAGCCCATGCGGCATCGAGATGGGTGTAGAGGCCTTCGTCCTCGGCCACCTGCGCGACGGCGTCCAGATCATCGCACGCGCCCATGCCGGTGGCACCGACGGCGGCGATGATCCCGGCGGGGGCAAGACCGGCGGCCTTGTCCGCAGCTATCGCCGCGCGCAGCGCGTCCACGTCCATGCCGCGCAGGGGGCCGCTGCTGGGCAGTTTGACCAGGTTGTCTTGCCCTATACCGGCGACCCAGATGGCGCGGTCAATCGACGAATGCACCTGATCCGAACAGTAGATGCGGGTCTGCGGCAGCCCCGACAGACCCGCCACGTTGCCCGCCCAGTTCAGCGCCCGCTCGCGCATCGTCAGCACCGCGGCCAGAGTGGCCGACGATGCGCTGTCCTGAATGACGCCTGCATATCCTTCGGGCAGGGCAATCGCCTGTCGCAGCCAGTCGAGCATTCGGGTCTCCATCTCGGTCGCGGCGGGCGAGGTCTGCCACAGCATGCATTGTGGCGCGATGATGGTTGTCAGCACTTCGGCCAGCGCCGAGGCGGGCGCAGCGTTCGAGTTGAAATAGGCAAAGAACCGCGGGTGCTGCCAATGCGTGATGCCGGGCATCACGATCTGTTCGAAATCAGCAACGATAGTGTCGAGCGGTGTGCCGGTTTCGGGCGGGCTGTCGGCCAGTTGGGCAGCGATCTCACCCGGGCGGGTCTGGGCGCGCACGGGCCGATCGCGCAAGGTTTTGTGATATTGTGCACCCCAATCGGCGGCCTCTTTGGCCTTTTCGGCGAAATCATCCCAGCTCATTTGCTCTCTCCCCGTGCGGTGCGCAGTGAATGCGCACCCTACGCGGCGTTTCTGGCACGACGGTTGCGGCAAAGAGAAGGGGCTTTTGGCCGGGGACCTGTTGCAGATGCATGTTGCCCAAAACGCGCCATGCCCGCAGAGTACCGAGGACACCCGCGAGAGTCGGACGATGAAAGACAGCAATTTCCTCAAGGAACAGAACGGCCGCCAGTTCTGGCACCCCATGGCGCATCCTGCCGACAGCATGGACAACCCGCCCACGATCCTGACCGGTGGCGACGGCGTGCAAATCGTCGATGTGGACGGGCACCGCACGCTGGATGCGGTGGGGGGGCTGTGGAACGTGAACCTCGGCTATTCCTGCCAACCGGTAAAGGACGCCATCGCGGCACAGCTCGATGCGCTGCCCTACTATTCCACCTTCCGCGGCACCTCCAACGACCGGGCGATAGAACTGGGTTATCTGCTGGCGGATTTCTTTGGCCCCGACGGGATGACGCGCAGCTTTTACACCTCGGGCGGGTCCGACAGCATCGAGGTCGCGCTGAAGCTCGCGCGCCAGTATCACCGCATCCGGGGCGAGGGGACGCGGACCAAGTTCATCAGCCTCGACAAAGGGTATCACGGCACGCATTTCGGCGGGGCGTCGGTCAATGGCAACGCCAAGTTCCGCAATGCCTACGAGCCGCTGCTGGCGGGATGCCACCATATCCCGGGCCCGTACCTCTATCGCAATCCACTTGGGGCCACGGACGCGGCGATGCTGGCGGAACGGTCCGCCGCGATGCTGGAACGCGAGATCGCGTTTCACGGGGCCAACACGGTCGCTGCGTTCATCATGGAACCGGTTCAGGGCGCGGGCGGGGTGATCCCGCCGCACCCGCGCTACATGTCGATGATCCGCGAGATTTGCTATGCCCATGGCGTGCTGTTGATCGCCGACGAGGTGATCACCGCCTTTGGCCGCACTGGATCAGAAAGCGGGTCGCGCCACTGGGGTGTGCAACCGGATTTCATCTGCACCGCCAAGGCGATCACCAATGGATACTTCCCCTTTGGCGCGGTGATGATCGCGGAAAAGGTCGCCACCGTGTTCGAAGAGGACCGCACCGGCGCAGGATCGGTTGATCAGGGCTATACCTATTCCGGCCACCCGGTAGGGGCCGCTGCGGCGCTGGCTGCACTGCACGAGACGATGCGGATCGAGCCGTGGAAAAACGCTGGCCCGCGCGGCGCGGAACTCAAGGCCGGGTTGATGGATCTGGCCGAACGCTTTGACGTCATTGGCGACGTGCGCGGCGAGGGGCTGATGTGCGCGCTCGAGTTTGTGTCGGATCGCGCGACCAAGGCACCGGTGGGCAAAGCGTTGCCGCTGACGTTCCAGAAGGCGGCCTATGAGGCGGGCGTGATGATCCGGGTGTCGGGCAACAACGCTATCTTCTCGCCGCCGCTGGTGGTGAGCGCTGACGACATCCAGACCATCCTGAGCGCGACCGAAGCCGGTCTGCGCGCCATGTCTGCCGCTGCGTGAAGGTTGCAACGCCCCCCTCCACGCTGACCAGCGCAACGACCGCCGCACCGCTGCGGGTGCGCAACGACACCGCACCGCTGACCAGCACATGTCCGCCGGAAGCCAAAATCGACCTGCGCGATGTCACCGACTTTCGCCGCGGGCGGGGGGATTTGATCTTTTCGCTGTTCATGGTGGTGGTGGCGGCGTTCTTTCTGATTTTCTTTTTCAGCCAGACCGGGTGGGAAGACCGCAAGCTGCCCGCGAACATGGCGAAATACTGGATGGATCAGTTCGGCATCACCGATCCGGACACGCGTCCCGCGCGGCTGGGGCGCATCCTGAAACAGGGGTGGGTGGCACCGATGGCGGTGCTGTGCATCCTTGTGCCGGCAGCACTCTGGAACCTGCGCGGCGCTGTGCGCGCCTATCGCTGGCGGGCGCGGTTCCGGCTGTCCAACGATGCGCGGTACGAGCTGAGCCAATGGGCGCGCGCGCTGGAGTTCGTGGGCTGGTTCGTGGTCTACACGCTGCTGGTGCCGGTGCTGGGCTATCTCGTGTCCACGATGCTGTTGGGCACGGCGCTGCCCTGGCGGCTGGGCTATCGCGGGTCGCGGTGGATAGGGATCTGCGCGGCGACCAGCTTTGCCATCGTGCTGGTTTTTCGCACTGGGCTGCAGATCCGGACGCCGGTGAACATCTGGCTCTATGATCAGTTGCCGCAGGGCGTGGGCACCTTTTTCAAGGTCTGGTTCTGAACGATGGAGGCGTTCTGGCAAGGCATCGACAACCTCGCGAGCCTGCCGGTGCTGGTGGCGATCCTGATCGGATCGGTGGGCGGGCTGGCGATTGGTGCGGTGCCGGGCATCGGCCCGGCAATTGCCATCGCGATCCTGCTGCCCGCAACCGTGTTTCTGGACGATCTGGTGAGCCTAGTGCTGCTGCTCGGGGTTTACGGTTCATCCATGTATGGCGGGGCGATCCCCGCGATCCTGATCAATACGCCGGGCACGCCGGTTAACGCGCTGACGACATATGACGGCTATGCCATGACCCGCCGGGGCGAGGCGGCGCGTGGGCTGGCGCTGGCCTATTCGGCGTCGTTTTTCGGGGGCTGCTTTTCGATCCTGATCGGACTTTCGGCGCTGATCC
>JBCBCR010000155.1:0-7930 GCA_038530495.1 Pseudomonadota bacterium | reverse complement strand
GCCACGGCGACGATGAATTTTTCACCGATGATCAGGCGCTTGCGTGGTTTGATCTGGACGGCATAGGCAAAAGCCCGGCGCGGTTCGACCTGAAAAAGCTCGAAAGCCTCAGCGGCCAGCACATTGCGACAACGGATGACGCCGCACTGCAGCAAGAAATCGCGGCATACCTTCTCGCGTCGGGAGAAACGTCGCTGACCACTGCCCAAGCCGATGGACTCATTGCCGCGATGCCGCACGTCAAAGAAAGGTCCAAGACCTTTCCTGAACTCATTGATAAAGCTCATTTTATCCTGACATCACGGCCAATCGAGCCGGACGAGAAGGCGGCCAAGGCGCTTGATACGGTATCCCGTAGTATACTGAAAGAATTGACGCCGCACCTGCAAACCGCTAACTGGGACCGAGACACTCTGGAGGCGGAGCTGAACGCATTTGCTGAGGCGCGCGACACCAAGTTTGGCAAGCTTGCCAGCCCGTTGCGGGCAGCCCTTGCCGGGCGCGCTGTTACCCCTTCGGTCTTTGACATGATGCTGGTTCTGGGACGCGACGAAACCCTGGCCCGGCTTACTGACGCTGCCGCCTGATCGGATTTAGGTTTCGTTCATAAAAAGCAGCCAAACGAAAGGTCATCGCATGCGATGAACTGGGCAGACGCGCCTGCCCTTTTGGAAAAGGAACATGACCATGGCAGACACCACCAAAGCAGCAAAGCTGACCATTGGCGACAACAGCTATGATCTGCCCATCTACTCGCCCACCGAAGGGCCGGATGTGCTGGATATTCGCAAGTTGTATGGCCAGGCAGGCGTGTTCACCTACGACCCCGGATTTACCTCGACGGCCAGTTGCGACAGCACGATCACCTATATCGACGGCGGCGCGGGAATCCTGCTGCACCGCGGCTACCCGATTGATCAACTGGCAAGCAAATCGCATTACCTCGAGGTGTGTTACCTGCTGCTTTATGGTGAATTGCCATCTGCCGCCGATCTCGAAGCATTCGAAAGCACCATCACCCGTCACACGATGCTGCATGAACAGATGCAGAATTTCTTCCGCGGGTTCCGGCGCGACGCGCACCCGATGGCGATCATGGTCGGCGTGGTCGGCGCGATGTCAGCGTTTTATCACGACAGCACGGATATCGCCGACGAACGCCAGCGCGAGATTGCCTCGCACCGTCTGATCGCAAAGATGCCGACCATCGCGGCGTGGGCCTACAAGTACTCCATCGGTCAGCCGTTCGTGTATCCGCGCAACGATCTGGATTACGCGTCGAACTTCTTGCGCATGTGCTTTGCCGTTCCGGCCGAGGATTACGAGGTCAACCCGATCCTCAGCCGCGCCATGGACCGCATCTTTACCCTGCACGCCGATCACGAACAGAACGCCTCGACCTCGACTGTGCGTCTGGCGTCGTCCTCGGGCGCCAACCCGTTTGCCTGCATCGCCGCGGGCATTGCCTGCCTCTGGGGGCCCGCGCATGGTGGCGCCAACCAGGCGTGCCTCGAGATGCTCAAGGAAATCGGCACCCCTGACCGCATCCCCGAGTTTATCGCGCGCGCCAAGGACAAGGATGACCCGTTCCGCCTGATGGGCTTTGGCCACCGCGTCTACAAGAACTTTGACCCGCGCGCGACGGTGATGAAACAGTCCGCGGACGAGGTGCTGGAACTGCTGGGCGTCGACAACAACCCGATCCTTGCCACCGCCAAGGCGCTCGAGGAACAGGCACTCGCCGATCCGTATTTTGCCGAGAAAAAGCTGTTCCCGAACGTGGACTTCTATTCCGGCATCATTCTCGAGGCGATGGGTTTCCCGACGTCGATGTTCACACCGATCTTTGCCCTGTCGCGCACTGTCGGCTGGGTCAGCCAGTGGAAAGAGATGATCGCCGATCCGCAGAACAAGATCGGCCGCCCGCGCCAGTTGTATCTGGGCGACACGGCCCGCGACTACGTCGACATCGAAAGCCGCTGAATACGCCCAAAGGGCGACAATGCACCCGCAGAACCGGCAGTGTTTCACGCCAAGAAACACTGCCGGTTTTTTCGTGACAAAAACCTGTATGAACCCACCCGAACCCCGTGTTAACCATATGACATTGGTAAATAATTTGTCCGGGGGGATTTGGTTTGTTTGGCATTGGATTGCTTGCTTTGCTTGGCATCGGTTTGGTCGGTGTACTGATCAACGACGACGACGAAACAACAACATCAACTGAAACCGCAGACAGCGCCAGCGGCAGCGACGCTGCCGAAACCTTCGACACCGGCGGCGGCGATGACACGATCTTTGCCGGTGGCGGAAACGATCTGATTGATGCTGGCGCCGATGATGACCGCGTTTTCGGGCAGGACGGCTTTGACGTTATCGTTGGCGGCACGGGTGACGATTTTATCCGTGGTGGTGCCGAGGCGGATGTGCTCTTTGCCGATGCGGGCGAAGACACGCTGCAGGGTGATGTGGGCAACGACCTGCTGATCGGCGCCGATATTTTTGACAGCGAAGCGATCTTTGACGAAATCGATCAGACCGGCTTTGTGCCTACATCATTGACCGGGTTCATTGATCTTGCTGGCGAAACCGGCGAGGCGGATACGATCAACGGCGGCGTTGGCGACGATGACATCATTGCCGGCAGCAACGACGTTGTGACCACCGGCAGCGGGGCCGATATCGTCGACATCGGTGACTGGGTGACGCCCGGCGAACCGGTCACCATCACGGATTTCAACCCGGCGCGGGACGTGATTGTTTATAATTACGAAGGCCCAACAGCCCCCAACGTTTTCTTTGCCGAAACGGATTCCGGCGAACTGACAATCGAAATTGCCTTGTCAAATCAGGAAAACGGCGTCCTCGCGACGTTGCCCGGTGTCGATTTCTTTGACGTTGGGCCGGGCGACCTTTTCATCGTGCAACTCACGTGAACGGTAAAGGGGCGGCTAGCGCCCCTCGAACCCCGGCTTGCGCTTTTCGGTAAAGGCCAGCACCCCCTCGCGAAAATCGCGGGTCTTGCCGCACTTGCCTTGCGCCTGCGCCTCGGCGGCCAGTTGCGCGTCCATGTCGTTGTTCCAGCTTGCGCGGATCGCGCGTTTGACCGCCTTGAATGCCTGTGTCGGCCCTGTGGCCAGATGCATCGCGCGACCGTGCCAATGGCCCTCAAAGGTGTCATCGGGCACGGCTTCCCAGATCATGCCCCACGCGTCGGCTTGTCGCGCGCTGATCTTGTCGGCAAAAAGTGCTGCGCCCATCGCCTTGGCCATGCCCATCGTGCGCGGCAGCACGTAGGTGCCGCCCGCATCCGGCATCAACCCGATCCGGGTAAAGGCCTGCATGAAATACGCGCTCTCCGCCGCGATCACGACGTCCGCCGCCAACGCTAGGTTCGCCCCTGCCCCCGCCGCTGCGCCATTGACCGCCGCAATTGTGGGCACCCGGCAATTCACGATGGCGCTGATCATCGGCTCGTATTCGTCGCGCAGCGTGCGTTCCAGATCGATGTCAGCCGCATTCGCGCGGTCGCCCAGATCCTGACCCGAACAAAACGCCTTGCCTGCGCCCGTGATCACCACGACACGCGCGTCTTTGCCAGCCTCGGTAACCGCATGGGTGATTTCCGCCCGCATCTGCGTGCTGAGCGCGTTCATCTTCTCGGGCCGGTTCAGGGTGACTGTGGCGATGCCGTCGGTCAGGTCGTAGGTTATGGTTTCGTAATTCATTGGGCGCTCCGGTGCGGTTCGGTCCTGTCTAACCAAACCGAACGGTTCAGAACAGCCCCTTACTCGTCCATGATCTCACGTAACCTGGCAGCCTCTTCGGGACTGAGCCGTTGTTCGGCACGCGCGGGTGCGCGGGTGCGTCCACGCAGGTATCCCCACCCCAGCCCGAGGGCCAGAAGGAACATCGCCGGTGCCGCCGCCCACAGCAGCCAGTTGGCCCCCTCCGTGCGGGGTGTCATCAGGACAAACTCGCCATAGCGTTCGACAAAGAAGTCCAGGATCGCAGCGTCGTCCTGCCCCGCTGCCACCTGCTGGCGCACCACCCGCCGCGCCTCTACGGCCCAGGGCGCATTGGATGACGCAACCGACTCCGACTGACATACCACGCAGCGCAGCGCATGATCCAGCGCCCGTGCGCGTTCCTCTTGCGCCGGATCGGGCAGCATTTCAGCCGGATCAAGCGCAAAGGCCGCTGTCGCCAACAGCAACCACAGCCCAAGCGCCACGCGTATCATTCTGCAGGCATCCCTTGGGGCAGCTTGCGCGCCCCGGCGGCCACGCGGAAGCGCCGATCACTCAGGCTGAGAAGCCCGCCCAACGACATCAATGCGCACCCGATCCAGATCCAGTTGGTCAGCGGCTTGATATAAGTGCGGATCGCCCAGCCCCCGCCTGCCTGCGCATCGCCGATGACGACGTAAACATCCCGCGCGAGGTTATAGTCGATCCCGGCCTCGGTCGTGGGCATCTGTGCCACCGGGTAGACCCGCTTTTCCGGGCGCAGCTGCGCCACCTCGCGGCCATTCTGTTCGACCGTGACAAAGGCCATCGTGCTCAGGTAATTCGGCCCCTCGACCTGCCGCACGTCATCAAGCGTCAGGGTATAGCCCGCGACCTCAAAGGGCTGCCCGAGCTGCGCCACGCGGATATCCTCGCTTTGCCACGACACCAGCCCCGCGATGCCCAGCATCGTCACGCCCAGGCCCGCATGGGCCGTTGCCTTGCCCCAATCGGCCCGCGGCAGGCGGAACAGGCGCGCAGGGTAAAAATGCTTGCCGGTGCGCGACGCAAGGTCCACCGCTGCGCCCATCACCAGCCACGCGCCCAGAAACGCGCCCATCGGCCCGATCAGACTGCGCCCGGTGTTCATGGCCCAAGCGAGGCCCGCACAGGCCAACGCCAGCACAAACACGATCCGCAAAGGCCGCATGGCGCGGCGCACCTGTCCGCGCTTCCACGGGATCATCGCGCCGATGGGCAGGATCAGCCCCAACAGCACCATGAATGGCGTGAACGCAATGTTGAAAAACACCGGCCCCACGCTCAGCTTGCGGTCAAAAAACATCTCGGCCACGACCGGCCACATGGTGCCGACAAAGACCACGAAACAACTCACCGCCAGCAGCAGGTTGTTCGCGAGCAGCGCACTTTCCCGGCTGACCATGCCGAACACGCCTTTGGCTTCCATGGCACTGGCGCGCAGCGCAAACAGCAGCAGCGCCCCGCCCATGAAAAAGCCCATGATCATCAGAATGAACACGCCCCGCTCGGGATCATTTGCAAAGGCATGCACGGATGTCAGCAGACCGGACCGCACGATGAATGTCCCGATCAGCGAAAACCCAAAGGCGAGAATGGCCAACAGGATCGTCCACGACTTCAACGCCTCACGCTTTTCCACAACGATGGCCGAATGCAGCAGCGCGGCGGCCAGCAGCCACGGCATGAACGACGCATTTTCCACCGGATCCCAAAACCAGAACCCGCCCCAGCCCAACTCGTAATAGGCCCACCACGACCCCAGCGCGATCCCGATGGTCAGAAACACCCACGCCGCCAGCGTCCAAGGCCGCACCCATCGGCCCCACGCGGCATCCACGCGCCCTTCAATCAGCGCGGCCACCGCAAAGGAAAACGCCATGCTCAGGCCGACATATCCGAGGTACAGGAACGGCGGGTGCAGCGCCAAACCGACATCCTGCAAAAGCGGGTTGAGGTCCTGCCCATCAAAGGGCGGCGTGACAAGGCGCAAAAACGGGTTCGACGTGAACAGGATGAAAGCGAGGAAGGCCACGCCAATCGCCCCCTGCACGGCCAACACCCGCGCCCGCATCGTGGGCGGCAGGTTGCCACCGAACCACGCCGCCATCGCGCCGAACAGCGCCACGATCAGCACCCACAGCAGCATCGACCCCTCGTGGTTCCCCCACGTGCCGGAAATCTTGTAGATCAACGGCTTGGCCGAATGGCTGTTCAGCGTCACCAGCCGCAGCGAGAAATCGGACACCACAAAGGCCCAGACAAGCGCGCCAAAGGAAAACGCGATCAGCAGGAATTGCGTGGTCGCCGCTGGTTCGGCCATCGCCATCCAGCGCGCGTCGCGGCGCCAGGCACCAACCAATGGAACGGTCGCCTGCAAAATCGCCACGGCAAAGGCGAGGATCAGCGCGAAATGTCCCAGTTCATTCAGCATACGCGGAGTATATTCACCCCACACGCCGGGGCCAAGACACCGGCGATTATGTCGCAATATACCCCAAGGTCAGGCGGCCCTGCGCCACTCCTCGACCGCAGCGTTGTCCTGAACCGCCAGTGCAACCTCGGCCAAGGCAACATCGCCCTTGGTGTCCGCCGCGCCGACATCTTCTGCCCGCATCTCGCGCAGCGCGCGGACATTCTCCATCACCTGCGGCACGTGCGCCATGCTGGCCGCAATCTCGCGCTGGAATTGCTGCGATTTCACCTGATGCCGTGCGCCGAAATAGAACGACACGATGACACCCAAGAGCCACCACAGCGGCTCGGGCACCAGCGCGATCCCCTGCATCCGTTCCGCAAACCACAGCGGCGCTACCATCGCCGACACGAACAGACCCAGCGTCCCAAGCGCAAGCGCCGGGCGCGGCAACCGATTTAGCCCGTCCATAAACCGGTCAAACGCCCCGGTACGCGCCACGTGAAATTCATGCGCATAGGCCCGCATGGCCTGAGTTTGCACGTGATAGGCACGGTCCGCGCCTGCCTCGGCGTTCTCGCGAAACACCTCCGCAGTTTCGCGCACGACATTGCGGCTGCCAAAAAGCAGCCCCAGTACCCGGTCAATCATCCCCATGCTGCTACCCTCGCGTTGAATGCTGCTGCGTCCATATGAAACCGCGGAGAGATGAACTCTTCGGCCCGCTTGATCCAACCGCCTTTGCCGCCGCGGCGCGTGCGGGCATATTTGCGGCTCGCCGGGCGGCGGTCCGCGATGCGGAAATAGTAGTTGCGCCGCGCAATTCCGTAGGCATCCGCCAGATGATCCGGCGCCGCATCATGTGCCTTTTGAGCTGCAGCAATGGTTTGCGGCCCAAGAGCGCCGTCCACCGTACAAGGGTAGCCCATCTGGCTGAGCAGCCGCTGCAAGATTTTCACGGCATTGCCGCCTGCGTTAACATACATGTCGAACACCGTGG
Organism: Pseudomonadota bacterium; assembly: GCA_038530495.1. Classification (GTDB taxonomy): domain Bacteria; phylum Pseudomonadota; class Alphaproteobacteria; order Rhodobacterales; family Rhodobacteraceae; genus Tateyamaria. The sequence goes on along the minus strand of JBCBCR010000155.1, from coordinate 747 downwards.
CCTGCAGCACACTCGGCAACGCGCCAATGCGCGGGCGGTGGAAATAGTGATCGATGAAAATGTCGATCGCTTGCGCCCGGCTCAGACGCCGCACGTCTCGCGCATCCACATCGCCATCGCCGTCAAGGTCCAGCCCAAGCCGCCGCATGGTGTGAATGGTGACGCCGAAATTGGTCGCTCCGCCGGGATCATCCGGGTCATTCACGTAACCGCCCTCGCGGTGCACGATCTCTTCGGCAATCTCTCTGACGGTTTGCATCCTTGGCCCCTTTGCCTGTGGCGTGGGGCAAAGCTGCGCGCGGTCTGGTTAACGCCGCTTAACCGGTGCGTACGCTAGCTGTCAGAGGGTTTGTAAACGCCCTGCTCCTTGAGCGCGTCAACGACCTCAGCAGGCATGTACTGTTCGTCGTGTTTGGCAAGGATTTCCGTGGCTTCAAAGACGCCGTTGATGTAACGCCCGGTGCCCACCATGCCTTCGTTTTCTGTGAACAGATCCGGCAAGACACCGGTATAGACCACCGGGACTGATGCGCCCCCATCGGTGACCGAAAAGCGAATCGATGCGCCTTCCCCGCGGATGATCGAGCCTTCTTCGACCAACCCGCCGATGCGGAACACCTCGGCCGGGCCAGGCGGTTCGGCGAGGATCTGACTGGGCGCGCGGAAAAAATTTATGCCGTCACGCATGGCATAACCAATCAGCGCCGTCGACAGCGTTAGGCCGATGACGGCCAAGGCGATGATCTG